>CAZXXC010000035.1:0-34353 GCA_964644665.1 uncultured Methylococcaceae bacterium
TATTCCCGCACCGAGACATCGTATAGGTCGGTCAAATCCTGTTTCCAAAACACCAGTTCGGCGACGAGTTCCACCGCATCGCCTTCCTTCAGCCGGGGCGATCGGCGTTTCGCCAGCCGCGCATGCAGCCCCTTGAGATTCCTCTCGACTTCCTTGTCGGACAGCAGCTTCTTGTCGGCCCAGGCTTTGTCGTCCTTTTGGGATACCACCGACCCGACGGATTTGCTCAGTTCCTGCCGGAAATCGGCGAATTTCTGTCGATATGGAACTTCGATCCTCCAGCGCGCCGTGAGGCTCTGGAATCGTGGCGGATGGTACTTCGACCGGGGCTTGAAAACCTGGCCGACGCCGGTCTCCAGATACATGATGCGTCCTCCTTCAATTCGCAGTGAAGGGCCGCTGGGCGGCGCTACCAGCGGTGCGGCGCTCCGCCGTAGCGCGGGTTGTACCAGCAACGGCCCAGCAAACGGCCCCCGGCCCTCGACAAGCTGCGTTCCGAACCGCCGACATGCCGAATCACCAGTCGGATCGTGCACCCCTCCTCCAGCCGCAAGTGGATGGGAAACGCGTTGTAGCCCCACGGGTTCAGGATCAGGCTGGTTGGAAGATAAGGCGCCCGCGGCTGGTTGTTGCACAGGATCAGCCACTCGTATCCGGGGGTATCGGACATGATCTGCCTGCCGGACGGCTGTTCCTCCGCATACTGGGCAAAATACAGCAGCGAGCCGCAGTACTGCGGGTGCAGTTCGTAACGGGCCAACTCGGTTTCCTCGCCGACCCGGGTTGGTGCCGGCTGCATGCTGGCGACATCGAAATAACCGGCATCCGTCGGCACGCCGCACACCTGGCAGGTGTCGAAATAGCCGGTGTCGCGAGGGCTGGCGCAGGCGGCAGCGGCGGTCATGGCAGCGCGGTTCCGTGTCCCAGCATCTTGTAGCCGTGCAGCACGATGTATAACTCGGCGCCGATGCGCTGCCGCGTGGCCGGGTCGTCGTGGCCGTAGATCGGGCCCTCCGAGATTTCCTCGACCTCGATGCGGATCGTCGAACGGGGCAGAAACATCATCGGTTTGGCCAACGGGCGGAACGGGCGCTCGCCGCCGGATTCGCCGAGACCGGCGATATTGTGTATCGGCTGATTCTGCAATTCGCGGCCGGTGCCGCTGTCGACGATGCTGTATTTGAAATCGATCCCGCACCATCGAACCAACAGGCATTGCGCAAGCATGCGCGGGTCTTCCAGCAACGGCAACAAGGCGTTGGCGGTCAGCCATCCGACACCGTCGTTCAGCGGCGGGGGCGGCAACAAGGGTATGGGGGCGGAGGGAGGCGCCGCCAGCTTCGCCGGGATGAAGCTGTAGCCCATCGCGACGGCAACGAACGTTCCTTCGATACTGATGTTGATGACGTCCTGCACACGATTGCCGCGTACGCCGCGCAGCGAGAACCGGGCGACGTAATCGTAAGGGATCTCCCTGGTCGTCGGCGGCGCGGCTTCCGGCATCGGGCGCGCCGGTAGCGGCTCTTGAGTTTGGTTGAATCCCGATCGCATGGCGATTTCTCCTGCCGAAGATTGAGCGGGCTGCGGAAGCGCCCGATGCACCGACCGATCCGTCCGGCGAGTCACCCCGACGAGACATGACGGTCGGTGCCGAACCGCATCACCATAGAGGCTTCCAGATCTCGGGCGCTTCGCCGGCGGGCCGGTGCCAGCGCGTCTGCGGCGGACTTTCCGGTTCGTACCGCTCCAGGCCGCCGACCCCGTCCTGCCTCAGATACCCGTCGATGCCGCCGCCATCATCGAAACCCTCGAGGTCTTCGCCGTCGTCGAACCCGGACGTCCCGAGAAAGTCTCCCTCCTCGCTCAAATCGTCGTCCAGGCCCATCAGGTCATCGCCGTCCTCGAGACCGGCGAATTCCGGATCGTCGTCCAGACCCTGCAGTTCCTCATCTTCGTCCAGGCCCTGTAACGCCTCATCGTCATGCAATCCCTGCAGGGCTGCCGGTTCCATTGCCGCCGCTGTCCGATACGGCGCTGCCTCCGGAGGCATTTCGGCGGTGGTCTGCAAGGGGCGACGTGCCAGCTTTTTCCAGAAACCGACGGGCCCCCCAAGACCATCCATGCCTTCGACCCACTGGTACAGCCCGCCGTCCGGTGCCTGGCGCACCTCGCCCAAGGCACCGACCTCCAACGGCTGTTCCAGGCCCTGCATCCCGGTTTCCACGGGTTGCTGCAATCGGTACAACGACCCGTCGGGTGCTTGGTACAGCTCGCCGAGACCCGCAACGCCCGCCGTCTTCAGCAGAGGCGTGACCGCCGTCAGCGCGGCCGCTCCACCGGGAATCAACGGAGCGAATTGGCGGGCGATCGGTAGCGCCCTCGCGACGGCCCGCCGGGCCAGGCGTCTCACTCGACGCCAAAACCCGACCGGATTGCCCAGGCCATCCACGCCCTGCACGTATTGGTAGAGCCGGCCATCCGGACCCTGGCGGAGCTGTCCGAGATAACCCAGCCCGCTGATCCCCGCCGCCTCGTTTTCGCTCGAATACCTCATGACCTGTCTCCTGCTGAAAACGGCCGGCTACTGCACGTCGCGCGTCAGGTAACCGTCCAACACGACCCAGATTCGGAGTGGGCCGACGACGCCGGCCAGCCGGTTGGGATCCGGCGGCGTCACATCCCCTCCCGGCACCCCCTGGGGAAACGCCATCTCCACCCGAAAGTTCTGCTGCGGTTCGATGTACACCGGTTCGGCGAAGCGGAAGGTCGCGGTGGGATCCGGCTCGCCGTGATTGGAGACGGTCGGGAACCCGGGACTGACGCCGGCACCGGCCGGAAACCAGAACGTCGGCATTTCGATCATGATCTTCTCGCCGACGATCAGCGTGGTGACCGAGTGGTAAATCAGGTCGGCGAGAAGCTCGGCTTCGTTGCGCTCGGCCTTGACTTCACCGGTGCGCTTGCCGGGGTCGAAGCGATGCAGGCTGGAAACCACGACCCGCATCGCTCGTGCTTCGAACGTGTTCAGACTCGGCAGCACCCCGGACGCCTGCAGATTGGTCTCCAACTTGGTCTTGTTCTGCACGTCCACGAAAAAGCGGATGACCCGCGGATCGGTCATGAAGTCCTTGAAGGTCTTGCCTGCTTCTTGCTTCACGAAGAAGGCATCGTACAGCGGTGAATGAAGTTTCTCTTTGACGCCTTGCACCTTTGCCATGGCAACCTCCTGCGTTCTCGACAACAACTCGTGACGTGCTAGCGGGCCGAAGAGCCCGGTGCGGTCGGTTCCAGCCATTCGACGACCTCGTAGAGGGCGCCATCGGCACCGAGGAAATGCCGACCCGGATCGACACCCGCCCCGACCCCTTCGTCCGGCGAAGGACCGGCGACCGCGGCACCGCGTCCTCGCCGACGCGGCTGCACCTGATACAGCGTGCCGTCTTCTCCGAGAAAGAACCGGGCCTCGTCGGCCGAGGGCGTCGGGTTCACGATCATCAGTTCGTCCAGGCCCAGTGGTTCGCCTCGTTTCATGGGTTTGCCCTCCTCTTCACCGCCGCAGCGGCGGGTCAGCCCTCGATTCCCCGGGCCGTCACGCGGTATCGTCCTCCCACCACGTACAACTGCGTCCCCTCGACATTGCTGACCAAGCGCGGCGGTGTCTCCATCCGATGGAGGTAAGTCTGCGGGCGCCCGGCTTGCTCCTTGTCGCAACGGTAGATCACGCCGACCAACTCGCCGAGGTCGACGACGACTGGCGGAATCAGCCGCGAGCAGCGGACCTTGACGACACGGGACGGTTCGCACCGATGGAACGCCCGATACCGCCGGTCGGCCGGCGACAGGCAGCGATGCGAACGACCGACCGCCCCAGCGAGCGATGCCCGGCATTTCGGGCAGCGGCCGTTCATCGCCGTGCCGCCCTGTACGACAGCCGCTGCACCTGCACCGGACGAACCGGCTGCAACGTGGCCGGTCGCAAAGTCGCGATCGGTTGCAGCGCCACTGGGCGGATCGCCCGCATCACGACACGCGGATCGATGGGTCGCGGCGGCGAGGCGGCCACCGGCCGCGAAGGCGTCGATCGCGGCGGCAGCACCGCCCACAGCCGTAGCGTTCGGACGATGCGGGCGGCGGTCCGCGGGTGCGGTCGCGCCGGCAGTCCGCCGTTCCAGATCCGGCGTAGCGCCGTCATCAGCCAGGGACTGCGGCGCAGCACCTGCCGCTGCTTCAACAGCGTCCACAGCAGTCTGATGCGCGGATCCCGGGCGCCGATCGCGCCGCCGCGGACCGAACGCAGCACGCCCGGCAGCCACACCGGGACTGCCGCGGAGGAACCCAGAAACTCACTATCACTGGCAGCCATCTCGGGTCTCCTGTCGATGTCGAAGGTCTTCTTGACCGGCGCCATGGGTACCCAGCCCATCGGATGCGGCATCGTCGCGTCCAACGGAATCCAGCGCCCCTGATGCAAGACTTCCGGATAAATGTGGCTGAACAGATCCTGGCGCTGCGGATCGTGACCGGTCACGACCAGACGCACCGGGTGGCCGACCGCTTCCAACAGCGCACCCAGCAGGATCGTCATGTCGTCGCAGTCGCCGGCGCGCAGTTCCAGCATTCGCCGCGCCGAATGCAGCACTTCGACCCGGAAGATGTCTCTGGTGTAACGGACGTTCCGCTGCACCCACTCGAACAGCGCCTTGATCTCCCCGAGGTAGTCCTTCGGTCTGACCGCGCACTGCCGGAGGATCGCGACGGCGGTCCGCCGGACGAGAAAATCTTTTGCGCCGCGCCGGATCAGCTCGCCGACGTGTCCGATCGTTCTCAGCGTACCCCGGTAGCCGCTTGGGATCGTCTGTAACCGGATTCGGTATGGGGTGTGCATGCGATGTGGCCACGATCGAACTCGTTGGGATCAGCAGAGACTTCGGGACGGCGTTTGGTGACAGGCGCTACAGATCCCGTGCCAGCACCGCACGTCGCCGGGAAAGTTTGGGTAACAGGTTGATTTGTCGAGAATCGCCGATGCGCCGGCAGAGGTCTGTGAGCGCCGTCCGCGACGGCGCCTCATAGGAATTATGATGCCGCGAATCCGCGAAATACCCGGCACTCCGGCGACCAGGCGGCACGCCGCGCCCGGCTCATAACATTTATGATGCGACTCGGAGAATTTATGCGCGGCGTCGGGCCGGGTGTGCCCGCTTCCGGTTACAGGGTCTTCAGATACTCCAGCACGGCGCGGCGCTCGTCGTCGCTCAACGCATCGCCGAAGGTGTGACCCCGATTGGAGTAACCCGGCAGGCTCGTGTCATAGATGCGTGCCCGCTCCTTGCGGTCCCGGGTTCCCGTCTTCCCCTCCGGCAGCGAACGATACCGCCACCCCAAGGCCAGCGGGTCGTAATCGTCGGAACGGAACGAGCGCGTCCAGAATGTCGGCCGCTTGCGGCTATCGAGCAAGGCTTCGATCGTCGGGACCGACCCGTTGTGCAGATAAGGCGCCGTCGCCCAGACCGCATCGAGCGGCGGCGCGATATAGCCGGGTGCCGGTGCCGAAACCGCCAACTCGCCGTAGTAAGAGCGCTTTACCCAGCGACCGAACCGATCCGCGCGGCCGTCGGTCGCAAAAAATTGAGCCATGACCGGATCGGTACCGATCGTCGCCAAATCCACGACCGTGTTCGGGTAACTCGACGGGTCGCCATAGGTGCCGTGACAGCCGGCACACACGCGTTGGAATACCGGCTCGCCGCCGGCCGCCAGCGCGCGGTCGATCCCGAACGGCCAGGCCGGCGGTTTGATCGAGGCCAGATAAGCGCGGATGTCCGGCGCGTAGGCATCGATGGCTTTGACTTCGTCCGGATTCTCGGCGCACAACAGCGCACCCAGCATCATGATCCGGGCATGATCACCGCGGCCCTCGGTGTTGTAGAACAGCGCATGCTTCTTGCTCATGCGCCACCAGGGCGGCACGCTGGTCGGCACCGGCGTCGGCGGGGGCGGTTCCATCAGGGGCCGATCGGACCAGGCCAACGTGACCGGATCGCGGTGCGCGAGCAGCGCCAGCGTGATCGAGATCGCCGGATTGACGCCGACGGTGTCGGTGACCGTGTAGGGCCGCAACACGCGCAAGCGGTCGACCCAGCGGCGCCATTCCCGAACCTCCGCAGGATCCTCGACATAGGCGCCCGCCGCCTCCGCACGCAGAGCGGGGTCTTCGGTGAAATCCAGCGATTCGTTGCCCAGCCCGACGATCAGCCGGCCGTTGAATTCCGCTGCGTGACAGGCGAGGCAGTTGTTGACCACCAGTTCCACACCGGCGGCAGTGGTGTACGAAGTGAGCTGATAGGGCAACTCGGCATTCCGGCCCTCCCGTCCCTCGATCGATTGCCGCGGTGACGCCGGCGCCTGCAGTTGCCGGTATGCGCTGTACGGCAGGCCGCAGCGGATATACGGCTCATTGACCAGCGCCTGATAGCCGCGTTCGGGATCACCGCGGCGCTGCGGGCTTTCCGGCACCGGCCCCACCGCGGAATGAGTCACCGACTCGTCCGCGCCGTCGGAACACGCGCCGAGCGAGACCAAGGCTGCCAACCAAAGGGTTCGGATGCTTCGTTGGGACGTCATCGTCAGTCGACCGAGCGGATCGCGCTGCGACGTATCTTACCGCTTCAAACCGCTCACGGATCAAAATCCGTCCGGTTCTAGGAATCCCCAACCGGCCGGTCGACCTTCGGCACCGGTCCGTTCGATCGCCAGCGCCCGCTCCAACGCTGCCGGCTGATCCATGCGTTGCCTGTCGCGCGGCGCGGCGATCAGTTTCAGATCCAGAGCCTTGTCGGGCACCTGCAACCGCCAGCGCGTCGCAAATCCGTCCTCGAAAGCCAACGGCCGAAGTCGGACTGCGTCCGCATCCAGCCGCTCGAGGGTTCCGTCCGGGGCGATCCGGATGCCCTGGAACGTTCCTTCGCCCGTGCCGTCGCGACGCCGCAGGTGCAGCAATGCCAGTTCGGTCTCATCGTCGAGCAACAGCGTCCAGCGGTCGAATGCGATCTGTCCTCCGACCGGCGGCAATTCCCCCCAGCCGTGCGACAGCCAGGCGATCCCTTGCACGGGCAACGCCTCGCCGGTCTCGGCCCATTCGCCCGCGACCGCTGCGCGCGGAATGACATAGCCATGCCAGCGTTCACTCCACTGCGACGACGAATCCGCGGTCCGGACCGTCTTCACCGGCGTGATCCGCAGATCCGCCGTCAGCCGCGGCTCCCTGAGGGTCACTCGCAGCCCGTTCGGTGCCCCGGCTTCCCCCGGCCACTCCAGTCGGTTGTCGCCGATCCAGACGCGGGGCGGATCGGAAGCGAACCCGCTGAGCCCCAGCGCGCTGCGCGCGTAGCGCTGGTGACGGCGATCGCGACCGCTGCGGAGATCGGTCATGGACACGGCCGCGCGAAAAAACTGGCTGGCGCCCCAGCGTGACGGCCGATCCGCCGCTTCGGCCGCCGCGCCGAGCCGGGCCAGCGAGACGTGCAGCAGGAACGGGTGCTCCCCGGCGCCGGCACGAATCAACAGATCCCAGTGTTCCGCGGGGACTTCGGCATGGGCACCGTGGTCTCGCGGAAAGGCGATCGGACGCGCCGGAAGATTCGGCGCCGGGCGCTCCGCGGCGGCGCGCCTCCAAGCGGCCAGCACCGTGGCAAACTTGTTCCGGCTCGCCGGCGTCTCCACCGCCGGCCGCGACCCGAGGAGCCACCAGGCAACCGCCGCGAGCAGTGCCGCCAGCATCAGCCAAAACCCGACCCCGCCTCTGACGCTCATCGTATTTGCCTGGCCGTCACCCCGAACCGATCATTCGGCAATCCGGGGAGCCCCGGACACAACGGCATGGCGCCGAATCAGCGGACCGGGTATCGTTGCGGCAGATCGATACCCTTTGACGATTTTCGGCGGGAGGACCGGCGCAAGATGTCCAGTTTTCTGATCGACCAATCGGCATTCAAGACCTTGCTGAGCGAAGAGCGAATGATGGAACTCGGGCCCGGCAGCCCGAATCTCGCGGTACTCGCGGCGCTGGAGAGCCTCGACCCGGATCGCGCATTCGCCCCCCGGCGCGTGATCGACCGCTCGATGGCCGAGGCCTGTCTGGCGGGTCTCTGGCTGTACCATGACTTCCTGGACCAGAGTCACCGGATCACTCAGTCCATCACGACTACCACCGGCAGTTACTGGCACGCGATCCTGCACCGCCGGGAACCGGACAGTTGGAACAGCAAGTACTGGTTCCAGCGGGTCGTTCGCCATCCGGTGTTCCCGGAGCTGTGCACGGCCGCACGCGCGCTCGCGCAGGGTGAACGGGAACTGGCCGAAACCCGCTTCCTGCGGGAACAGTCACAGTGGGATCCGTTCGCGTTCGTCGATCTGTGCGAACACTCCCGGCTCGGTGCCGTTCCCGCCGAGATGCTGTGCCGGAGGATCCAGCTTCGCGAATGGCAACTGCTGTTCAGCTATTGCGAACGGCACGCGGCCGGCGACCGTTGACGGCCCGACCGGATGGCGTCCGACCGCGCTCGTCTCAATCGATGCGTAACACCTTGGCTCCCCGAATCCGCTTCAGCTTCAGATCGACCAGCGCCCGGTTGGCGTCCGCCAGCGCGTAGACCTCGACCTCCGGCCGCAATCCCATCTCGGCCGCCAGAGCCAGGAACTCGCGCACATCGCGACGGCTGACGTTGGCGACGCTCTTGATCTCCTTCTCCAGCCACAGGTGCTTCGGATAGTCGATTGCGGCCAGCGCGGACTTGTCGCTGTCCTCCTTGCGGATCGCGTTGACCACCAGGCGCCCGCCGGGCTCCAGGTTCTCGAGCGCCTTGACTACCGGCAGCCACGCCGGCGTGGTGTCGATGATCGCATGCAGCGTCTGCGGTGCCTGCTCGCCGGTATCACCGGCCCACACCGCGCCGAGCTCGCAGGCGAACGAGCGCTCTTCCGGCCGCCGCGCGAACACGTAGACTTCGGCATTCGGGTAGCGGTGGCGGACCATCTTCAACACCAGATGAGCCGAGGCGCCGAAGCCGGTCAGTCCCAGCCGCTCGCCGTCACGCAGCCCGGCGAGCCGCAGCGAGCGGTAGCCGATCGCCCCGGCGCACAGCAACGGTGCCGCCTCCAGATCGGAAAAGACCGACGGAATCGGGTGGGCGAATGCCGCCGGAACCTTCATGTACTCGGCATAGCCGCCATCGGCATCGCGACCCGTCGCGCGAAACCCGGCACACAGGTTTTCATCGCCGTCGCGGCAGTGCCGGCATTCGCCGCAGGCCGAGAAGATCCAGGCCACTCCGACGCGCTGACCGGGCTCCAGCAGTCCGCCGACCGCGCGTCCTGCCGCGACCACGGCGCCTACCGCCTGGTGTCCCGGGACCACCGGCAGGCGTGGCGGAGTCGCCCTGCCCTCGATCTCGTCCAATTCGGTGTGGCAGACGCCGCAGGCGGTGACGCGAATCACCACGTCGTGATCTCCCGGCGCTGGTTCCGGCAGGTCCCGGCACTGCAGCGGGGCGATGTCGGCGGTGACCGGCCCGAGCGCATTCAACACCATCGCTTTCATGATCCGTCCTCCGCCGGGCGGCACCGCGCGTTAGGCCAGGCTTTTCGTCGCGACTTCGTAAACGTCCTTCGAAATGCCGGCGGTGTCGACGATCCGCTGCAACTGCCTGCGCATCAAATCCTGCCGATCCGGATGATACCGCCGCCACTGGGTCAAAGCCCCCAGCATGCGGGACGCGACCTGCGGATTCAGCTCGTTCAGCGCGATCACGTGATCGGCCAGAAACTCGTAGCCGGCGCCGCCGCGGACATGGAACCCGACCGGATTGGATTGCGAAAATGCCCCGATCAGCGCCCGCACGCGGTTCGGCGTCTTCAGGTCGAAATCCGGATGCTTCAGCAGCGACTTCACGGCGTCCAGCGTTCCCGGTAACGAACAGGTCGCCTGCGTGGCAAACCACATGTCGATCACCAGCGATTCGCCCTTCCACTGCCGGTAGAAATCATCGATCACCCGTTCCCGCTCCGGATGGCAGCTGTTGACGATCAGGCCGAATGCCGCCGACTGATCGGTCATCGTCGACGCGGTGGCGAATTGCGCGGCGCACAGGCGGTAGGCGTCCTCGGATTCGAGTTCCATCAGATAACCGAGGCAGACGTTCTTCAGCCGCCGCCGGCCAACGGCGTCTGCATCGTGGCGACCGGCCTCTTCGCGGTGATGCTGCCGGTAAAGCGCATCGAACTCGGCACACAGTGCTGCCGCCAGCTCGCGCTTGATTTGCTGCCGTGCCTGATGCACGGCTTCCGGATCGACGACCGCGAGCGAGGAACCGACGTACTCCTCCGAAGGCAGAGCCAGCAGCAGTGCCAGATACGACAGATCCTGCCACGACTGGGCGACGACCTTGCGGTAGCTCTCGATCAGCACACCTACCGCACCCGGATCGGCATCGTCGGCGCTCGACCCGGCGGCCATGCGCCCGCGAATCAGCTTGGCCGCCAGTTGCTGAGCCGCGTCCCAGCGATTGAACGTGTCGCTGTCGTGCGCAAACAGAAACGCGAGTTCCTGATCGCTGCGGGGATGGTTCAATCGCACCGGCGCGGAAAAGCCGCGCAGCGGCGACAACACCGGAGCTTCCGCCAGGTTCGTGAAGCACCAGGTCTGCTCCGCGGCGACCAGGTCCAACACGCGGGTGCCGGTCGGCCCTTCCTTCTCTCCTTCCAGTTGCACCGGAAGGTCACGGCCTTGCCGGTCGAGCAGACCGACCGCGAACGGAATGTGGAACGGCTGCTTGTCGGCCTGGCCCGGTGTCGCCGGACAACTCTGCCGCACGGTCAGCGAAAGGGTCCGCTCCGCGGCATCGTAGCGCGAGTCCAGCTGCAGCTCCGGTGTCCCGGCCTGACTGTACCAGAGACGGAACTGCCCCAAGCCCACGCCGGTGGCATCCTCCATGCAGCGCACGAAATCATCACAGGTCACGGCCTGCCCGTCGTGCCGCTGGAAATACAGATCGCAACCGCGCCGGAAACCCTCGGCCCCCAGCAGCGTCCGGATCATCCGGACCACTTCCGCGCCTTTCTGGTACACGGTCAGCGTGTAGAAATTGTTGATCTCGATATACGACTCGGGACGCACCGGATGGGCCAGCGGTCCGGCATCCTCGGCGAACTGCCTGACCCGCAAATGGTTCACGTCATCGATCCGTTTGACCGCCCGCGACGTGTGATCGGCGGTGAATTCCTGGTCGCGGAACACGGTCAACCCCTCTTTCAGGCTCAGTTGAAACCAGTCGCGACAGGTGATCCGGTTGCCGGTCCAGTTGTGGAAATACTCGTGCGCGATCACGCCCTGGACATGCTCGTAGTCGGCATCGGTCGCGGTATCCGTTCGGGCCAGCACGAACTTCGTGTTGAAGATGTTGAGGCCCTTGTTTTCCATCGCCCCCATGTTGAAATGGCCGACCGCGACGATCATGTACCGATCGAGGTCGTATTCGCGGCCGTACTCCCGCTCGTCCCAGCGCATCGCCTGCTTCAGCGATTCCATCGCATGGGCGCACTTGTCCAGATCGTGTGCCTCGACATAGATCTGCAAAGCGACGGTGCGGCCCGAGGCAGTCACGAACGTGTCTTCCCGGCAGCAGAGGTCGCCCGCGACCAGCGCGAACAGATAGGACGGCTTCCGGAACGGGTCCTCCCATTTCACCCAGTGCCGGCCGCCCGACAAGTCACCGCAGGCCACCCGGTTGCCGTTCGACAGCAGCACCGGATAACGCGAACGATCGGCGATCAGCGTCGTGGTATAGCGCGCCATCACGTCCGGCCGATCCAGAAAGTACGTGATCTTGCGAAAGCCGTGGGCCTCGCATTGCGTACACAACAGGCCTTTTGAGGCGAACAACCCTTCAAGGGCCAGATTGCCCTCGGGATTGATCCGGGTGACGATTTCCAACGTGAACGGCCGATCGGGGACCTCGGAAATGATCAGGCTGGACTCGAGGGTCACGAATGCGCCCGGGGCCAGCGGCCGTCCGTCCAGGTGCACCGACTCCAACACCAGACACTCGCCGTTCAATTCCAGCCGGCGCGTCTCGGCGGCCACTTCGGGATTGCGGCGCATCCGGAGTGTCGAGGACACCCGCGTATCTTGCTGATCCAGGTCGAAGGTCAAATCGACCGTGTCGACGAGATACTCGGGCGGCGTATAGTCGGCCCGCAGGACTGCTTGGGGGATGTGTTCGCGCACTGGCTTTGCCTCGATACTGAGCGTTTCGGCCGGTGCGTTCGACGACCGGCCGTGTCAAATCCACACCGGACCGGTGCGGAAACCAACTCTATGGACCGCGGACGGTCCGGAAAATTCGGTATACCGGCCGTGACGGATCCGTTCCGAGCGTCACGCCGTCCGTACCTTCGGCCCAGGCCAGGGAACCTCGCCCGCGTCGAGGATCAAAGACGGAGAGAACGGCGACTCGCGGCGTCACACCTCGTCACGGATGACCGTCAGACGGTCGATGATCACCATTGCCCAGCCGGCCATGAAGCAAAACCCGCCGATCGGCGTGATCGCGCCCAACCAGCGCAGCCCGGTGATGCTGAGTGCGAACAGGCTACCGGAAAACAGCAGGACACCGGCCAGCATCGCGGCGCAGCTCCAGCCCAACAGACGCGCGCCGGGCGTGGACCGCCACATCTGAGCGATGGCCAGAACCGCAACGCAGTGCCAGAGCTGATACTGCACGGCGGTATGAAACAGCGCCATCGCCTCCGCCCCTAGGCTCGCCCGCAGCGCGTGAGCACCCAGCGCGCCCATCGCGACACCGATCAGCCCGCCGAGGGCGGCCAGCATCGTCAAGCCATTCGGCCCGAGCAGGCCGCGTCGAGAGTCGATTGTCATGTCCCGACCTGGAATGGTAACCCCCGAAGCAAACCGGCCATGGCTCGGACCGCCTGAGAGGTTGTGAAAAGACCTTCTGCGCGGTGCTCGAACGCCTCATGTACTCCCTGTACGCTCCGGTTCCTGCGCTCCGGGCGCCTTGCACTCGTGCCGCTCGCAACGGTCTTTTTCACAGCCTCTCGGCGCGCAGGCGGCCTGCACTGGTCTTCACCCCCGCCGGGAAAGCGCGCGATGGGCGTGTCGCCGCGCGACGATGCATGGTGACGGGTATCCCCAATGTCCGGCGCACAGGGGTTCGCTATTCGCTCTTGGGAAAGAAACGGCGGAAGTGGTCGTAGATCCACGCTGCCAGCCAGATGACAAACATCACCGCGATCCCGATCAGAAAATTGTCATTACTGTCGAGATACGCGTAGATCGCCAGAATCGCCAGCGCGATCGGGAAGAAGAAGTTCATTCGTGTCGCAATCGGTCAGTGCCCGCGGTCCTTCCGCCCGATGGGCGCCGCCGGCGATTGAAGCATACGCAACTCGTCGCCGACGGTCAATCGCACCGGAAACCTCAGGGAGATCCGGCGCCAACGGAGATCGTCTCGGCGGCTCTTCCGGTCGATTCCGTGTCGCGGACCGGCGCTGCCGCGCCCCGCCCAATCGGGCGGCTTGAGCAACCTCTACCCCCCGGCCACGGTGCCCGACAGGACCGGCACCAAGATCGCCGAGACGCCGCCGCATCACGGCGAAGGTTCCCGGCCGGTCAGTCGGCCGGCTCGAAATAGCTCTTGTCCACGCCGCACTCGGGACAGATCCACTCCTCCGGAATGTCCTCCCAACGCGTGCCGGGAGCGATGCCCGAATCCGGGTCACCCTCCGCCTCGTCGTAGATGTAACCGCAAGCCGAGCAGGCGAATTTTCGATACTTTGTCATCGCTCTCCCTCAGAGGCGTCTGAATGATGGGTGGTCGCGGGCACGGTCAGCCGGCCTTGTTGCCTTCGACGACCGCGCGCAAGTCCTGCTCCTGATCCTTCGACAGCGAGCTTTGCAAGACCTTGGCGCGGCCGGAAAACTCGCTCAAAGCCTCGAGCAGCTTGTCGGCCGTGACCTTCCGCAACAGCACGAACAGCGCGGCGGAACCCGGGGTCAGGGTCTCGCCCAGTTCTTTCATGAAAGTGTCGTTGATGCCGATGTCGGTCAAAGACGCGCTGATGGCTCCGGCGCCCGCGCCGACCGCTGCGCCCAGCAACGGGTTCAGGAACAACATGCCGATCAACAACCCCCAGAATCCACCGCCCACCGCACCTTGCGCGGTCAGATTGACCGCCTGATCCAGTCTGACTTTCCCGGCATCGTCCTTGTGAACGACGACGATGTCCTCCATTTCGATCAGATAATTCTTCTGCATCTTCGCAAGCGCTGCGCGCATCTCGTACGCGGTCGCATCGTCCTTGCAGGCAAATACAATCAACTCGCTCATTCGTGGCACTCCATGGTCAGGTCACTCGCCGATGCATTATCGCATGACCCGCGGCGGCGGATGCCACCGACAGCGCGGACGCCGCCCGAGAGCCAATCGACCGGCGAGCGATCGCGCGAACTTTTTCGTTCCGATCATGGTCTGTCTGAGCAGCGGCGGCAGCGCGGAAGCGCGGTGCGTTGCGCGGAACGTTCGAAGCCCATCACCGCTCCCGAGGCACCCGGCCGGTGTCATCGGGAGGTTCGAGGGCGGGGCCTGTCTTGTAATCTGGAGTTGCCGATGTCGCCGATCTTGCAGCACTTCAAGGACGTCTTCAATCGACTGGATGCGACCCGCCTCGATCTGCTGGACGAGATTTACAGCCGGGATGTCACATTCATCGATCCCGTGCACGAACTCAGCGGACTCCCGGCGCTCCGGGAATACTATCGACGCCTGTACCAGGGCGTGATCCGTTGCCGTTTCGACTTCGACGACGAATTCGTGCAAGACGGGCGTGCCGCGCTCATCTGGTCGATGCAGTTCGAACACGAGCGGTTCCGGAAGCACGGCGTGATGACGCTCGGCGGAGTCAGCCATCTGCGTTTCACCGACCGGGTGTTCTACCACCGCGATTACTTCGATATGGGTGCTTTCCTCTACGAGCGTGTCCCGCTATTGTCCGGAGTGATCCGAACCATCAAACGCCGTCTCTAGGCAAGGAACCCCGAAGTGAAGATCGCGATCATCGGCACCGGCATCGCCGGGCTGACCTGTGCCCGGCGACTGCATTCGGCGCATGACATCACGGTTTACGAGGCCAACGACTACGTCGGCGGACACACCCACACCCACGACGTCTGCCACGATGGCAGAGAGTGGGCCATCGATACCGGGTTCATCGTCTACAACGACCGCACCTATCCGAAGTTCATCGCGCTGCTGCGGGAATCGGGGGTTTCGGGACTGGCCACCGAGATGAGTTTCAGCCTGAGCTGCGAGCGCACCGGCCTGGAATACAACGGCAGCAATCTCAATACCCTGTTCGCTCAACGCAGCAATCTGCTGCGTCCGCGCTTCTACCGAATGATTCGCGATATCCTGCGGTTCAACCGGGAAGCGCCGCGTATCCTGGCGCAGCCGGAGGTGACCGTCACACTCGGACAATACCTGACCGCCCGGGAATACGGCCCGGCATTCCGCGACGATTACCTGTTGCCGATGGCGGCTGCGATCTGGTCCGCGACGCCGGATACCGTCCACGACATGCCGCTACCCTTCTTCGTCCGGTTCTTCCACAACCACGGCCTGTTGACCGTCAATGACCGCCCGCAGTGGTATGTGATCGCCGGGGGATCACGGGAGTATGTCCGAAAGCTGGTCGTACCTTTCGCCGGGCGGATTCGATTGAACAGCCGGGTGACCCGGATCGAACGGTCTCGCGAGGGAGTCCTGGTGACCGCGCTCGGCGCATCCGCCGAGCGCTACGACCAGGTGATCCTGGCGTGCCACAGCGATGACGCGCTGGCCATACTCGCCGACCCGACGGCGGACGAGAATGCCGTTCTCGGGGCGATCCCCTATCAGCAGAATGAAGCCGTGCTGCACACCGATACCGGGCTGCTGCCGCGGCGGCGCCTGGCCTGGGCGTCGTGGAACTACCATCGCACGGCACGAGAGCAGGATCGCGTCGCGGTGACGTACAACATGAACATCCTGCAGCGGCTGAACACCTCCGCGACTTTTCTGGTCACGCTGAACCACACGGCCGCGATCCGGCCGGATCGAATCATCGCCCGAACGATCTACCGACACCCGGTTTTCACCGCCCGCTCGGAGGCCGCCCAGCAACGATGGGCCGCGATCAACGGTGTCCGCCGCACCTGGTTTGCGGGAGCTTATTGGGGTTACGGATTCCACGAGGACGGTGTCAACAGCGCCGATCGCGTTTGTACGGCACTCACCACGGAGGCGTCTTCGGCGTGAACAGCAGCCTCTACCGCGGCACCGTGGTCCATCGGCGGTTCCAACCGAAAGCGCACGCATTCCGCTACCGCCTGTTCATGCTCTACCTCGATCTCGATGAGTTGGACCGGGTGTTCGACGGTCGCTGGCTCTGGTCCACCCGGCGGCCGGCGATCGCGCGATTCCGCCGCGAAGACCATTTCGGGGATCCGCGTCAGGATTTGGCCGAAGCCGTGCGCCAAACCGTTGCGGACGCGCTGGGGCAGCGGCCGCAAGGGCCGATCCGGCTGCTGACCCACCTGCGGTACTTCGGTTATTGCTTCAATCCGATCAGCATCTTTTACTGCTTCGATCGGGCGGGCGGCGCGGTGGACGCGCTGGTCGCCGAGGTGACCAACACGCCCTGGCGCGAGCGGCGCCTCTATGTACTCGGATCACCGACGCCGGCCGGGACTCCGACCCCACTGCGCTTCGCCAAGACGCTGCACGTCTCGCCGTTCCTGCCGATGGAACTGGACTACGTCTGGCGCAGCGACATCCCGGGCGACCGCCTCGCCGTACACATGGACGTCCTGCGCGGCGACGACCGACTGTTCGACGCGACCCTGGCCTTACGCCGAGAGCCCATTACCAGCCGTCATCTGGCCATCACGCTACTGCGCCAGCCGTTGATGACGCTGAAGGTGATCGCCGGAATCCACTGGGAAGCGGCACGGCTGTGGGCGAAAGGTGTTCCCGTTTTCGACCATCCGGCAGTCGACGGATTTCGGCAGACCAGGCAGCAGTGAGACAACGATGAGCGATTCATCCATCCCCCGACCTGGGCTTTCGCGGCGAACGATCGCCGCCCCGCTGTTCCGCCGGCAGGTCATGAAGCGTCTGTCGAAGCTGCGCGACGGACGGCTGAGTCTGCAAGACCCCAGCGGTGTCCATCGCTTCGGCTCCAAGACCGATCGCTGCATCCTCGAAGCCTCGCTGCACGTTCATGACCCTTCGGCCTACCGGCGCATTGCGCTGCGCGGCAGTATCGGCGCCGCCGAAAGCTACATGGACCGGCAGTGGAGTTGCGACGACCTGACCGCCTTGTTGCGTATCCTGGCGGCGAATCGGGCGACGATGGACGGTCTCGAGAAGGGAGTCGCCCTTGCAGCACGACCGTTGTTCCGCATGTATCACTGGCTGCATCGCAATACGCCGAGAGGGAGTCGGCGGAATATCGCCGCCCATTACGACCTCAGCAACGAATTCTATCGGCTGTTCCTCGACGACACGCTGATGTACTCGTGCGGGATCTTTTCCGATCCGGGCGCGACCCTGTTCGATGCCTCGGTCGCGAAAAACGACCTGATCTGCCGCAAGCTCGCACTTCGTCCGGACGATCACCTGCTCGAGATCGGGACCGGCTGGGGCGGATTCGCGCTGCACGCGGCATCCCGCTATGGATGCCGGATGACTACCACGACGATTTCCGCGCAGCAGTTTGAACTGGCCCGGCAACGCATCGCCGAGGCCGGCCTCGCCGACCGCGTGACCGTGCTGCTGGAGGACTATCGGCAACTCCGCGGCCGTTTCGACAAGATCGTCTCGATCGAGATGCTGGAGGCGGTCGGCCACGCCTACTACGACACCTATTTCAGAAAGTGCGGCGAACTGCTGCAGCATGACGGCATGATGCTGCTGCAAACCATCACCATCGCCGACCCGATTTACGAGCAGGCCAAACACTCCGTGGACTTCATCCAGCGCTATATTTTTCCCGGCGGCTGTCTGCCCTCGGTCACGGCGATGCTGCAGTCGCTGGCCAGAACCACCGACTTGCGGCTGTTTCATCTGGATGACATCGGCCCGCACTACATCACGACCTTGCAACATTGGCGGCGGCGTTTCTTCGAGCGGATCGATCGGGTGCGCCAACTCGGGTTTTCCGATCGCTTCGTCCGGATGTGGGAGTTTTACCTTTGCTACTCGGAGGCCGGATTTGCCGAACGCACGATCGGTAACGTCCAGATGCTGTTGACGAAACCCGGATGTCGGCGGGCACCGCTCGCCGACTGCACGATCTAGCGGAGCCAGCGCATGTCGACCCTTTCCAATTTCCTGGCGTTCCAGCTCGGCTGGTTCGCGTGCGTACTCGGCGCGGCCCATCAGCAGCCCTGGCTGGGAACCGCGGTGTCCTGCGGCATCATCGTCTGGCACCTGATGCGGGCCAGGTCTCCCGGCCGCGAACTGACCCTGGTGCTGCTGGCGGGGCTGCTCGGACTTGCAATGGACTCGGTGCTGGTCAGTCTCGGCCTGATCCGCTACTCCTCCGGCACCTTGATCGAAGGCGCGGCGCCGCACTGGATCGTCGCGATGTGGATGTTGTTCGCGACCACATTGAACATCACGTTCCGCTGGTTGAAATCACGCCGGCTGCTGGCTGCCGCGCTCGGTGCCGTAGCCGGCCCTCTGGCATACTTCGGCGGTGCAGGTCTGGGTGCCGCCGACCTGGTCGGCAACATGACGCTGGCGCTTTCCGCGGTCGGCGTGGTGTGGGCTCTCAGCATGCCGTTGCTGATGTGGCTGTCGAACCGTTACGACGGTGTCGCGGTCACCGATGCCTGACATCCGACCTGCGCCGCAACCCGTCTCCAGTCCCGCGAGCAGACCTCGCAAGATGCCGCCGCTTGGGAGCCAGTGATGCCGTTGAGCCTGTTTCCGCTGAAACTTGCACTGTACGGCTGGCTGGGCTGCAGCCTGGTGTTCGCGGCCTTCTGGTGGCAGCAGCGGCGAACCTCGAATGCCAATCTGGTCGATGTGGTATGGGCGGCATCGATCGGAGTGCTCGCGATCGCGTACGCGTTGCTCGGACGCGGAGACCCTTGGCTGCGGACGTTGCTCGCGCTGCTACCGGCCGTTTGGGCGGCGCGACTTGCGCGGCACATCCTGCGGCGCAGCGCCCGGGCACCCGAAGACAGTCGCTATGCCTATCTTCGATCCCATTGGAAAGACCGGACCCAGATGAAATTCTTCCTGTTTTATCAGGCCCAGGCGTTCACTGTGGTCGTTTTTTCATCGCCCTTCCTGGCGCTGGCCAATCTGTCTGAGACTCCGGACACCTGGCAAATCGGTCTGGCCATCGTGATCTGGATCGTTGCGGTATCCGGTGAGGCGGTCGCCGATCATCAACTGACCGCCTGGCGCAACGACCCCGCCAATCGCGGCAGGACTTGCCGCTCCGGGCTCTGGCGGCTTTCCAGGCATCCCAATTATTTCTTCGAGTGGTTGCATTGGTGGAGCTACGTGCCGCTGGCGTTCGGTTCGGAAGTGTGGTGGCTGCCGCTGCTGGTTCAGGCTCTGATGCTGGCCGCGCTGCTGTTCGCGACCGGAATTCCCCATGCCGAGCGGCAGGCGCTGATCCGGCGCGGCGACGACTATCGCGATTATCAACGCACCACCAGCGCATTCGTACCCTGGTGGCCCAAGCGAGGCTGACCATGATCGAGACCGCCATCAACTGGATGGAACGCGGCCGAATACCGGATCGGCTGATCCGGTTCGGCATTCGCCGCCTGCTGCAGAAGCGCCTCGATTCGCTGGCGCGGGGTGGTGATGTCGAGCAGCGGCGCGTGCAGTCCCTGCTGCAGCAGGGCCCTATCGCCGTGCACGCCGATACGGCGAACCGACAGCACTACGAACTTCCGCCGGAATTCTTCCGCCAGGTCTTGGGCCCGCGCCTGAAGTACAGTGCCTGCCACTGGCCCGACGGTGTCGACCGGCTCGCCGCGGCCGAGGAATCCATGCTCCGACTGAGCTGCGAACATGCGGATCTGACCGACGGGCAGGAGATTCTGGAACTCGGGTGCGGCTGGGGCTCGCTGACCTTGTGGATGGCAGAACGGCATCCCCGCTCCCGCATCCTTGCGATGTCCAACTCGGCGCAGCAGCGCGAATGGATCGAAGGACAATGCCGGCATCGCGGCTTCCGGAACGTCGCCGTGCACACCTGCGACATCAATTACTTCGAGCCGGGGCGCCGGTTCGACCGCATCGTCTCGGTGGAAATGTTCGAGCATGTCCGCAACTACCACTGGCTGTTCGGACGGCTCCGCGGCTGGCTGCATGCCGACGGCAAGCTGTTCGTGCATGTCTTCTCGCACCGACACTACGCCTACCTGTTCGAAACCGCGGGCGACGACGACTGGATGGGCCGCCATTTCTTCACCGGCGGTACGATGCCATCCCATGCGCTTTTGCCGCAACTGGCACACACCGATTTCGTGCTGGACCGGGACTGGCGGATCGATGGCCGTCATTATCAGCGCACTCTGGAAGCCTGGCTGTGCTTGATGGACGCCCGAAGGGCTGAAGTCAGACCGTTGCTGGAAGCCACCTATGGTGCCGATGCCGACATCTGGTTCCAGCGCTGGCGCGTGTTTTTCATGGCCTGCGCCGAACTGTTCGGTTACCGTCGCGGTGACGAATGGGGAGTCTCGCATTACCGCTTCAGCCGCCGCTGAACTTAAGGGCGCCGCGGCGGGACCGGACAGCGAACGAGTGCGGTCACTTGGGCTAAGATGACTACGTGAACACCCCAATCTGTCATCACTCGCCATGGCACCACGCTGCCAAGCCCCGGTCACCACGCTGACGGCAAGGTTGGCCGTCCGGTCTGGCCGATGCGCCGTCACGCAATGAAGGCTCACACCGGCCAGCGCCTGATCTGCGGGGCCATGCTGGTCGGGACGCTGCTCGCGGCCGCCTGGATCCTGTTCTCGGAACCGTTTCCTATGGCCGGTGCCGATCCCGCCCTGAGTTGCTGGCTGGCCTTGGCGCTGGGGATGGCGGCCCTGCTGCTGATGATCGGTCTGCTGCCAGAGCGCGGTGATTCGTCAGCGCGGGTCGGTCAAAGCCCGGATGCGGCGCCACCCGCCGCCCCACTCGCGCGCGGGCGCCGGCGTCTGGCGGCTTATGGTTTCGCGATCGCGATCACCGCCGCGGCGGTGATGATCCGCGCGGCTCTGCCGGTGGAGTTCACGCAGCGGCCGCTGCTGATCCTGTTCATCACGCCGATCATCGCGAGCGCGCTGGCCGGCGGCTTGGGACCGGGATTGGTGGCCACGGTGCTGGCGTCCCTGGCCGTCGCCTACGCGTGGTTTCCGCCTGCGCACAGTTGGGGGATCGCTGCGCCGTTCGACGCGTTCCAGTGGTCGCTGCTGATCGTCAACGGAATCCTGGTCAGCGTGCTCAGCGAATCGCTCCAGCGCGCCCGGCACCGGGCACTTGTAAACCGGGACGCGTCGATGCGCGCGAACTGGCTGTCGCACGCCGTCAGTCAGGCTCATCGCGCGCGGCTACGCGCAACGTCCGAGCAGGAGTATCTGCAGGCCGTTTGCGACATCGTGGTTCGCGACTGCGGCCATTCCGGAGTCTGGATCGGTTTCACGGAAGATGGCCCGAACCGATCTCTCCGGCCGGCGGCCTGGTCGGGCATCGAGCCGGATCAGACGGTCGTCACTGCAGCGCGACCCGATGGATGCCCGGAGAAAGACGAGGAACGCGGCCGCGCCGCGGCCGCAATACGCCGTTGCGGCCTGGCCGGAAATCCGCAAGCCGGCGCCACCGATCTCCCCGCGCTTTGCCTGCCGCTCCGGATCGCCGATCAGGGGCTTGGCGTCATGACGATCTGCTCCGGTCGGCCCGATGCCTTTGCCGACGAAGAAGTCGCTCTGCTGGCGGAGCTTGCGGGCGATCTGGCGTACGGCGTCAACAGCCTGCGGCTCCAGGCCCGGCAGGCGATCGCCGAGGCGGCACTGCGCGAGAGCGAGGCGACCTACCGTTCGCTGTTCGACAACATGCTGAACGGCATCGCCTATTGCCGCATGCTGTACGACGACGCCGGAATGCCCTGCGATTTCATCTACCTCAGCGTCAATCAGGCGTTCGAATCGCTGACCGGGCTCCACGAAGTCGCCGGCAAGCCCGTTTCGATGGTGATCCCCGGAATCCGCCAATCCGACCCGGAACTCCTTGCGCTCTACGGCCGAGTGGCCAGAGGGGGCCCACCGGAATGCGTCGAGGTGTTCTTCCAGGCACTCCAGATGTGGCTGCTGATCTCCGTGTACAGCACCAAGAACGACCATTTCGTCGCCGTGTTCGATGTGATCACCGAGCGCAAGGCAGCCGAACTCGCGCTACGCGAAAGCGAACTGCGCTTCCGACGGCTGTTCGAGCAGTCGCCGTTGCCAATGTGCTACGTCAGCGGCGACGGACGAATCACCATGGTCAACGACTGCTTCGTCCGACTTTCGGGCTATACCCGCGATCAGGTGCCCACGCTGCACGACTGGTACCGGCTTGCCTATCCGGATCCGGACTACCGGCAGCAGATGATGCAGGCTTGGGAAACCAGGTTACGGCACGCGTTCGCCGAGCAAAGCGTGGTGGAGCCCGCCGAGTACCAGATCACCTGCCGGGACGGAACGGTGCGCACGGTCGAGATATCCGGAATCACGCTGGGTCAGGACTTCCTGGCGGTCGGATTCGATTTGACCGCGCGGAAAGAGATGGAGCGATCGCTGCGGGACAGCGAAGCACGTTATCGCGTGCTGTTCGAGACCGCCGGTGATGCGATCCTGGTCGCCCACGAGGACCGCTTCACGGACTGCAACAGGCGGTCACTGGAACTGTTCGGCTGCACCCGGAATGACCTGATCGGCGCGACGCCCGCACAGTTTTCACCACCCCTTCAGCCGGACGGTGCCGACTCGCATGCCGAGGCACTGCGACACATCGAGTTGGCAATGGGCGGAATCCACCAAACCTTCGAGTGGCGCCATCGGCGTCTGGATGGAACAGAATTCGACGCCGAGGTCCGGCTAACGGCGATCACTGCAGAGGGGCAGCCGCTGTTTCAGGCGATCATCCGGGACATCACGCAACGTAAACGGGCCGAGGAGGCGCTGCGACACAGCGAAGCCAAGTTCGCCAAGGCGTTCTCGGTGAGTCCGGACGGACTGATGATCAGCCGGTGCCGGGACGGCAAGATCATCGAGATCAACGATAGTTGTGAGCGGCTGATCGGTTTCACCCGACACGAAGCAATCGGGCACAGCCCGGTCGAGCTTGGCTTATGGGAGCGACCGTTCGACTGCCTCCGCGTCGCCGAGCATGGGGACACGCAAGGGCTGCTGCGCCACCATGAGGTGCAGATCCGTAGCAAGACCGGTGCGATACGCCGTGTGCTGCTGTCGGCGGACCAATTCTTCGTGCACGAAGAACCGTGCGTGTTGACGATCATGCACGACGTCACCGAACTGAAGGCGGCCGAGGAGCTGATACGGCGGCTTTCGCTGGTCGTGGAACAGAGCCCCGAAAGCATCATGATCACCGGCCTCGATGCCCGGATCGAGTACGTCAACGCGGCGTTCGTACAGATCACCGGCTACACCCGGGAAGAGGCCATCGGCCGGAATCCGCGGATTCTGAAGTCAGGGAGGACACCGCCGGAAACCTTTCAAACGCTGTGGACCACCTTGCTGCAGGGAGGCGTCTGGCGTGGCCTGTTCTACAACCGGCGTAAGGACGGTTCCGAGGACGTGGAATCGGCGCTTGTCACGCCGATTCGCCAGCCGGACGGGTCGATCACCCACTATCTGTCCATTCAGAACGACATCACGCATCAAAAGCGCATCGAGCTGGAACTGGAACACCATCGCCACCACCTGGAAGAACTGGTGGCCGCACGCACGGCTCAGCTCGCGATCGCCAAGGAGGCGGCGGAAGCCGCCAGCCACGCCAAGAGCACCTTTCTGACGAACATGAGCCACGAGATCCGGACGCCGATGAATGCCATCGTGGGTCTGACCCACCTGTTGCGCGGCAGCCCGATCGACCCGCAACAGCGCGACTGGTTGCAGAAACTCGACGGGGCGGCGCACCATCTGCTGAGAATCATCAACGATATTCTGGACCTGGCCAAGATCGAGGCCGGCCGGTTGACGCTGGAAGAGGTCGATTTCAGTCCCGCCACGCTGTTCGACGAACTGTCATCGCTGATGCGTGATCGCTTCAAGGCCAAAGGCATCACGTTCCTGATCGAGTTCGATTCGCTGCCGTCGTATCTGCGAGGAGACGTCACCCGTTTGCGCCAGGCGCTGTTGAACTATCTGGGCAATGCCGAAAAATTCACCGACGGCGGTTGCGTGAAGCTCACCGCACGCCTGGTCAAATCGGGTCCATCGGGCCACTACATCCGTTTCGAGGTCGCCGATACCGGGATCGGCATTCCGGCCGAGAAGCTGCCACATCTGTTCGAACCGTTCGAGCAGGCGGATGCGTCCACCACCCGGCGATACGGCGGGACCGGCTTGGGCCTGGCCATCACGCGGCGGTTGGCGCAACTGATGGAAGGCGAGGTCGGCGCAGACAGCGTACCGGGACAGGGAAGTAGGTTTTGGTTCACCGCGAGACTGAAGCCGGGTTGCCACCCGACGCCGGCTCCGGCTCCATGCCAGAGCGAGGACGAGCTTCGCCGCCTTCATGCCGGTCACCGTGTCCTGCTGGCGGAGGACAACCCGATCAACCGGGAAGTGGCGCTGGAACTTCTCCACGCCGCCGGGCTCGTCGTGGATGTGGCCGACAACGGCACCGAGGCCGTGGCCAAGGTGCGGGAACACCGCTACGAACTGATCCTGATGGACGTGCAGATGCCGGAGATGAACGGGCTCGAAGCGACCCGGGTGATCCGGACCTTGCCCCAGGCCGAGACGGTGCCGATCCTGGCCATGACGGCGAACGCGTTTGCCGAGGACCGGATGGCCTGCCTGGAAGCCGGGATGAATGACTTCGTGGCGAAGCCTGTCGAACCGGGCATCCTCTATGCCGCGCTATCCCGCTGGTTACCGCCGACCGCGCCGGCGATGGACGGCGCCGGATCGGCCGCTGTACGCGACGACGATGCCGAATTCGCCCGGCGTCTTGGCGCCGTCCGTGGGCTCGATCCGGACCGTGGACTGGCGCTGGTACGCGGCAAAGCGGCTAGTTATCGGCGGCTGTTGACGATGTTCCTGGAAGAGCACGGCGGCGACAGCGAACGGCTGCAACGGACGCTGGACGCGGACGACCGGCAGGAAATGCGCCGCTTGGCGCATACGCTGAAGGGTGCTGCCGGAACCTTGGGGGCGATCGCCGTACAGGAAGCCGCAGCGGCGCTGCAGGCGGCGATCCGGCAGGAGGTCGAGCGAAGCCTGGTCGAAAGCTGCTGCGCTGCGTTGACCGCAGAACTTTCCGCGTTGATCACCGCACTTCGGCAAGCGCTGGCGGTACCCTGACGAGCTGCCGCGCGCAACCTGCACTGCGGCAGCGTCGGCTCGCCTGCCGCGACACCGTGCCAACCGAGTTCTTCCACACCCGATCCAGCGGACGGGCATTCGGGCGCTCACATCGGCCGGGGCGGCGCCATATGGAACCCCTGCACATAGTCCACCTTCATCGACGTCAGCTTGTCCAAGGTTTGCGCATCCTCCACCCATTCGGCGATGGTCTGCAGTCCCATCACATGCCCGAGGCGCTGAATCGCTTCGACCATGGTTTCATCCACCCGGCTGTTGACGATCTCCTTCACGAAGCGTCCATCGATCTTCAGGTAATCCACCGGCAAGTTCTTCAGATACCCGAACGAGGAGAGACCGCTACCGAAATCATCCAAGGAAAATCGACAGCCCAGTTCCTTCAGGTGCATGATGAAAGTCAACGCCTTGCTGAAATCGGAAATCGCGGCGGTCTCGGTGATCTCGAAACACAGGCTGGATGGCGCGATCCGGCTGCTTCGCATCCGATCGACCACATAACCCAGGAAATCCTCGTCACTCAGGGACTGCCCCGACAGGTTGACCGCAACGACCGTACCGTGCTGTGACGCCGAGCGCGCCTGCAGGGCAGCGAAGGCCTCGGCGATGACCCAGCGATCGATCGCATTCATCTGCCCATAGCGCTCTGCGGCCGGCAGAAAGGCCCCAGGCAGGACGACCTGGCCCTGTTCATCCAGCAGGCGAATCAGGATCTCGCCGAATTCACCGCGCTCGGCAGTCGGTGATGTCGGCACGATGCGCTGCCAATACAGCCGCATGCGCCCCTCGGCCAAGGCCTGCTGGATACGCGGCATCCACTGCATCTCGCCGAAGCGCCGGGTCACGGCCTGATCATCGGGTTCGTAGACACAGACGCGATTGCGGCCACGATCTTTCGCCATGTAGCAGGCCGTGTCGGCTGCACGCAAGGCACTGGCGGAATTCTCCCAGGAGCCTGAAATGTCAACCAGACCGATGCTGACGCCGATGACGAAACTCTTGTCCTGCCAGCCGAAACGGAAACCCTGTGCCAGCTCCCGCAGCGTGTGGGCAATGCCGATCGCTTCGTCGCGCGGGCAATGCTCCAGCAGCACGGCGAACTCGTCACCGCCGAGCCGCGCAAACGTATCCCGCGTCCGGATGCGGGTCTGCATCAGCGCCGAAATCTGGCGCAGCAACTCATCGCCGGCCACATGCCCGCAGGTATCGTTGACGACTTTGAACTGATCCAGGTCCATGAAGATCAGTGCGTGAGAATCATCGCGGTCGCGGGAGTGCAGCACCCGGTCGAGTCGGCGTTCGAACTCTCTGCGGTTGACCAGACCGGTCAGTGCGTCATGGGTCGCTTGATGAGACAACCGGTGCGCGAGCTTGCGCTCTTCGGAGATGTCGCGAAACGTCAGCACGGTTCCGACCGGCCGACCGCGCCGGTCGCAGATCGGGGCCGAGGTGCGGTGAATGTCCCGCTTGCGGCCATGGCGATCGGTGAGCACCAGATGTCCACTGGCCCGCCCCGTGCCGGCCGCGTCTTCTGCCGGATTCTCCATGCCCGGAGTTCCGCCGGACACCGCATGGAACACCCGGGCCAGCGACATCCCCTTGGCTTCTTCACTCGGCCAGCCAGTGAACTCTTCGGCCGGCGGGTTCAGATAGGTCACCCTGCCGTCCCGATCCGTGGTGATCACTCCGTCGCCGATGCTGGCCAGCGTGATCCGGAACAATTCCTTCTCGACGGCCAGATGGTCCCGGGATTGAGCCAATTCACGAGTCCGCTCGACCACGCGGCGCTCCAGCTCGGCATGGGACTCCTGCAGCGCCAACTGCGCGCGCTGCTTGGCGTCGACCTCTGCGGCCAGCCTGCGATGCGCGGCATCGCGACGCGCACTGGCCCGCCGAAGGTCCTCCACCAGGTCGAGATTTTCGAATTGCAGCCCCAGTGATTCGGAGACGCTCGTGTACATCCGGATCGAGATGAGCCACATCATCGTCACGAAAAGAACGACCATGACACCCATGATCGCATGCACCGGGTCGCCGTCGGCGAAGATGCGCAGCGTGTAGGGGATCAGTGCGGGAAACAGGAACACCAGCGATGCGCCGCGTAGCGGGGACAGCGTCGTCACGGCTCCGGCCGCCATACCCGCCAGCACGAATGCCAGCAACATCTGATGGGCGTAGCTGTCCGCCACGAAGAACCAGACCCCGGCACAACCCCACAGCAGGCCGTTGAGTGCAACACCGACCAGGAAACGGAACTTCCACGGTGTGAGGTCCGCCACCGGACGGCTCGCCGCGCGATAGGACCGGAGCAGTCGGTAGCGGCCCAGCGACAATGCGACCAGCGTCAACGCCCACAGCGTCAGAGCCGAGGGAGCCACCCTGGTCCAGAGTCCCGCAGTCAGCAGCAACGCATTGATGACCGTGGCAAACAGGCTGGATGGAGCCTGTCGGTACAACAGATCGATCTGCCCGGCTTCGATCGCGCTCGCATACCGGATGCCGCCTCGCGGCTCAGTCGCGTCCCAACTGAACACCGTCAGAATCCTCGTTTCTGGAGTTCGGAAGCGATCTAAGCAAGTTCAGTGCCTCAGGTGAATCCCCTTCTGGTTCAGAGTATGCCCAATGGAACCGTCGATGGCACACGGTGCCGACCGCGGCAAGGGTTCCGCTCCTGCGGTGTTGCGCTGCAACTGCCGCAGTCCGGGCACGACGGGCTGGCGCCGTCAATACAGCCAATCCATCTGCAGGCCGACGATGTCGAGATCGTTGGAAAACTGGCCCTGCAGCAAATCACCCGTCATCCCGAGATGCCGGATCGGCGCACCACTGAAGAACAAATGCGCATAAGCGGCATGCACCGTCACCTCCGCGGCGACCCGATAGCTGATACCCGCGGTCAGCCAGACCCGGTCGCTGTCCGGAATCCTCGGAGATCGAAGCGATGCGTGGGATATCGGGCTCTGGTCATAGGCCAACCCGGCCCGCAGCGTCGTCGCCGGCAGCGGTTGATAGCTCAAGCCCACGGCCCCGCGCCAGGTGTCCCGCCAGTCCATCCGCTCCCGGGAAACGCCTCCGGACGAGGAAAACCGGATTGTCAGCGCGTCGATCCGGCTCCAGTGAGTCCACAATGCATCGCCGGTGAGCGTCCAACGTTCACCCAGCGCCTGATGGAAGCCGAACAGCAGAGAGTCGGGAAGCCTGACCGGCGCAGTCACCTTGGAATCCGCGAACCGTCCTCCGCCCGCCAGAGGCAGCGCTTGCGCCGGGAGGCTGTAGTCTGCGTCGCCCGACAGAGACTGCTCGATACCGGATCGATAGCTGACACCGAGCCGCGTTGCGGATGTCGGCTGGAACAACACTCCCAGGTCATATCCGACACCGACGCTGTCTCCCTCCACCCGAAGAAATCCGTCGGCCTGCTGCGGCAGCAATCCGCTGCGGGCACAGGCGGAAAGACCCGACGCCGCCGCGCAAACGCTGCCGAAATCAATGGCATTGGTCAGCCTGGCACGGAAATATTGCACGTTGATGCCGGCGCCGATGCTGAACCCTTCGCCCAATCGGATGGCGAGCGACGGATTGACGTTGACACTACTGATCAGCGATTCGATCGCCTGATACCGCCCTTTCCATGCCGGATCGTACTCGCTGTGGACACCGAACGGTGAATTGACGCCCAAACCGAACACCCATCGTTCCGATAGTTGCTGAACGAAATAAAGATTCGGGATCCAGGTGGTCACGCCGCCGTTCCCGCCTTCGTTGCCGGTCAAAGGCGCCCCGCCCGATGCGGGACTCGACCGCGAACCGCGATCGCTGAATCGGGTCGACGGTATGATCAGATAACCGGCACCGGTGAACATCCCTCCATGGTTACCCGCCATCGCGCCGGGATTGAAATAGACGGCACTGCCATCCTCGGTGGCGGTTGCTGCACCGGCAAAGGACCAGCCGAGTTCCCGGACACTTTGCTCCATGATCGCGATACCGGCCGCCGCAGCCGGCCCGGCCCATAGACACATCGGCAGGCACATCCGGCGGAGTGCCAGGCGGCCGGGCAATCGCATCCATCGCGCCGGCCGATGCTTTACGACACTTCGTGGTGGCACCGCGGCACCGCATCACACCACGGGTCGCATGCGGGCATGGCGCTGCCACCGCCCTTCGGCCTCGGCTTCCGCACCAATCCGCTGAGTTGCGCAGGGTTTCGGATGTCCATCGGTCTGCCCCCACCACCGGTCCGACATCAGCATAACAGCGAACACGCGGGCTTGCTGCTATCGCGGTTCAGCCCGGGAAAAGCGGAGGACGGTACACGCAATGGCCAGTCACGGCAGGATGGCGAATACGCGCGCTGGAAATCCCGACCCTCCCAGCGGTTTCGGAAACGTCACCACGATCAACGCGCCCTGTTCCGGTACGCGGTCGAGGTGCGCCATCAGTTCGATCTGGTAATGGTCACGACCGAGCACATACCGCTCGAGAGGGAATTCGTTGCGGCTGACCGCGATCCCCGGGTCGGTATCGGTGGTCTCGTGACCGGATGCCGTGATCCGGCGCTGCTGATACAGGTAGCGGAGCACCTCGAGACTCCAGCCAGGATAGTGGGCCGTACCCGTGTGATCCCGGTTCTCCATCGCTTTGCCGTCCGGCCAGCGCTTGGACCAGTCGGTACGCAGCGCAACGAACGCCCGCTCCGGAACCAGCCCGTGACGCCGTTCCCAATCGTGTACGTCCTTCATCTGAACCACGTAATCCGCATCGCGCGCCGATTGCTCGTGGATGTCCAGGACCACCAGCGGCAGGATCATCTCCTTCGGATCGATCTGATCGACACTCCGGAGCCCCGGGATGAAATGAGCCGGCGGATCCACGTGGGTTCCCCATTGACCCACATGGCAAAACCGCTCCGCCTCGAATTCGGCGGCCTTTGCGCGCTGATCGGGACGATACGAATACAGCAATTCGCGACTCTCGTCGGGAAATCCAGGCCAGTGCGGAATGCCGGGCGCGAAGGCATGGGTCAAATCGACAAACGTCCGAGTCGACAGACTCCGCCAGACTTCCATCAATGAGGGCTGGGCAGCGACGGGCTTCGCCATCAGCAGGAATGCGATCGGCGCCAGCAACCCGACCCATCGCGGGTTCATCCGCAGCGGGGGTGCCGCGGCGCGGCGAAGAGCCGGGTGGTTCAAGGCCGGGCGTGTTCCCGCCTTCGTGGCAACCGCCAATACCGATGCCGGGAGGGTATTCACGGGCCTGATCAATAAAGCGCGACAGGCGGTTCTCATCGGTCGAGCCTTCTGACTGACGTTCGACACCGGTGCATGATTGTCGTCGGATCGGTGACAACCCGCCACCCTGTCATCGCCGACGCCAGGATTTCGGCGATCTCGGTTTGGTGCGGGTGGCAGCCAAGCGCCGAACTCATGGTCCTGTCCGCCGATGGCCTGACCGGGGTGGGCTCCGCGACGACGCGAGCAGGCGTTGCCGGATCGCGGCGGACCGGACCCAGCACGGCGGCCGGCAGAGGCCGGGCGACTCTGGTGCGACATAGGGATTCGTCCAGCAGTCGGGCGAGACGATCCGGGTATCGCACGATCGCGGCGAGATGAGCGCCTTCTGCCGGGCAGACACCGAGGCACTGTGGATAAGTCGTTGATGATTGGTGCAGGAAAATCATTCGGCTACCCGCAGCCAGAACGCCTGCCCGATCACACCAACGCTAATCCATTGATTAGCAGACGCTGAAGCGGATCTGTACACGGACTGATCTCCGCGATCGGACCGCAGACGACGGTCCTGTTTTCCACAATTCCTGTGGATAAGTCAGTGGGCAGAGTGGGTTTAATCCGCTGAAAGTCGCACTACGTCAGGCGTCCTTTCGAACTGCCGACATTTCAGTCATCCATCGGTCACACAGAAACGACCAAGATCGCTCGCACCCCCTCCCGTATCGACGGGCCTTCGCTATCGATCGACGTCGGAACCCGTTGCGAGTATTCTGCTCGGCCAAGGAACGCCAAACTGCCCTACCGGGCCTTTCCGTGGTCGCGCCGGCGGCCAGCCGAAAGACAGGCGCGGTGCCTCAGAGCCATTGCGTTGCCAACCTCCGCAGGAGCCTGGATGAACAACGTCGCCTCATTGTCCTTCTGGTTACTGGTCCTCGCCCGAATCTTAATTCCCCCAAGCCTCGCCGCGCCGGCCCCGGCGGACCAAGCGGTGGCCAGCGAGGCGGGCTTTTCCGAGATCGAACCGATCGCCTTCAGTTTTCAAAACGAGACGAGTGCCCTTTCGCTGCGGTCTTCGCGGGTCCGTCTATCGTACAGCTTTCACCCCGCGGAGCGGGATCCGGCCTTGAAGCCGCTCCTGGTGTTCTTCAACGGCGGGCCGGGCTGTTCGACCTCGGAGGGACTGCTGAGTCTCAATACCGCGCCCACGACACTCCATCAGGAACGAACGGGCGGGAGGTTCATCAGGAGGAACCCGTACAGTTGGACCGAAGTGGGTAACCTCCTCTACATCGACGCGCCGAACACGGGTTTCTCATACAACCTGATGCGACACGGCGGAAGTGCGAAACGGCGGGCGGCCGAATTCGACGCCCAGAACTTCAATCCGTTCATCGATGCCGCTCAATTCGCTCGCTTCCTGCTGCGATTTCTTGCCGCCCATCCCGCCTTGCAAGCCAACCCCGTCGTCCTCGTCGGCGAGAGCTACGGCGGTGTGCGATCCACCGTCCTGCTCAACCTGCTGCTGTTCTACCGCGACTATGGCGACGGCGGCAACATCTACCGCGACACGACGCTCGCCGACGAGGTCGAACAGCACCTGACTCAGGTCTTTCCCGCCGAAACCCGGCGACCGTTTCCACCCTTGACCATCGCACGACAGTTTGGTCGCCAAGTGCTGATCCAGCCGCTCCTCGCCGGCGACTACCAGGATGCGATCGCCGGCGAGTTCTACGAGCAGCAAGATTCCGTCATCGATCGCATCGCCGCGGATACCGGCAAGAAATTCAGCCGGTGCGCCGAGCGGCCGGGCGACGACTGTAACCCTTACGAGAACGCCCTTCGCTTCGTTCACCGTGCGGGACGGGATATCTACCACCATGAGCAACCTGCCAGGTGGTTCGATCATCTGGGGACATTCGCGGAACGCGGTCTGGTACACATCGACGTGCTGTCCCGGGCACTCCGCTGGAATGCGCTCGATATTCCGGGTCTTCGACCGGATGCACGGCAACACGCCTATCGCTACCGAAAAACTCCGCGCGATGACATCCGGGACTTGCATGCCAGCCCAGCATTTCAACGCCTGCCGGTGGCTCACCGGATCCGGATTGAGGACGCCGTGCGGCAGCCAAGCTCCCCCGAACCGCCACGATGGACGACTGCCGGTCTCCCGGTTCCAAGGCGCGGTGGCTTGACCCTGGTCGAAGCCCTGGGTGATCTGAATCCGTGGGACGACTACCTAACGGGATGCAACGACGCTGTCAACCACGCCTACTATCAGAATCGCGCCGTTGCGGCCGGTTTCGACATCGCACCTACATCGGTGCTTTACGGCGAGCTGTTCCTGCACAACCTTGCCGTGGTAGAGACGTTCATCACCCATGCGGAGATGGACCTGGTCATCTATTCGCCGGCGCTGCCAAGGGCTCTCGGCAAATACTCCAGCTTGATCGAGAAAGTGAGCATGCAGGACGATCTCATCATCGTCACCTATCGGCACGGAGCGTTTCCGGATGCCCTGACCACTCACCGGCGCCGAATCTTCTTTCCCCACTACCCGCAAGCGGGCCACGGAGTCCCGGCCTCGCAGCCGCGAAGAATCCTGCATGATGTGCGCGACTGGCTGTTATTCGGCCCGAACGCGGAGGATACGGACTGACCGGTCGTTCGAGCAGGTATCGGCCACGCAGCGGAGGGCGAGTTCAAATACGCGGACAGTGAACGGCGGGTCGAGTCCAGACGGCCAAGTCGCCGTCGAATTCGCGCGGCGTGACCCGGGCGTGAATCCGGAGCCGACGGCATGGAGACCGTCGGGCACCTTCGTCGTTTTTCGAGCAGCAGACCAGAGAAAAGGCGCATTCGCCACGCGCGAGAAAGCCGACTCAGTACGACAAAACGCCGTTTCCGCCCCACGACCTTAACGCATGAGGACGTCTCAAGTTCGCTCAGTCCTTCACGAGATATCCCGACACTGCCGCGTTGTCCGCCGGTGAGAAATAGTAAGTTGCTCCCGGATTCAACATCATTCTAAAGGGCGTGTTGAAGACAAAGGTATCCGAAACCGGTCCGGACTCCGTCTTGGTCGCCACAAACGAGTGGAAGCCGAGTTCCCCAGTGCCTCCGAGCCCAAGCCCGGTGTCCTTTATCAAGATCGACACTGTGACCGTTGTTCGTTCCGAGGTGGGGAGAAAGACGTATCCCGAAACGTGCTCGATGATGAGGCGTTGCCCACCCGGCACTGTGCACGGACTGGGAGGGGATTGGCCACTTGGGTCGGTCCCGCACAATCCCGTGCTCATGATGTTGACGTAGATCGGTTGCTTCTCCGGGTCAACAGCCGCAGAAGCCGAAGATAATAAAGACGAAGACATGAGCGCTGCCATGGTCAACCGCAGCGCGACTGCTTTATCGTTCATCGCTCACTTCCTCCATTGGGACTAG
>CAZXXC010000036.1:0-34261 GCA_964644665.1 uncultured Methylococcaceae bacterium
GTCGCCGAGCGGTGCGTCGCGGTCGCGGATCGGCGAGACCAGCTTTTCGACCGCCTGGGACTCGCCGGTGAGCGCTGATTCCTCGATCTTGAGTTGAAACGACTCCAGCAGCGCGATGTCGGCCGGGACGACGTTGCCGGCCTCCAACAGGACGACGTCTCCGGGGACCAGATCCTGCGCGGCCACTTCTTTCGTCTCCCCGTCACGCACGACCCGCGCGCTGGGAGCCGCCATCCGCTTCAACGCAATGACCGCCTGTTCTGCCCGGTATTCCTGAATGAATCCGATCAGGGCATTGAGTACCACGATGACCACGATCGCGATCGTGTCCGTCAGATCGCCCAGCAGCCCGGAGATCACGCCGGCCATGATCAGAACGACGATCATGAAATCGGCGAACTGTTCGAACAGGATGCGCAGCGCGCCGCGCCTCCGCGATTCCGGCAGGGCGTTCGGACCATGGCTCTGCCTGCGCTCGGTGGCATCTTGCGCACCGAGTCCGCTGGCGGCGTCCACACGCAACCAGGATGCCACCTGCCACGATTCCAAGAGGTGCCAGGGGGGAGTGCCCGAAGCCGGCGGCCTGGAAGAGGAAACCTTGCGTCGCATCGACTTGAATTCAGCGGGTGGCGTGATTTCTCCAATCGCGACTCCCCGCGCGCGGGCGGGGCGGCGACGCGTTGGCGCTGCGCGAAGCCTTGTCGTGGCTCACGGTGCCGACGGGCCGGACCGAACCGCCGGCGGGATCGTCTTTTCGGCGACGCTAGGCATCGAGCTTCTTTTTCAGCAGTTCGTTCAGGGTCTGCGGATTGGCCTTGCCTTGCGTAGCCTTCATCGCCTGGCCGACGAAGAAGCCGAACAGCTTGTCCTTGCCGGCGCGGTACTGGGCTGCCTGATTCGGGTTGGTTTCGATGATGCGGTCGATGATCGCTTCGATCGCCGCAGTGTCGGTGATCTGCTTCAAACCCTGCCGGTCGATGATCTCGTCGGCGCTGCCGCCCTCCCGCCACATGGTTTCGAAGATCTGCTTGGCGATCTTGCCGGAGATCGTATCGTCGGCGATGCGGCGGAGCAGGCCGGCCAGTGCGGTGTGGTCGACCCGGCTCTGGATGATGTCCAGGTTCTCGGCATTCAGCGCCGCCGACAGATCGCCCATGACCCAATTGGCACACAGCTTGGCGTCGCAGCCGGCGGCCCGGACCACGGCCTCGTAGTAATCGGCCAGCTCGCGCGTCGCCGTCAGCACCTCCGCATCGTAGTCGCCGAGGCCGTACTCGATCTGGAATCGCCGCTTCTTGTCATCCGGCAACTCCGGCAGATCGCCCCGGACTTCGGCGATGAAATCGTCGCGGATGTCCAGCGGCAGCAGATCCGGGTCCGGGAAATAGCGGTAGTCGTTGGCTTCCTCCTTGCTCCGCATCGACCGGGTCTCGTCCTTGGCCGAATCGTAGAGCCGGGTTTCCTGCACGACCTGGCCGCCGCTTTCGATCAACGCGATCTGGCGCTCGATCTCGTAGTTGATCGCGCGTTCGACGAAGCGGAACGAATTCAGGTTCTTGATTTCCGCACGCGTGCCGAGCCTGCTATCGCCCCGGCGCCGAACCGACACATTGGCGTCGCAACGGAACGAGCCCTCCTGCATGTTGCCGTCGCAGATCTCGAGGTAGCGGACTAGGGCATGCAGTTTCTTCATGTAGGCGACGGCCTCCTTGGCCGATCGGAGGTCGGGCTCCGACACGATCTCCAGCAACGGGGTACCTGCACGGTTCAAATCGATCCCGGTCGAGCCGTGAAAATCCTCGTGCAGCGACTTGCCGGCATCTTCCTCGAGATGCGCACGGGTGATACCGATGGTCTTGTCGATGCCGTCGACCGAGATGGTCAGATGGCCGACGCTGACGACCGGCAGGTCATACTGGCTGATCTGGTAGCCTTTCGGCAGGTCCGGGTAGAAATAGTTCTTGCGCGCGAATACCGAACGCGGCGCAACGGTCGCGCCGATCGCCAGTCCGAATTTCACGGCCATCCGGACCGCTTCGCGATTCAGAACCGGCAGCACGCCAGGCAAGCCCAGATCGACCGCGCAGGCCTGGGTGTTCGGTTCCGCGCCGTAGGTCGTTGCGGCGCCGGAGAAGATCTTGGACTTGGTGGCCAGTTGGGCGTGAATCTCGAGTCCGATGACGGTTTCCCATTCCATAATGGCTTTTCTCTCGATAGGAACTTGATGCGTTCGAAACGCCTGTCGGTACCGGATCGTCGCGCTGCACGTCGCTGCCCGCAGTGCGGTGGGTGCTTCCGGATCGGCAGCCGGCCGGGTCTGTCCGCGCACGACAAAGGGCCACCGTTCAGGTCCGGGATGACGATGCGTCGGCTTGCGGTGCGATCAAGCGCTGACCGCCGGAGCACGGCTATGCCAGTCGGTCACCGCCTGATAGCGATGCGCCACGTTCAGCAGCCGTTCTTCGCTGAAATAGTCTCCGATCAACTGCATGCCGATCGGTAGCCCATCCGCGAAGCCGACCGGGATCGACATGCCGGGCAGGCCGGCCAGGTTGACCGCGATCGTGTAGATGTCGGACAAATACATCGCAATCGGATCGGCGGTCTTCTCGCCGATGCGGAACGCGACCGACGGCGCGGTCGGACCCACGATAACGTCGACCTTCTGGAATGCGGCGCGGAAATCATCGCTGATCAGTCGGCGGACTTTCTGCGCCTTCAGGTAGTACGCGTCGTAATAACCGGCCGACAGCGCATAGGTGCCGATCAGGATGCGCCGCTTGACTTCGGCGCCGAAGCCTTCGCCCCGCGACCGGGTATACAGATCGAACAGATCCTTCGGATTCTCACAGCGATGGCCGAATCGCACGCCGTCGTAGCGGGCCAGATTGGAGGAGCATTCGGCCGGCGCGACGACATAGTACGCGGGCACCGACAGGTTCATGTTCGGCAGCGACACTTCGTGGACCGTCGCACCCAGTTTGAGATACTCAGCGATCGCGGCGTCCAGCGCGGCAGCGATTCCGGCGTCCAAGCCTTCGCCAAAAAACTCCTTGGGCAGCCCGATCTTCAGACCGTTCAGGTCGCGGTTCAACGCGGCGTGGTAATCCGGCACCGGGCGATCCAGACAGGTCGAGTCACGTGGATCGAAGCCGGCCATCACCTGCAGCATCCAGGCGCAGTCCTCGGCAGTGCGCGCCATCGGCCCGCCTTGGTCGAGACTGGAGGCGAAGGCGACCATGCCCCAACGCGAGACGCGTCCGTAGGTCGGCTTGATGCCGGTGATGCCGCAGAATGCAGCCGGCTGACGGATCGAACCGCCGGTATCGGTCCCGGTGGCACCGGCGGTCAGCCGGGCCGCGACGGCGGCAGCCGACCCGCCCGACGAGCCGCCCGGCACGTGATCCGTCTGCCAGGGATTCCTGACCGGGCCGTAATGGCTGGTTTCGTTGGAAGAGCCCATCGCGAACTCGTCCATGTTCAGTTTGCCCAGCATCACCGCGCCGGCCTGGTCGAATCGTTCGACCACGGTGGCGTCGTAAGGTGCGATGAACGGGTCCAGCATCTTCGAGCCGCAACTGGTGCGAACACCGCGGGTGCAAAAGATGTCCTTCTGTGCGATCGGGATACCGGTCAGCGGACCGGCGGTTCCATCGGAGAGGCGCCGGTCCGCCGCGCGGGCCTGATCCAGCGCCCGTTCTTCGGTCACGGTGATGTAGCAGTTCAGCACCGGATCGAGAGCACGGATGCGCTGCAAGAAGCTTTCGGTGAGTTCGACGCTGCTGAATCGTCTGCTGCGGAGACCTTCGGCAAGTTCGGCGATGGTGTTGTGGTACATGCGGCGTGAAAGTTGGCAGTTGCGGTGCGGCGGCGAACGCGCCACGAACGGAACGGGCGGAGCCCGGACGGAACGGTGCTATTCGATGACTTTCGGTACCAGATACAATCCGGCCTCGACGGCCGGGGCGTATTGTTGGAACTGGCCGCGTTGGTCGCCTTCGGTGACGACGTCGGGGCGCAGACGCTGGGCCAGTTCCAGCGGATGGGCCATCGGCTCGGTGCCTTCCGTGTCGACTGCGTCCATCTGCGCGACGAAGTCGAGAATGCCCGACAGATCGCGTGCATAGTCCGCGGCCTTGTCCGTGTCGATGGCCAGTCTCGCGAGCCAGGCGATCCGGCCGACCGCTTCAATATTCAATGACATCGCTGCCTCTCCTGACGAGTTGTACGATATCATACCCGATTTGTTGCGCAGCGCTTTACCTACTCATCCCGTTAATCCCCGCTTTCCTTGAGGACCCGATCGACATGTTCAAGCGGTTTCGCGGTTTCTTTTCCAATGATCTATCGATCGACCTGGGTACGGCCAATACGCTGATCTATATTCGCGGACAAGGGATCGTCGTGAATGAACCCTCGGTGGTCGCGATCCGCGAAGACCGCGCACGCGGAACCAAGTCCATCGCAGCGGTGGGCGCCGACGCCAAGGCCATGCTGGGTCGGACGCCGGGGAACATCACGGCCATTCGGCCGCTGAAGGACGGCGTGATCGCCGACTTCATGGTGACCGAGAAGATGCTCCAGTACTTCATCAACAAGGTGCATCGGAACCGGCTGTTCCGACCGAGTCCGCGGGTGTTGATTTCGGTACCCTGCGGCTCGACTCAGGTCGAACGGCGCGCGATCAAGGAATCGGCCGCCGGCGCCGGAGCGCGAGAAGTGTATCTGATCGAGGAGCCGATGGCCGCGGCGATCGGTGCCGGTCTTCCGGTGCACGAGGCGCACGGCTCGATGGTGCTGGACATCGGCGGCGGAACTTCGGAGGTCGCGGTGATCTCGCTGAACGGCATCGTCTATTCGGCCTCGGTCCGAACCGGCGGAGACCGGCTGGACGAAGCGATCACCAACTACGTCCGCCGCAATTACGGCATCGTGATCGGGGAGCCCACCGCGGAGCGGATCAAACAGGAAATCGGCTCGGCCTATCCCTCCAGCGAGGTGCGTGAGGTGGAGGTCAGGGGGCGGAATCTGGCTGAAGGAGTGCCCCGCAGCTTCGTTCTGAACAGCAATGAAGTGCTGGAGGCGATTCAGGAGCCGCTGACCGCGATCGTCGGTGCCGTGAAGAGCGCATTCGAGCAGACGCCCCCCGAACTGGGCTCCGATGTCGCCGATCGCGGAATCGTGCTGACCGGTGGGGGCGCGCTGTTGACCGACCTCGATCGCCTGCTGGCGGAGGAAACCGGATTGGCGGTGATGGTCGCGGACGATCCGCTGACGTGCGTGGCCAGAGGCGGTGGCCGGGTGCTGGAAATGCTGGATGAAAAAGGTCCGGCCGCATTTTCGCTCGAATAATCTCCCCCTCTGCCGGTGTCCATGGAAATTCGAACCGGATCAGACATCAAACCGATCTTCCGACGCAGTCCCTCGCCGACCCTCCGATTCTGGCTGTTGGTGCTGGTGTCCTGCGGCTTCCTGCTGGCGGATCATCAAGGCGCACTGGGCGGCGCCCGGGCGGTGCTGGCGACGCTGATTTATCCGTTGCAGCAGGTGGTCAACACGCCGGCGCAGCTGCTGCGGTCGGCCGGCCAAGTGTTGACGAGCCGCGCCGACCTTTTGGTGCAGAACCGCCGGCTGCGCGAAGAGCAACGAATGCTCCAGGCCCGGATGCTGAAGTTCGCAGCGATGGAGCAGGAAAACATCCGGTTGCGCGGACTACTGGAATCCTCGTTCAAGCTGGGCGAACAGATGCAGATCGCCGAGGTGCTGGCGATCAACGTCGTGCCGTACGAACACCGGATCGTGGTGAACAAAGGAACCCGCTTCAGTGCGCACACCGGGCAGCCGGTGTTCGACGCCACCGGGGTCGTGGGGCAGGTGGTGCGAGTCAATCCGTACAGCGCCGAAGTCATGCTGATCACCGATTCCAACCACGGGATTCCGGTGCAGGTGAACCGCACCGGGTTGCGCACGGTCGCGGTGGGTACCGGGCAGATCGATCGCTTGGTGCTGCCGTACCTGAGCGGCAGCGCCGACATCCGGCCGGGTGATCTGTTGGTGACGTCCGGCATGGGAGGGGTTTTTCCGCAGGGTTATCCGGTGGCCACGGTGACCGACATCAGCCATCAGGGCAGCCCGTTTGCGAAGGTCTCGGCCGCGCCGACCGCCAAGCTCGACAGCATCCGGGAGGTCCTGCTGGTTTGGAGCAATTCGGAGCCGATTCCGCGCCTGCCGGCACAGGCGCGTTCCCCGATCGAGACCGGCGGCGAGATCGATCCGAGTGGCCGCAACACCCATGCTACGCAAACCCGTTAGTCTGACGTCAGGCTGGATGGTGTCGATCACTCTGCTGGTGGCGATGGCGCTTCGGATTCTGCCGCTCTCTCATCCGCTGGCGGCGGTGAACCCCGATTGGGTGTTGTTGCTGCTGATCTACTGGATCCTGGCGGCGCCGGAAAGTGTCGGACTCGGCACGGCCTGGTTCACTGGCTTTCTGGCCGATGTGCTGACCGGCCGCTCGTTGGGGCAGCACGCGCTGGCCTATTGCCTGGTCGGCTATTGCTGCTTGCGATTTCATAATCGGCTGCGCTTCTACCCGCTGCTGCAACAGTCTCTCTGCGTCGGCCTGTTCCTGTTGTTGAGTCAGCTCATCGTCGCATGGACTCAGGAGTCGTCCGGCCGCCCTATCGACGTCCTGTTCTATGGCATGCCGCCGCTGAGCGGCGTTCTGGTCTGGCCCCTGGTCATGCATTTGATGCATCGTATGCGGTCAGTGTCCGACAGCCCCTGACGCGGCCGCAAGTCCGTGTCCGTTATACGACGATCATGTTGGCCGCCCGACTGGTGAGATTGCGCTGGACTCCGATCCGGAGTCCCAGCACCGCTTCGGTGAGGTTACGCTGCCTCGCTTTCGCGTGCGCCGCAGGCGGCAGGCTTCCGCGGGCTCGATGATCGCGGCGGACGAGCGTTCGGACCGATGAGTTCGGGTCTGGATTTCGGCGGCTCGCGCGGTGAAAACCAGCGCTTTCTCGGTCGCATCCTGGTGTGCGGTATCGGGATGTTGCTGGCGACCGCCGCACTGGTGGCAAGGCTCGTGTATCTGCAGATCGCCGGACACGAGCACTACGCGATGCTGTCGCGCGACAACCAGATCAAGATTTCGCCTTTGGCGCCCACTCGCGGCGTGATATTCGACCGGAACGGCGAGGTGCTGGCGGACAACATCCCCACCTACAGCCTACAGGTGATTCCGGCGCAGACGCCGGATCTGCCGAAGACGCTGACCGCACTGACCGAACTGCTGGCTCTGACCGATGAGGAACTGCAGCGCTTCGAGTCCTCCCGCAGGAGGCGCAAGCCCTACGAAAGTCTGCCGCTGCGCCTGCAGTTGAGCGAAGAGGAGATCGCCCGCTTCGCGGTGCGAATGCCGCAGTTTCCGGGTGTATCGCTGCACGCCCACATGGTGCGCACTTATCCCTACGGCCCGTTGACCGCCCATGTGGTCGGCTATGTGGGACGCATCAGCGAATCCGATCTGCAGAAGCTGGATGCCGCGGCCTACGCCGGGACGCTGCACACCGGCAAGAGCGGGATCGAAAAGAGTTACGAGGCGATCCTGCACGGCAAGACCGGTTACGAGGAAATTGAAACCGATGTGACCGGCCGCCCGCTGCGGACCCTCGGAACCGTCGCGCCGGTATCGGGTGGCGATCTGCATCTGGCATTGGACGTCAAGCTGCAGAAGATCGCGTTCGATGCACTCGGCGAACACAACGGTGCAGTGGTCGCGTTGGAGCCGCGCACCGGCCGCGTGCTGGTGATGGTCAGCAAGCCGGCTTTCGATCCCAATCTGTTCGTGAACGGAATCCGCCGCGCCGACTATCAGGCACTGAACGCCGATCCCGACCGTCCGTTGTACGAACGGGCACTGCGCGGCCTGTACCCGCCGGGCTCGACGATCAAACCGTTCGTCGGGATGGCAGGTCTCGAGACGGCGGATCTGAACCCGGCCAAGCGCGAGATCTGTCCCGGCTACTTTCAGTTGCCGGGATCCGCGCATCGGTACCGTGACTGGCGAAAGGGCGGGCATGGACTGGTCGATTTGAAATACGGCATCACGCAGTCCTGCGACGTGTATTTCTACAAACTCGCTCTGCGTATCGGCATCGACCGGCTGCACGATTTCATGGCGGGCTTCGGTTTCGGCGAGCCGACCGGCATTGATCTGGATGGAGAGACTTCCGGCCTGTTTCCGTCGCGCGAATGGAAGCAACGCCGACGCGGGCAGCCCTGGATGGGTGGCGAGACGGTGATCACCGGCATCGGCCAAGGCTACGTCCAAACCAGTCCGTTGCAACTGGCTCACGCCGTGTCCGTGATCGCCAATCGCGGCCTGGTTACGACCCCGCGGCTGGTGGATTCGGCGCGTGGTGGAGTATCGTCCGAGCCACCGCGCAGGGAGCGGAAACCTGGCTCGATCGTCGAAGCGCGGCCCGAGCACTGGAAGCTCGTCATCGACGCGATGGTTGACGTGGTGCACAGCGGCCGCGGTACCGCAGGGCGCATCAGTTATGGCCTTCCTTTTCACGTCGCCGGCAAGACCGGTACCGCGCAGGTTTTCACCGTGCGCCAGAACCAGAGCTACAAGTCGATGAAAGTCGCCAAGAAACTGCAGGACCATGCACTGTTCATCGCGTTCGCACCGGCCGAAGATCCGAAGATTGCGGTCGCGGTGGTCGCGGAAAATGCCGGCCACGGCGGTTCGGTCGCCGCCCCCATCGCCCGCGAAGTCATGATCAACTACCTTCAGGGCGCGCCGTGAAATTCGACGCGGACTGGGCCAATCTCCAACGCAACAAGGAGCGGTCGCCGCCGTGGCTGGATCGCCTGCACCTCGACCTGCCGCTGCTGATGGGCCTGCTGGCGCTGATCGCGTTTGCCTCGGTGATCCTGTACTCGGCATCCGGTCAGAATCTCGATGTCGTGCTCAGGCAGGGAGGGCGGCTGGCGCTGGCGTTTGCGGGGATGCTGACGCTGGCCCAGATTCATCCCCGGAACTTCAAGCGGTTGGCGCCGTACCTGTTTGCTGCCGGTATCCTGATGGTGGGGGCGGTGTTGGTGATCGGCGACATCGGTAAGGGCGCACAACGCTGGCTGGACCTGGGTGTGTTCCGTTTCCAGCCATCGGAACTGATGAAGCTCGCGATGCCGATGATGATCTCGTGGTATCTGTCGGAATCGGAATTGCCGCCCCGCGTCGGCTGTGTGCTGATGTCCGCGGTGCTGATCCTGGTTCCCGCACTGCTGATCGCCAAGCAGCCGGATTTGGGAACCGCGATGTTGGTGGCAATCTCGGGGTGTATTCCGCTGTTTCTCGGCGGGATCGGTTGGGGCTATCTGCTGGCCCTGGCGATCGTCGCAGGCGGCTCGCTGCCGGTCGCCTGGTATCTGCTGCACGATTATCAGAGGGCCCGCGTGCTGACGTTCCTGGACCCGGAAGCCGATCCGCTCGGCCGTGGCTACCATATCATCCAATCCAAGATCGCAATCGGGTCCGGCGGCATCTACGGCAAAGGGTGGCTGCATGGCACCCAAGGCCATCTCGATTTCCTGCCGGAACGGTCGACCGATTTCATCTTCGCCATTTTGGCGGAGGAGTTCGGTTTGATGGGTTGCGTGGCGCTGTTGGCCATTTACCTGTTCATTCTGGCGCGTTGTCTGCAGATCGTGGTCCAGGCACAGGACTCGTTCACCCAACTGCTCAGCGGTGCCTTGACGGTGACGTTCTTTTTTTATGTGTTCGTCAACGTGGGCATGGTGATCGGCATCCTTCCGGTGGTCGGTGTGCCGCTGCCGCTGGTCAGCTACGGCGGAACGTCGATGGTGACCCTGCTGGCTGGTTTCGGCATCCTGATGTCGATCCAGACGCATCGTAAATGGTTTACCACGTCGCCGCTGAATCGGGCGGGTCGCTCGTAGGGCTGGCGCCAGATCCGGATTTGTGGCGGCGGGTACCGATGGCGGGCGAGCGTGCCGCATTCCCGGGTCGCGCCGTTGCGGCGAGCCTGCGGCCGCGGGCCGACTCACCGGTCGAGGGTGAACCTTGCTCTGGCTGATTCCCACGCTGTTGCTGATCGCGCTGGTCGCCTGGTACGCGCATGGCGTATTGCGGCTGGCCGTCGCCTACAAGGCCAAGATTCTTTGCTCCGGCCTGTTCGTTGCAGGGCGGCCCGCCCCGGAGGTGCTGGCAAGCGATCTGAGTCTCGACAACCATCGGCTGTTCCGCTGGATTCCGGTCCGGATCGATGCGCAGTCCCGTCGGGTCGATGCTGGTTGGTCGCGTTACCTGTCGGGCACCGCCATCGACCGGCCGGGCATGGGTTGCACGCTGATTCGCCCCGCGCTGGCAAAGTGGCGGATACCCGCCTATCCGTTCGGCATTCCGGCGGATGCGATCAAGGCCGGTCCGATGGAACGGCGGCCGTTGCGCTGCCGGACGCCGGGGGATTCCCTCGCTGGCGTGCTGGCGCAGGCATTCCAGGACGATCCCGCGAGGCTCCCCCAGCGCACGCGGGCGATCGTGATCGTGCATCGCGGGCAGATCGTCGGTGAACGGTACGCACCGGGATTCGGACCGGAATCGCCGATCGCCGGCTGGTCGCTGGCCAAGGTCGTGATCAATGCGTTGGCCGGAATCCTGGTGCGTGAAGGCCGATTGGCCTTGTCCGATCCGGCGCCTGTCGCCGCATGGTCAGGGCCGGGCGATTCGCGGCGGGCGATCACCGTGGAACACCTGTTGCGGATGACCTCGGGCCTCAGGTTCTCGGAAACCTATCGAGACCTGCACGAGGACGTGATGCAGATGCTGCTGGCCGAACCGGATTGTTCGGCGTTCGCCGCAGCCAAACCGCTGGACCACGCGCCGGGCAGCCGCTGGCAATATTCCGGGGGCAGCAGCAACATTCTGTCCGGTGTCTTCAAGATCGTGCTGGGAGAGGAGGCCTACCTGAGCTTTCCACGACTCGCGCTGTTCGAGCCGTTGCGGATGGGAACGGCGATCCTCGAAATGGACGCCAGCGGACATTTCGTCGGCTCCTCGTTCATGTACGCCAGCGCTCGCGACTGGGCGCGGCTCGGCCTCCTGTATTTGCGAGACGGCATGTGCAACGGCCGGCGCATCCTTCCGGAGGGATGGGTCGATTTCAGCCGATCTCCGACCCCACAGTCGCCGAACGGCGAGTTCGGTGCCCACTTCTGGCTCCGTGTTTCCGGCTATTATCAGGCACCCGACCGGCCGCAGGAGCTGCCGGCCGGAACCTTTCACGGCATCGGTTACGAAGGCCAGTTCATCTCTGTGGTCCCGGCCGAGGATCTGGTCGTGGTCCGGCTTGGGCTGACTCGGCGTGCGGGGGCGTGGGTGCATGACCGCTTTCTGGCGGAAGTGATTCGAGCGGTGCGGTCCGGGGAGTGATCGTCATCGTTCCGATAGACCTTGCGCCGGCGGTCGGGAATTGGTGTGATAGCGCGCCGCGGAGTCAGCAGCGAGTCTTGACATGCCGCGTGGATCGCTTTACTTTATGTTTCGAAGCGAAACATACCGGGACCGACTGACGGCGCTCCAATTGTCTGGATCCGCCCGGTCGATGATCGGCAGACCCCATGAATCGGAGACCGTAATGAATCTCGAGAGAGCCGGCTGCAAACCCAAACTGTTCGACGTACTGCTGGCAGCAGCCTTGCTGCCGGGGGTTGCCTTTGCGACGGAGTACACCGCTGCCGACCGTGCGTACGGCGAAAAGGTGTTCAATGAGAACTGCGCGAGCTGCCATGGGCAGGACCTCGGTGGCTATCTGGCGCCGCCGCTGAACAAGGATCGCCTGGCCGGGCGCAGCGTCACGTCGGTGCGCAGCATGGTGATGGCCGGCGTGTTCGACACGCTGATGCCTCCGTTCTACGGGAAGCTCAGCGACGATGACATTCGCGCGACGGTCAATTATGTGCTGAATACGCCGAAACTGGATCCCCAGTGGACGATGGACGATATCAAGCAGTCGCTGAAAGTCCATGTCCAGGACGAGTCGACGCTACCAAGCAAGCCGGCTTACGCGATCGACAATATGGACGATCTGTTGGGTGTCGCCGCGCGCGGTCGCTATGGCCGCGGTAAAGGCTCCGAGGCGGTGTTCATCAACAGTGCGACCAACGCCAAGGTGGGATCGGTGCCGACCGCCACCGCGGCGCACATCATCGAATTCAGCCCGACCAATCCGCGATGGGCCTATGTGAAGACCGACACTTCCGAGGTGTACAAAGTCGATCTTTACTCGATGAAGGTCGTCCGTGAGATCAAGACCGGTCTGAACGGGCCGGCGCTCGGCATTTCCCGCGACGGGCGTTATCTGATGGCCGGTTCGTTCGTGCCGCACAATGCGGTGCTGCTCGACGCCAACACGCTGGAGCCCCTCAAGTACTTCAAGCTCGAAGGGATCGATCCGGACGGCAAGTTCGTGACCTCCGACTCCGGTATGATCACCGGCACGCCGTATGCCGACATCTTCGCGATCGCCTTGGAGAACGCCGGGCAGGTGTGGGTGGTGGATTTGAAGAGTCCGGACTTCCCGGTGACGCCGATCACCGGCGTGGGCCACCACTTGCACGATGCGTTTCTGTCGCACGGCGGCCGCAAACTGACGATCGCCTCGTACGAGGACAACATCGTTGCCGCAATCGACCTGGAAGAGCGCAAGATCATCAAGAAGCTGGAGGCCGGCTGCGTGCCGCATGTCGGCGGCGGTGCGGTGGTCAAGGTGAACGGCCGGACGCTCGGTTTCGGCACCAATATCGGCGATTGTCCGAAGGAAGTCGTCAGCGTCTGGGATTTGGATAAGGTCGAGGTCGTCAAGCAAATACCCGTGCTCGGCGCCACCGAATCGCCGGCAGCGCATCCGAATGCTCCGTACGTCGCGGTGGACATCGTCAGCAAGGACCGCCGTGCGAGAACCGTTCAGCTGATCGACAAGAATACGCTGGAAGTGGCCAAGACGCTGGACGTCGGCGGCCACGCTTACTTTCCCGAGTACAACGCGCGTGGGAACTTGCTCTATGTGAGCGCCGGCTATACGGGCGATGAAGTCGTGGCGTTCGATGCAACGACCCTGGAACGGGTCGCTTCGATCGAGATGGAAAGCCCGGCCGGCATCTTTTCTCGCGCAAGGGCCAAGTTCATGACGCGCGGACTTGCTCCGGGTGATCTGTAAAGTCCACCGCCAAGAGCCATCAATCAACCGGAGGGTCATTCGTCATGAATATTCAACGTTCGCTGCTCGCCGTGCTGGTCGCACTCACCGCCGCGCCGACTTTGGCGGCGAATCCGGTGGCCGGCAAAGCCACCGTCGATACTGTGTGTGCCGGTTGTCACGGCATCAACGGCATCAGCGCTGCAGGTGGTTTTCCGAATCTCGCTGGACAAAAGGAGGACTACCTCCGCGGTGCGCTGGCCGCCTATCGTGAAGGCACGCGCAAGGCACCGATCATGAACAACATGGCGGCCAGCCTGACGGATCAGCAAATCGCCGATGTCGCCGCCTATCTGTCCGGCCTGAAGCGCTGCGAATGACCCGCGATGCAGTGGTGTCTGCTGCTGGCCTCGCTGGCGACGGCTGCTGCGGCGGCCGATGAAATTCCGGCGGCGCGTCAGAAGGTTCTGGCGAACCTGCTGAAACAGGATTGCGGATCCTGCCACGGCCTGCTGTTCAAGGGGGGGCTGGGTCCGCCGCTGCTTCCGGACAACCTGAACGGCAAGCCGGATGCCCTGCTGGTCGACACGATTCTGAACGGCCGGCCGGGGACGGCGATGCCGCCGTGGCGGGAGTTCCTGACTCCTGCCGAAGCGACCTGGCTTCTCCAACAATTGCGGAATTCCACTCAGCCATGATGGTCCGTTCGGCATTTGCCTTGATTCTGGCAGCGATGCTGCCAATGGCCGCGCAAGCCTCGGAGCTGCGCGGCACCGGCGACCTCGGCGTGATCGTCGAACGTGCGGCCGGCAGCTTACAGATCGTGGAGACGACGCACCGGAGTCGCATCGCTGCGGTCGGAGGACTGGGCGATCTGTCCCATGCGACGGTCGTGTATTCGCGCGACGAACGTTTTGCCTACTTGTTCGGGCGCGACGGGGCGCTCACCAAGATCGATATACTGAACGGCAGCGTCGCGAAGCGCATCGAGCAGGCCCACAATAGTGTCGGCGGTGCCATCTCGCAGGACGGTCGCTTGATCGCCACGTCGAACTACACGCCCGGCGGTGTCAGGATTTTCTCGGCCGAGACGCTGGAGCCGGTTACGGAAATTCCCGCCGCGTACGGCAACGGACAGTATTCCAAAGTCGTGGGCCTGGTCGATGCGCCTGGTCAGCGCTTCGTGTTCAGTCTGTTCGACGCCGGCGAAATCTGGGTGGCCGATGTCAAGATCGGCCAGGCTCCAACCGTGCAGAAATTCAAAGCCGGAAAGCAGCCCTACGATGCACTGATTTCACCCGACGGCCGCTACTACATCGCCGGACTGTTCGGCGAGGACGGGCTCGCAGTACTCGATCTGTGGGATCTGAACGCGGGGGTCAAGCGCATCCTGCCGGATTTCGCGAAGACCGACGAGAAGCTGCCGGTGTTCAAGATGCCGCATTTGGAAGGCCGTGCGCTGGTCGGCGATCATTGGTTTCTGCCCGCAATCGGCCATCATGAGCTTTGGGTCGTGGATCGACGCAACTGGCAGATCGTCAAGCGGATCCCGCTGGACGGCCAACCAGTGTTCGTGATCGCACGGCCGGATCAGCGGCAGATCTGGGTCAACTATGCGTTGCCGGACAACAGCCAGGTACATGTGATCGACACACGTGAACTTCGGGTCGTCAAGAAACTGAACCCAGGCAAGGCGGTACTGCATATGGAGTTTACCCCGAAAGGTGAGGAAATCTGGGTCTCGGTCCGGGACGATGACAAGGTGGTGGTTTACGATACGGAGAGCTTCGAGCAGCGCGCTACCTTGGTCGCCGACAAACCCAGCGGGATTTTTTTCACCGCACGGGCACATCGCCTGGGTTTGTAGCCGGGGCGGGCCATGCGACTCAGCGTGTTGCAGAAGCATCTGCTCAATGATTTCCAGCGGGATTTCCCGCTGACTTCTTCACCGTACCGTGCCATTGCTGATAGCCTGGGGGTCGATGAGGATTCGGTCCTGGCAACGCTGCGGCAGATGATGGAGCAACGGTTGGTCAGCCGCGTGGGTCCGGTGTTCGCGCCCAATCGAATCGGCGTCAGCACGCTGGCCGCCATGGCGGTGCCGGAAGAGCGGCTGGCGCAAGTCGCCGCTTTCGTAAATACCTATTCGGAAGTCAATCACAATTACGAACGGGAGCACCTTTTCAACCTGTGGTTCGTGCTGACCGCCGAGAGCGCCGAGCGCCTGGATGAAATCCTGACGCAGATCCGCATCGCTACTGCATTGCCGGTGATTTCGCTGCCGTTGCTGGATGAGTACCACATCGATCTCGGGTTTCCGTTGCACTGGGACTGAACCGGATGTCCGGAGCAGACGCGGCCACCGACCGGGATGATCCCCGGAAACTCCTACTGCTCCAGGCGGTGCAGGTGGGTTTACCGTTGGTACACGATCCGTACGCGGAGTTGGGACGGAAGGTCGGCCTCAGTGAAGCGGAGGTGATCCGGTTGTTGTCCGACTGGCTCGCGGCGGGAGTGATCAAGCGCCTGGGGGTGGTCGTACGGCATCGCAGTCTGGGCTATGATGCCAACGCAATGGTGGTTTGGGATGTCCCGGACGACAAGGTCGGCGACGTCGGGCGCCGGATGAGCGCTTTCGATTTCGTGACCCTCTGCTATCGCCGGCCGCGTCGCGGAAAACTCTGGCCGTACAATCTGTTCTGCATGATCCATGGGAAGGATCGCGCGAACGTGTTGGCGCAAACCGAGCTGTTGGCGTCGTCCTGTGGTGTGACCGATGTGCCGCATGACGTGCTGTTCAGCCGGCGTTGTTTCAAGCAACGCGGTGCGCGTTACGGCACCGCGACGACGATCGAGATCGGATGAACGAGCTGGAGCGAAAGATCGTCAATGGCTTGCAGGGCGGTTTTCCGATCTGTGAACGCCCATTTGAACTTGCCGCGGAGAAGCTTGGTGTCAGCGAGGAAGAGCTGATCGATGGTCTTAGCGGATTGCTCGATCAGGGGGTTCTGAGCCGGTTCGGACCACTCTATCATGCGGAACGGATGGGCGGGGCGCTGAGTCTCGCGGCGATGCAGGTTCCTAACGAGACGTTCGAAGAAGTCGCCGAGAAGGTGAACGCTTTTCCGGAGGTGGCGCACAATTACGCGCGGGATCATGCACTGAACATGTGGTTCGTCGTCGCGACCGAAACGCCGGAGCGTCATCGCGAAGTGATTCGGGAGATCGAGGCGGCGACCGGCTTGCGCGTCTACGACATGCCGAAAATCCGGGAGTACTTCGTCGGCTTGCGGTTGGAGGTTTGACCGTGACCCAGGACTTCATCGACGAGATCGACCGGATGATCGTCCGCGCCACCCAGGCAGGGCTTCCGCTGACGCCGCGTCCCTATCATCGGTTGGCCGAGACGCTCGGGCTGGAACCCGAAGAAGTCATGCGACGGTTGCGCGAAATGAGCGAACGCGGCGTGATCCGACGGATCGGGGCCGTACCGAACCATTATCGGCTGGGCTATCGCGCCAACGGCATGACGGTTTGGGACGTCCCCGACGAGATGGTCGACCGGCTGGGCGAACGGGTCGGTGCATTGGCCTCGGTCAGCCATTGCTATCATCGACCCCGACGACTGCCAGAATGGCCGTACAACCTGTTCGCCATGGTCCACGGCCGAAACCGGGCGGAGGTCGAGCAGCAGGCCGAACAGATCGCGGCGATCCTCGGTCCGCACCATCGCGGCCATTCGATCCTCTACAGCACTCGTATCCTGAAGAAGACGGGATTGCGCGTCGGCGAGGCTGCACGAGACGGCTCGTGAACGCGACGGTTCACGGAGGCGATCTCCGATGGACCAGAAGGGAGCCGGTCCCGATGCGCCGAGTGAGTCCCGGCTGTCATCCTTTCCGGAACAATGGCAAGGGCCGCGGCAGAGCGCTATCATCAAGCGCTGGACAGCGCGCAAGTGATGTTCAAAGGCGATACTTCCGGCAGACCACCGAACTAACGGAGGGGACTCGATTGGCACACAGCGACATCCTGAACAAAGAGGAATACGAGACCACCGCAATCAATCACGAAATTTTGCGGTATCTCGAACATGCCCGCGGCCAACTCCGCCTCGAGAGGGGCGAGATGAATGTCTTGGATTGGGGCTGTGGCCGCGGTAACCACGTGCTGTTTCTTCGTGAGCAGGGCTACAGCGCCTTCGGTGTGGATCCGAGCCAGGAGACGCTGGATCGCGGAAAGGGATTGATCGGGGAATCGGGTTACGACCCGGATCACTTGCTCGGACCGATCGGCCCGGGCGGGAAGACCTCATATCCCGATCAATTTTTTCACTTTGTGTACTCCAATTACGTGCTCGAGCACGTCGAAGATCTTGCCCAGGTCACTCGGGAGGTTGGCCGGGTGACCAAGGCCGGCTGTTTCGGGTTCCATGTCTATCCCGGGCGGTGGCGGCCTGTCGAGGGGCATCTGTTGATGCCGTTCGTGCATTGGCTGCCGAAGAATGCCTCGCGTTACTGGGCGATCCGCGCGTGCGTCAGTGTCGGCCTCGAACCGCGCTGGAAGGAACTGGATGGGCTGAGCGGCGCCAAGAAGGCGGATGGTTACTGCGGTTATGTCAACAGCGCCACGTTCTATCGACCCTATCGTGAGATTGCGAACGGGTTTGTGCAGGCGGGCCACTCTGTGAAGCCCGTCGTGATGGATCACCCCTCGCTTCGCCCCTTGCGATGGGTTCCCGGCCGCTTGATCGAGCGGAGTGTGCTGGCGTTCAAGACGGTGGAGATCCTGACCAGAAGGGAGCATTGACCGATCGGCCCCGCCGCTCCGGTGCCGATGGGTCGATGGTCAATCGGTCATCGCGGCTGACCAGGCGCCGGGACGATCGGAGGGTGAAGTCGTTGCGTACTGCTGGGGGGTCGATATGGCCGGCGTAGCGCTGCGGGTTGGACCGGAGAGTCGAACCTTTCGCGTGCCGCGTCGGGACGGTGTGATGACTGGGTGGATCGTTTAATGTTCCGGATTTCGCAATACATCGGTGAACTTCTGCAGGCTGGTCCCGCACGGACCGGAGTCAAACCGGCCGGCGGACCGGTAGTGATCTGGAATCTTATTCGGCGCTGCAATCTGGCGTGTAAGCATTGTTACACGACCTCGGCCGATATCGATTTTCCGGGTGAACTGAGCACCGAGGAAGTCTTCAGTGTGATGGACAATCTGAAAGACTTCGGGGTCCCGGTATTGATTCTGTCCGGAGGGGAGCCTCTGCTGCGGCCGGATATCTTCGACATCGCGACCCGGGCAAAAGCCATGGGTTTCTATGTCGGCCTGTCCAGCAACGGAACGTTGATCACCCGGGGCAACATCGATCGCATCGCCGCGGTGGGTTTCGACTATGTGGGAGTCAGTCTGGACGGCATCGGGGCGACTCACGATGCGTTCCGGCGCAGCGCCGGTTCTTTCGACCGCTCGCTCGACGGCATTCGGCTCTGCGCCGAGCGCGGCATCAAGGTCGGGCTGCGATTCACGCTGACCCGCGACAATTTCTCCGATCTGCCGGCGATGCTGGGGCTGATGGAACGGGAGGGTGTCGACAAATTCTATCTGTCGCACCTGAATTACGGCGGGCGAGGCAACCGCAACCGTCGGGACGACGCCCATTTCCAGATGACGCGCGAGGTGATGGACCTGTTGTTCGACCGCTGTCTGCAGCGATTGCGCGAGGGGCGGCCGGCCGAGTTTGTCACCGGCAACAACGATGCCGATGGTGTCTACCTGCTGCACTGGGCTCGCCGCCGCTTCCCGGAGCAGGCGGACCGCCTGCGCACCCGGCTGACGCGATGGGGAGGCAATGCGTCCGGCATCAACATCGCCAATATCGACAACCTCGGCTATGTCCATCCGGACACCTTCTGGTGGCATTACAGTCTCGGCAACGTGCGCGAGCGGCCGTTTTCCGCGATCTGGACCGACACCTCGGACCGGCTGCTGGCCGGATTGAAACGAAGGCCCCGTCCGGTGCAGGGGCGCTGCGCAACGTGTCTCTATCTCGACATCTGCAATGGCAACACCCGGGTACGCGCCCACCAGACGACCGGCAATCCGTGGGCGGAGGACCCCGGTTGCTATCTCGCCGATGACGAAATCATGCACTGAACCGGCCGATTGATCCGGAACCGCCACGCCAACGTGGTGCACCTGCTGCCGCTGTAGACCTGACGCCGATGAAATTCTTGCCGATCTTCTTGAACCTGGCCGGCAAACGCTGCCTGGTCGTCGGTGGCGGGGAGGTGGCCGCCCGTAAGGTCTCGACCTTGCTGCGTGCCGGAGGACTTGTCACGGTGTTGTCTCCCGAACTCGGCCCCGTGCTCTCGGACCTCCTCGGCGAGGCACGAATTGGTCATCTCCCGAAGCGGTTCGAAGCGGAAGATCTGGCCGATTTTCACCTCGTGGTTTCCGCGACCGGCTTGCGCGAGGTGAACGAGGCGGTCGCCGCAGCGGGGGAATCCTGCGGGATTCCGGTCAATGTGGTCGATTGTCCGGAACTGTGCTCCTTCATTTTTCCGTCCATCGTCGACCGTTCGCCGGTCGTGGTCGCGGTGTCGACCGGCGGGGCGTCGCCGGTGTTGGCCCGGTTGCTGCGCGCCAGGCTGGAGATGTTGATCCCCGCGGGATACGGCCGGCTGGCCGAACTGGCCGAGCTGTTTCGCAAGCGGGTCAAGGCGGTGATCCGCGATGCGAACGAGCGGCGGCATTTCTGGGAGCAGGCCTTGCGGGGACCGGTTGCGGAGCTGGCGCTCGCCGGTCGCCAGGCCGAAGCGGAAGCGCGCATGACCGATTTGCTGGAAGCCGAAGGTCGTTCCTTCCGCGGTAGCGGCATGGTTTCCCTGGTCGGAGCCGGTCCCGGCGACCCCGATCTGTTGACGCTGCGCGCCTTTCGGATCATCCAGCAGGCCGATGTGGTCGTGTATGACCGACTGGTATCGCCCGAAGTCATGCAGTTGGTGCGGAACGATGCGGAGCGGATCTACGCCGGCAAGCAAAGCAGCCGGCATACCTTGCCACAGCATGAGATCAACCGGCTTCTGGCCCGGCTGGCGAGGGACGGCAAGCATGTGGTCCGGCTGAAGGGAGGTGACCCGTTCATTTTCGGTCGTGGCGGCGAGGAGATCGAGACGCTGATGGCAGAAGGCATCCCGTTCCAGGTGGTGCCGGGCATCACCGCGGCGGCGGGCTGCGCGGCCTATGCCGGGATCCCGTTGACCCATCGCGACCATGCGCAATCCTGCACCTTTGTGACCGGTCATCTGAAGGAGGGCGCCATCACCGGCCTGGATTGGGCCCGCTTGGCGCAGCCGGATCAGACGCTGGTGATCTACATGGGCCTGCAGGGGCTCGATCAGATTTGTGACAGGCTGATCCATCACGGCTGCGAGCCGGACCGGCCGGCGGCATTGATCCAGCAGGGCACGACCCGCCACCAGCGCGTCGTGGTCGGCACGGTGGGATCGCTGCCGGAACGGGTGGCCGAGGCGGATGTCAGCGCGCCGACGTTGGTCATCATCGGCGGAGTGGTGAGTCTTCGAGACAAGCTGACCTGGTTTCAGACCCAGGAAGCGTGCGCACCGTCGACGTGCGGCTGCCGCGACGGTGGCCATTGACCCGGTCCGTCAATAGAAGGCCGGGTTCATCCGCGGCAGGGATGCCACGGCGCGTCGCCGAGCCGCGTGAGCCAAGTCAGCCGTGTACCGGCCTTGGCGGCGACCGGAAACGCCGGGAGCGTATTTTCGGGCCTGATCAATAGTGCCGAACTCCAATTCAAGGGCGCGGCCAAGACGTTCGCTGCGGCATGGCCGGGCAGCCGGGTAGCGCTTTCAACGTTTTCGATGCTACCATCAGAGCGGGCAGGGTTCTCGATGCCGGCGGCTTGCCCAAGGACGACGAGCGCGGTGGGAGGGGCGGACCATTCGGCGCGTCGATCCCGTGAGCGATCGCCTGCGGCCGGTTTTGGTCCTCAGTCCCGAGCGAATTGGTGCCGCTCCTGATGATCACGGTGCTTCAGCCGGCATGTCCGACCCAACGGGTTTCCGTGACGATTTCGCAGATGATCCACATGGCCGGAGGTGGCGCAGTGCCGTGACCGGACGGGCGGGATCGCCGCTCATCAACGGAGGGACGTGCGTATGTCGCGAATCACTGATTTCAGCGGTTTGTTCCCGACACACGGTCCGGAGCCTACCGTGTACATCGTGGACGATGACCAGGCCGTTTGCGAGACGATCAGGCTCCTGCTCGAAATGGAAGGTTTCCGGACGCACTGCTTCCAGTCGGGCGCGTCCTTTCTGGACGCTTGTTCCTCGACCATGCAGGGGTGCATCCTGCTCGATCTGTGCATGCCCGATTATTCCGGCCTGGACATCCAGAAGGCGCTGGCGCGACGCGGGGTGACCATCCCGGTGATCATCCTGACCGGCCACGGCACCATTTCCTGTTCGTCGGAGTCGTTCCGACTCGGCGCGTTCGATTTCCTTGAAAAGCCGTTTGCAAGCGACACCTTGCTGCAGAGAGTCGCCGAGGCGTTGACCGAGGACGAGCACCGCCGCCTGAAGGACCTCAGGAAGCTCGCGATCTCGGAACGGTACGCAAGGCTGAGTGAGCGAGAGAGAGAGGTGCTGCGGTTCGTCGTGAACGGCTATTCGTCCAAGGAAATGGCCAAGGCAATGGGCATCAGCCACCGCACCGTGGAAGTCTATCGCGCCCACATCATGCGCAAGATGGCTTCCGAGACCCTGGTGGAACTGCTGCGAACCGTCACTCCGCTGTTCGAAGAGACTGGCGGGACCCACTGACCGATATCACTCTGCGTCGCCCGCATCGGCACGCCGAGGCTCAGGTTCGCGCCGCCTTGATTTCCGCTTCCGCTTCGAGCCAGTCGGGGACTTCGTAGCCCGGCTGAAATCCGCGTTTCTCCGCTTTGAAGTACGCGGACTTGGCGATCGCTTCCCGGACGTCGTCGATGTCCTGTTCGGAAATCTCCTCGAAGTAGGACGCGGATTGCTGCAGGAACTCCGCCTCCTTTTCGGCCAATCGCGGTGTCGTCATGGTTCAGACCTCAGGGCTGTGTGGATCGCGACGGGATCGTCATGGTCCGGTTGCGCCAAGCCTCCGACCGATGGAGCCCGCCGGTGGGTGTTCCGGTCCGGCGAACGGCCCGGACCTGGACTTGCACGATAGATGGTGTGGTCCGCGGGGAAAATCCGTACGATCACCTAAGTACCGGTACGGATTGACAGGGCGGTTCGCGCGAACGGTCCGGTCCCGCAGGGAGGCCGAGCACCGTATCTCCTTGTTGCGCAGTCGGTCGGCGGCCGCGCCGCGCACCCTGGATTCGGTGTGCTAACGGGAGACCGGAAGCCCTTCCGTATGCAGAACACCGCGCGCCAATCGCCGTTTTCGGGTTCACCGGTGCCGGGCGGCCTGACTGAACTCCTCGATCGCTCTTTCGGACAAGGGATGATCCCCCATCTCGAGCAGCAACGGTAGCGGAATCGTCACATGATGTGCGCCGGCGGCCACCGCGTGAACGACTTCGTCGGCCGACTTCAGGCTTGCGACCAGAATCGTGGTCGACGTGTCGCAGGCATCGATGACGCGCCGCATCGCCGCAACCAGAGCCAGCCCATCACCCTGCAGCCGCGTGCTGCGATTCACATAGGCAATCGAGTATGCGACGTTCGCCTGGCAGGTAAGGTAGGTCTGCGCGGCGCTGTAGCTGGCCGTCATGCCCACCCGGGCACCCTCTCGGGTCAGTCTGGCCGCCAGGGTGAGGTTCTCGGTGCTCATCGCGATCTTCAGCGCGATGTTGGGGCGCAGCGCGAGCACGCGCCGCGCCTCCGCTTCGCGCCCCGCGGCATCGGTCGCATTGAGCTGATAAAACACCGGACCTGGGCACAGGTCGGCCAGTTCGCCAATCAGCCGTTCCGGCTCGCCCCCCGCCTTCGCCATCAGCGTGGGATTCGTGGTGATCCCGGCGACGAAACCGAGCGACATCGCCGTCCGCGCATCGTCGGGCGAGGCGGAATCGAGAAACAGGGCCATTGCAATCTCCTGCAAGTAGAATCAGTGTCGGGCCGGCCCGCCCGACCGGAATCGACGGCGTCGCGTCACTGCACGCGCAAGCCGATCGTCAGCGAGATACCTTCGAGTCCCAGGCCCAATGGCTGGGAATAGGGTGTGGCAGTGACCGTGTGCATGCCGGATGTCAACCCATGTGACCAATCCGAACAGATGCCCTGACTGTCGCCGTTGATGCAGTAGGGAAGGTAGTTCTCTAGCTGATAGGCCCGAGCATCGTCATAGCTGAACACCACGCTGCCGACCGTGCCCGGATCCGTGTTGGCGCGAAGCGCGATCTTCGTCGTCGGCAGTGTGGCTGCGTCCAGGACCAGCTCGGGACCTCGGATGTTCTCGAAGCCGCTGATCACTTCGCCCGACTGCGAATTGATCAAGCTGAAACTCTCGACTTGAGCGGCAAACCTGGGCGCAGCCACCGTGAACCTGACCGATAGGGACTTGCCGGCAAGGCCTTGAGCGGATTGGGCAGCATAAGGCGTCGCCGTCACGGTGTGCGTACCCGGAGTCAGTGCATTGGACCAATTCGCGCAGACGCCTTGGCTATCCCCATTGATGCAGTACGGGAGGTAGTTCTCGATCTTGTATGCGGGCAAATCGTCGTAACCGAACGCCACGCTGCCGACCGTTGCGGGGTCCGTATTGGCGCGAAGAGCAATTTTCGTCGTGGGCAGTTGAGCCAGGTCCAACTGAAAGTCTTCGCTCTTGATTTCCTCGAGTCCGGGGATCGGTTGCCCTGTCTCCGCACTGACGATACTGAAGCTGGTCACGGCGCCGAATGGTTCGGGGGCAGGCGGCGGCGGGTTGTCGGCGTAAGACAGCTTGTAGATCGTTCCGCTATGGTCGTCCGAGATCAGGAGGTTGCCCTGTGGGTCAGGGACGGCGTCCACGGGGCGGCCCCAATAGCTTCCGGTTGCGTCACTGTACCAGCCCGCGACCAGGTCCCGTTGGTTGCCCGGAGCGTTGCTCTGGTCGTCCCACGGGAAATACACGACCTTGTAGCCGGTTGGAGACGAACGGTTCCACGAGCCGTGTAATGCGACGACTGCGCCGCTTCGGTAATCGGAGTGAAACTGGGTGCCGTGCAGAAATGACAGACCGAGTGGCGCGGAATGTGCCTGAATGCCCTTGTCGATCCGCGCAAACGCGCTCGGCGGAAAGACGCTCCAATCGCGGTTGTTGTAGTAGTCGGGGTCGAACGGCATATGATCCATGCCGTTCGGTGTGTCGGGATTGGGGTGCGCAAATGGCCACCCGTAATTTGCCCCTTCGCGAACGCGAGTGAATTCTTCCGGCGGATGATTGTCGACGTAGGGTTGGTAGACTCTCCCGTAGTCGTCAATACCATCTCCAGTGATGTCGTGGTGATAGGGGTAGGCGATGTTGTCGCTATTGTTCACCACGGCCCACAAGTGATCGGTGCCGGGAACGAAGGCCAAGCCCTCCGCATTTCTCAGTCCCGTCGCAAACAACTGGCGCCCGCCGCCGCTGGCATCGAATCTGTAGATGCTGCAGCGCGAAGGATTGCTCGTGGTGTCACTCGGTGCATTGTTGCTTGCCGAGGCGATCGAAAGGTATAAGTAGTTGCCGTGAAGCGCGATATTCTTGAGCTGATGACCGTAGACTCCCTTCAATTCCGGACTGCTGGAGTCTGGCAAGTCGTCGACGATGACCTGTTGCGCACCGGCCGTTAGGTCTCCGGCGGTATAGGCAAAGCGGCTGATCCGGTGCGATTCCGCGAGGTACAGAAAGGTATTGCCGCCTATGGTGTGGAAGACGATGTCATGAGGGTATCGCAGCCCCTGCTTGTACACGGAAACTTTCGGATCGCCCCCTCCGCTGTCGGGACGTACGATGTAGATCCGTCCTTCGCCCGGTTGCGAAACCAGCAGGTCGCCGTTTGGGGCAATAGCCATGAAACGTGCCCCTGGAATGCGTGCATACACCGCGATCCTGAAATTCGGGGGAACACGGAGCGTTCGCTCTGTGTGGAAAGGGTGCGTTGCAAGCGGTGTAGAAACCTCGACTTTGGCCCAAACCGAGGCTTCCGGTGGATTCGGGACTGCGGCGCCGGCAATATCGGAAAGGCAGAACCCGAGGATGATGGCGTGGTGAAGAACGTTGCCGGGAACGCGCGAAGCGGTTTGTTGCAGGATGGTCACTAGCCTTCTCCGTCTGAGTGGTTGTTTGCCGGAACTTCGCTCCTCCCTTGCATTCATATCTATGTCCGGCTCCGATTCTGCCATGGTGAAGTTTGCCGAACAAGGAAAGGATGTTGGTGAGCGGCGCCGGAACGTATCGGCGTCCAGAGAAGCCTCGGTTCCGAGTTTCGTATGCCACGAACTTCGTCGTTGATCGGGTTCCATATGCCGATTGATCTCTGCTTTCATTCTGCCCGGCCGCTGATCATGGGCATCTTGAACGTGACTCCCGACAGTTTCTCGGACGGCGGCGCGCATGCGGATCCCGAGGCGGCTGCTCGCAGAGCGGAGCAGATGGTTGAACAAGGTGCCGACCTGATCGACGTCGGTGGCGAGTCGACCCGCCCGGGCGCGCCACGCGTGCCGGCCGAAAGGCAGCTCATGCGCGTCCTTCCGGTACTCCAGCGGCTTCGTCGGCGCCTTCCGCCGGAGGTGGTTATCAGTATCGACACGACCCGTTCCGATGTCGCTGCCGCGGCGCTGTCCGCCGGTGCGACGCTGGTCAACGATGTATCGGCCGGTCGTGACGATCCGCGAATGTTCGACCTGGTCGCACGGCACGGCGCGGGTCTCGCGCTGATGCACATGCGGGGGACGCCCGAGACGATGCAGGACGATCCCCGCTACGACGATGTGGTCGCCGAAGTGCTCACGTTTCTAATCGGCCGGGCGGAACAGGCGGTGCGGGCGGGAATCGCCAGAAAACGTCTGCTGATCGACCCGGGGATCGGTTTCGGCAAACGCAAGCAGGACAATCTGGTCTTGTTGGCCCATCTGGACCGCTTCGTGGCGTCCGGTTATCCGGTACTGCTTGGCACCAGCAGGAAGCGCTTCATGGGTGCGGTCTGCGGACAGAGCCAGCCGGGCGAACTCGTCGCGGCGACGGCGGCTACCACGGCGTTGGGCGTGATGGCGGGCGTGCGCGTCTTCCGGGTGCACGATGTGATGGAAAACCGCCAGGCCGCCGACGTTGCGGCGGCCATTCGGGACTATGCTTCGTGACGCTTCAGATCCCGGCGTTGGGGCCGGAAATCGGCGTCAAGCCGCTTGGACCGGGATGGCGTGTCCGACTCGGGCGATCTGGTTGTGCTCGTTCAGATAGACCAGATTGGGATGGTAAGCCGCCAACTCGCTCTGGCTCAGCGTGACGTAGGCACAGATGATCAGGATGTCGCCGACGGCCGCGCGTCGGGCCGCTGCGCCGTTCACCGAAACCGTACCGGACCCTTCTTGCGCGCGGATGGCGTAAGTGGTGAAACGGTCGCCGTTGTTGACGTTATAGATCTGGATTTGCTCGTATTCGCGGATGCCGGAGCGGTCCAGCAACAAGCCGTCGATGGCGCATGAGCCTTCGTATTCCAGCTCGGAATGAGTTACACGAGCCCTGTGCAACTTCGCTTTCAACATCGTGGTCTGCATGGACGGGCCTCGTCAGGGTCGGCGAAGATCGTCAATTATGCCGAAACAGAGGGCACGATTCAAGCCGCATCTGTGCTGTATGGTAAACGGCCTATGGCCTTCAGCGGGAGCGGCGTTCGAACAGGAAGTTGTCGATCAGGCGCGTATGACCCAACCAGGTTGCGGCTAGCACGATCAGTTGCCGGTCGTCGGCGGCGGGCACCGCGAGATCTGAACGGCGCCGTACGCTGACGTAGTCGACCCGAAAACCGGCACGCCGCAAGTCGTCCGCGGCGTGCCTTTCGCCTTCGGCGACGGTGAATTCGCTGTTCTGCAACGCGTCGGCGAGCCGCGCCAGACTCCGCTGAAGCCTCGCAGCGTGCCGCCGTTCTTCGACTGTCAGATAGCCGTTGCGCGAACTCAAGGCCAGCCCGTCCGGTTCGCGTACCGTCGGGCCCGGAACGATCTCCACCGGAAGGTTCAGATCCCGCACCATGCGTCCGATCAGAATCAACTGTTGATAGTCCTTCTCGCCGAGAACCATGAAGTCCGGTTGCACGATGTTGAGGAGTTTGCAGACGACCGTCGTCACCCCGCGGAAATGGCCCGGGCGAAAGCGGCCGCAGAGTTGATCCGAAAGTCCGGGAACCTCGACGAAAGTCGACGCCTCCGGTTCCGTCGGATAGACTTCGGCGGCGGCTGGGAGAAAAAGAAGGTCGGTATCGGCTTCGACCAGCTTGCGCAGGTCTTCCTCGATCGTCCGCGGGTAGCGTGCGAAATCCTCATCGGGGCCGAATTGCAGCGGATTCACGAAGATGCTCACCACTACACGATTCGCCTTGGCTTGGGCAAGTGAGATCAGGCTCAGGTGGCCGGCATGCAGGTTGCCCATCGTCGGCACGAAGCCGACGCGGTTGCCGGTCCTCCGCCAATCGGCGATCCGTGAGCGTACTCCGGCGATCGTTTCCGCAGTCTCCATCAACTTACCGTCCCGGTCTGCGGTAGTCGCGCCGGAGGGTCGCCAGCAGCGGGTGGTGGGACGATCGGGGAAACCACAGGCGAACGAGGCTGCACCGCGCCAAGATCGTCCGTTTCCGACGATGGGTGATGATCCCGGGCCGGACGCATCGGCGTGACCGGTCAGGCGGGAAACCGGCCGCTGCGCACTTCATCCACATACCGCCGCACCGCGGCCGCGGCGCTGCCGGATTCACCCAGAAAGTCCCGGCTGAACCAGGGCGGTCGCGGGTTGAACCCAAGCATGTCGTACAGCACCAGCACCTGGCCGTCGCAATGCGGTCCGGCGCCGATGCCGATGGTCGGTATCGCGATGCTGGCGGTGATTTCTTGCGCCAGGTCCGCCGGCACGCACTCGAGCACCAACAGGCTGGCGCCGGCATCGGCCAACAGGTGGGCATCCGCGAGGAGTTGCCGCGCCGACTCCGGGTCGCGCGCCTGCATCTTGTAGCCGCCGAGTTTGTAGACGGCTTGCGGAAGCAGGCCGAGATGGGCACAAACCGCCAGGTTGCGCTCGACCAGGAAGCGGACGATCGAGACTTGTGGTCCGGCGCCTTCGAGTTTCACTGCATGGGCGCCGGCCCGGATCAGCCGGGCCGCCTGGTGAGCCGCATCCTTGGGGGTCGGGTAGCTCATGAATGGCAGATCGGCCACGATGACGGCCCTTCGCGTGCCGCGCGCGGCGCAGGTGGTGTGATAGACCATATCGTCCATTGAAACCGGCAGCGTGGTCGCGTGTCCCTGAATCACCATGCCTAGCGAGTCCCCGACCAACACGATATCGACGCCGGCTTCGTCGACCAGGCGCGCCAATGTCGCGTCGTAGGCCGTCAGGCAGGCAATCTTGTCTCCCCTACGCTTCATCGCGGCGAGTTCGGGCACGGTCATGGGCTTTTCAGTCGGCGTCGTCATCGACCGGTGTCAGTGGCGAAGATAGTCGCGGGCAACGGCGGAGCAGATCCGCAACCAATCCCTGTTCCGGTATCTCCAACTCCGGCGCGATCTCGAACAGCGGTTGCAGCACGAATTCGCGTTCGGCGATTCCGGGATGCGGAACCCGCAGCTCCTCTTTCCGGATGCGTTGTTGGCCATACAGTAACAGATCCAGATCGAGCGTCCGCGGTCCCCAGCGTTCCCCGGAGCGCACGCGTCCGCATTCCGCTTCCACCGCCTGTAGGACTCTCAGCAATGGCAAAGGTGCCAGGGTCGTTTCCACCGCCATCACCGCATTGATGTAGTCCGGCTGGTCCGAAGGTCCCATCGGCGCGCTGCGGTACAACCGCGAACAAGCCAGCTCGCGGATCCCAGGCTGCCGCCGCAACGCCTGCCGGGCGGATTTCAACTGGGCGACCGGATCGCCGAGATTGGCGCCGAGGCCGATGTACGCTACCACGCTTCGTGTCATCGCCTCAGGATGCGGTAGCCTGCCGGGGGCGGCCGCGTCGGCGGCGCCGTTTGGCGCGGCCGGGTGTGCGATCGGCTTCGCGCAGCATCGCTTTGCGTTCGGCGTCGTCGGCCGCCTCGAATCGGGTCCACCACTCCGCCAATGCCGGGTCTGCTTCACCGGACTCGGCCCGAAGCATCAGAAAGTCGTAGCCGGCACGGAATCGCGGATGGGTCAGCAAACGGGACGGCCGATGCCCGCTGAGCCGCGCGAAGCGGGGCTGGAGTCCCCAGATTTCCCGCATCGGCTGTCCCACGCTGCGCGGGAATGCGGTCTGGTGCAACTGGCGTTCGACCACCTCGGCGCTGGCATCCTGGTAAGCGATGATGTCGTTGATCCCCTCGGCGATTTTCGCTTCGGCGCGGGTGCGGACCGGTTCCCACAACAAGGCCGCAAACAGGAAATACGGCATCACCGGCTTGCCTTCCTGCAGCCGGCGATCGGTGCGGTCGAGCGCATGCGCCAGAAAGGTGAGCGGAAAGCCGTCATGCTCGAGGCCGAGGCAACGTTCCGTTTCCGGAAACAGCGCGGCGAACAGGTGATGGTGTCGCAGCGACTCGAAGGTTTGCACCGCATAGCCGCCGAAGAAAAGCTTGAGCACTTCGTCGTAGAGACGCGGTGCCGGAATCTCGCGGAGCAGCGACGCCATGCGAGGAATGGGTTCGACGCAACTGGAATGCAGGTTGAAGCCGAGCCGGACCGCAAACCGGATGGCCCGGAGCATGCGGACCGGGTCTTCACGGTAGCGTTGCTCCGGATTGCCGATCAGACGCAGAATGGAGTTCCGGTGATCCTCCATGCCGCCGACAAAGTCGACCACCGAGAAATCGCTGATGTTGTAATACAGCGCGTTGACCGTGAAATCCCGACGGAAAGCGTCTTCTTCGATGGTGCCGTAGACGTTGTCCCGCAGGATGCGGCCGTTTTCCAGCACCCGCTCGCCCGGGCGTGTTTCGTCGTTGAAGCCGCGGAATGTCGCAACCTCGACGAACTGCTGGCCGAAATAGACGTGAGCCAGCCGGAACCGCCGACCCACCAGCCGGCAATTGCGAAAGACCGCCCGGACTTCGTCCGGCGTGGCATTGGTCACCAGGTCGAAATCCTTGGGCTCCCGGCCGAGCAGCAAATCGCGGACGCAGCCGCCGACCAGGTAGGCTTGGTAACCCTCCTTCTTCAGCCGATACAACACCTTCAGTGCCGGGTCACTGATCAGAGATCGGGAGATGCAGTGCTCGGCGCGCGCGTAGATTTTCGGACCGGTCGTTCTCGGAGCGGATTCCCCGCCGTTCCTGGGAAATCCGAACAGTCTCTTGACGTAGTCGAAGATGCTCAGAGCGGTCGTCCAGTTGACATTGAAAAATCACGGAATGGTAACGCAGCCGGCCGGTACGCTCAATTGCGATGTTGGTGCCCCGAGCTTTCGCGTCACGTCAACGCAGCGTTCTGAGCTTCAACGCGAGGGCGATCAGAATGATGCCGGCGATCAGCGCCCAAGTGCCGATGAACCAGATCACCGCCAAGGCTCCGGCGCCGGGGCGCGCGATCATCATCGCGCCGAACCCCAGCGAGACGATGCCGCCCAGTGCCAACAACCACTCTCCTTCGATTTCCCGGCGCAAATGGATCGCCTCGACGATGCGCATCATGCCCGATACGATCGCCCACGCCGCGATGTACATCAACAGCAGCAGTGTCGTGATCTCCGGGGACTGGAACGTCAGCACGCCGAACAGGATGCCCAGCAAGCCTTCCATCAGCAGCAGCCACCAGTTCTCGTGCGTCCGGAACACTCTCACCGCGTGGAACACCTCGAACACGCCATCGGCGAACGCGAACGCGGCAAATAGCAGCACCAGGGTCGCGAGCGTCACGCCGGGCAGCAGGAAAGCCGCGATTCCGAACAGCAGCGCAAGCACGCCGCGAAGCATCAGAATCCACCAGTAACGCGACAGGGATTGGGCAAACATCTCGATTCCTTGCTGTTGTGGTCGTTGAACTTGGATTCCCGGCGGGTCCCGCCGGCTGAACCGGTCCGGTCACGCTTGGGGCGGCGAAGATTCTGCTCCGTCTCGGTGTCATTGTCTCGCGGCGTACGCGCACGCTCGCCTGATCGTCCCCTGGTGCCGGCGCGGCGATCAGCGCCATCGGCCGAGGAAATTCATGTAGCCGAACCCCTCCATCGGCAGATGGGCCTTACCGATTTCCGCCGGGGAGAACACCAGTGCACGAGCCAGTCGTCTGGACCGATCGGTCTGGAGTTGCGGGCCGTCGCCTTCGATCAATCGGCCGTCCTGGTCGATGAACAGCAGGTAGCCCGCCGATTCGTAACCGCGAATCCAGTTCACCGGGCCGAACCCGGGGATCAGCGTGGCCGGTGGCGACGCACCACCGGTTCCGGCAGACTGCGGCACGACGACGTTCAGCGCCTGCCGGCATGCCGACCAGAAGCCCTCGCTCGGCGGCAGCATCGGCACGATGTCGTTTCGGAATTCGAAACGACAGGCGCTGGTCCCGAAGGTTCGCGCGAAGGCTTCGGCAAATTCGCAGCTGGCCGGTCGCGGTGCGGCAAACGTGTAGACGCCGGCGGGTGTCAGCCCGGCTCCGGCCAGACGCGCCGCCGCCAGACAGGCCAGCGCCCCGCCTTTGCTGTGGCCGGTCACGAACAGCGGCTTCCCGCTGGCCGCCGCTTTGCGGATTCGCGGAAACAGGCTTCCGACGCCGTCCGGTGCCCGCCACAGCTGCTCGAGCGATTCGGCGAATCCGGCATGAACCAGGCCGGGGAGATCGAACGGTCGGCCGTCGATCAGTGCGACCTTGGCATTGTTGATCCAGTCGGTCACGATCTGCCGCGCACGGCCCGGATCGGCGATGAGCCGTACCGGCAGCGTTCCGCGAAATGCCAGTACGGCCGCATCGGGCGTTTCGCCATACAGCAGCGCGTCGATTCCGCCGCCATCGGCTTGGCAGGTATGCAGCGAGTCGGGGAGCAGGCCGGATCGTGTCTGCATCGCCGCGATGACCTCGTCCGAGGGTAGTACCGGGGGAACGATCGCGAACGGTGTGCCGTTCGAGTCGCCTGCCGAGACCCCGTAGGCCAGATTGCAGGCGCACAGCAGACGGTAGGCCAGCCGCAGGCGACCGGGTTCGATCGGAGCGGGCTGAGTCGACGGCTCAGGCACGGCGTTTCCGGAATTCGCGACGGCTGGAGCGCCGGCCTGTCGTCGCAGCAGGGGCGGCAGGCTTCACGGTATTCCCTGATGCGGCGGGGGCGAGCACGAACGCTTCCTGGGGGTGGTCCGTTCCGGCGGATGGGAGTTCATCTCGAATCCGTGCAGGCGGGGCGGAATCCGGGGTTCGCGCCATCAAGAAGGCCGGGTTCATTCGGGGCAGGGATACCACGGCGTGGCGGCGAGCCGGCTGGGCCAAGTCCGGTTGTGTACCGGCCTTGCCGCGATCGGATATGCCAGAAGGGTATCGACGGGACTGCTTCATTTTTCAGTCCGCTGGGTCGGCGACTTGCTGCCGCGACTTTGTTAGCATACAGCCCCTGCGTCGGGGTTGGGGAGCGGGCGAGGGCCCGTGCCGTCGACTCCTGATCGGACCCGTTTTCGGCAGGCCCTTGCCTTCGAGGGTCTGTGCAGCAACCAACAAGAACTACGCAGAGGACGAATCATGGCTAGACCACTCATTCAGTTGGCTCTGGATTCACTGGATCCCAACCAAACCCTCAATCTCGCGAATCAGACGGCGCCCTACGTCGACATCTTCGAGATCGGCACGCCTTGCATCAAACACAACGGCGTGGAACTGGTCAAGGAGTTGAAGCAGCGGTTCCCGGATAAGCTCGTGCTGGTCGATCTGAAGACGATGGATGCCGGTGAATATGAGGCTGCGCCGTTTTATGCGGCAGGCGCCGATATCTGCACGGTGCTGGGCGTTTCCGGCCTGCCGACGATTCAAGGGGTGATCAAGGCGGCCAAGGCGCACAACGCGGAGGTCCAGGTCGACCTGATCAACGTGCCGGACAAGGTCGGCTGCGCACGCGACTCGGCCAGGCTTGGCGCTCAGATCGTCGGCGTGCATACCGGTCTGGACGCGCAGGCGGCGGGGCACACGCCGTTCGCCGACCTGCAGGCCATCGCCAAGCTGAATCTGCCGGTCAGGATATCGGTGGCGGGCGGAATCAATCAGGCCACCGCCACCCAGGTGGCCAAGGCCGGGGCCAGTATCGTCGTCGTCGGCGCCGCGATCTATGGCGCGCCGTCACCGGCGAATGCCGCCCGGGAGATCCGCGAATTGCTGGATTCGAACCACCATCAGTACATCATGGGCAAGATCGCCAGCGTACTGAATGCCACCGACAAGACCTTCGACGCGCGGCTGACGCGTCTGCTCGATCAATCGAAGCGCATGTTTGTCGCGGGTGCCGGACGCTCCGGACTGATCGGCCGGTTCTTCGCGATGCGCTTGATGCATGGCGGCTATCAGGCTTACATCGTCGGCGAAATCGTCACGCCGAGCATCCAGAAGGGCGACCTGCTGATCGTGATCTCGGGTTCGGGTGAAACCGAGACGATGATCGCCTATGTCAAGAAGGCCAAGCAGCAGGGTGCTCAGATCGCGCTGATCACGACCAAGAGCAGTTCCACGATCGGCGATATGGCGGACTACGTTTTCCAGATCGGGACACCGGAGCAGTACGGCCGGATCGTCGGCATGCCGATGGGTACGACGTTCGAATTGTCCACTCTGCTGTTCCTCGAGGCGACGATTTCGCACGTGATCCACGTCAAGAAGATCCCCGAGGAGCAGATGCGCACCCGGCACGCCAATCTGGA
>CAZXXC010000037.1:0-34132 GCA_964644665.1 uncultured Methylococcaceae bacterium
CCTAGCGCGCCGGTTCCGGCGGATGAGCCCGCCGCGGCCGCCATACTGCCGCAGGTCCTTGCCGGTCCCGCGCGGTGACCGTCGTGCCACGCCGGCTCCGGCCAACAGGTTTGCCGCGGTCCGTGAGCCACGTGAGGATGGTACGGAGGGCCTTTCGGCGGAAGTCGATCGGGAGGGAGCGCCGGCGATTTCGACTTTCCGCAGAGTCCGGGGATTGTGGCAAGTGGCCCCGTAACGGTCCAATCAGGAGAACGAGATGAATTCCGACATGAGTACAGGTCATCCCCTCGATGCGGGCGGTCTGCCCGACCCGGCGCTGTTGTGGCGGCTGGCGAACGAGCTGTTCTCGGCGCTGCCGGGGCAGGCGGCGGAAAGTCCCGCAGTGCCGGAGACGATGACCGCTGCGCCGGAAGCTCCGATCGTGCCACCGACCAGTGGGCCGCAGGGGTTTTATTTCCTCGATGGCGCGCCGTGGACACCGCCGTCATTGAACCTGTCGCCGTCGCATCCGGGCGCCGTGGCCGAGGTCGATCCGGCCTATGCCGTGCCATCCGTGGCTGCGCGCGCGCCGCGCGGGGTGCCCGAGGTGCCGGCCGGTGATCCCGTGACGGCGGCCGGGGAAGCGGCCGGGCTGTCGTTCTATTTCCTGGACGAGATGCGGTCGTTCACGGCGGTGCCGGAAGCGGCGGAAAGCGATGCGGTGCCCGCGGTCGAAGCCGTGCCGGACCCGGTGCTGGCCTCGGCCCATCCGCCGTTCGACCCGTACCTGCTGCGTCGCGACTTCCCGATCCTGCGCGAGACGGTCAACGGCCATCCGCTGGTATGGCTGGACAACGGCGCCACCACCCAGAAGCCGCAGGCGGTGATCGACCGGCTGGACGATTTCTACCGCCACGAGAACTCCAACATCCACCGTGCGGCGCACGAACTGGCGGCACGCGCCACCGATGCCTATGAGGCGGCGCGTGACAAGGTGGCGCGCTTCATCCATGCATCGACCCCGGACGAGGTCGTGTTCGTGCGCGGCACCACCGAGGGCATCAACCTGGTGGCGCAGTCCTGGGGCAGGCAGAACATCGGCCCGGGCGATGAGATCGTCATCACCTGGCTGGAGCATCACGCCAACATCGTGCCATGGCAGCAATTGTGCGCGGCGACCGGTGCGGTGCTGAAGGTGGCGCCGGTCGATGACTGCGGCCAGGTGCTGCTGGATGCATACCAGCAACTGTTCGGCCCGCGCACCCGGCTGGCGGCGTTTTCGCAGGTTTCGAATGCGCTCGGCACCATCACCCCGGCGCGCGAGATGATCGAGATCGCCCACCGCTACGGCGCCAGAGTGCTGGTCGACGGTGCCCAGTCGGTGGCGCACCTGCGGACCGACGTGCAGTCTCTGGACTGCGACTGGTTCGTGTTCTCCGGCCACAAGATCTACGCGCCGACCGGGATCGGGGCGGTGTACGGCAAGCTCGAGCTGCTGAACAGCATGCCGCCGTGGCAGGGCGGGGGCAACATGATCCAGGACGTCACCTTCGAGCGGACCCTCTACCAGGCGGCACCGGCTCGTTTCGAGGCCGGCACCGGCAACATCGCCGATGCGGTGGGCCTGGGAACCGCGCTGGACTACGTGGAGCGGATCGGCATCGACCGGGTCAACCGCGCCGAACACGACCTGTTGGCCTATGCCACGGCCGGGCTCCACACGGTACCGGGTCTGACCATCATCGGCACGGCCGCGGAGAAGGCCGGGGTGTTGTCGTTCGTACTGGAGGGCTTTCGTTCCGAGGAAGTGGGCGAGGCGCTGAATCGGGAAGGGATCGCGGTGCGCGCCGGGCATCACTGTGCGCAGCCGATCCTGCGCCGTTTCGGTGTCGAATCCACGGTGCGCGCGACGCTGGCCCTGTACAACACCGGCGAGGACATCGATGCGCTGGTCCAGGACCTGCTCCGCATTCAGGCTGGTCGTACACAGCACCAACGGTGAGCAGCGAAAAATGACCGGAATTTCCGGAGGACGGATTGTCGGCCAGGGATGGGGCCTTCGTGTTTTCCATTTCATCAGGAGGTATCTGATGCCAAATCTCGACGAGATCGTACGGCGTGCCAACGACGCCAGAACACGCATCAAGGAAATTTCGCCCGACTCGGCCGAGGGTCTGCGCGGCGCCGGTGCGATATTCCTCGACGTGCGTGAGGAAACCGAATATCGCGCCGGTCACATTCCGGGGGCAACCCATCTCTGCTGGAATTCGCTGCAGCGCGAGATCGAAGCCATCGTTCCGGACAAGTCCTCACCGATCGTCGGTTACTGCACGATCGGTCATCGTTCGGCCATTGCCGCCGACACCTTGCAGCAGTTAGGCTACACGGACGTTGTATCGATCAGAGGCGGGTTGAAGGCCTACCTGGCCAGCACGGCCGCGCGCCGGATTCCCTGATCGTCCATGCCGATCGTCGGTGGCCGGGATATCAGGGACGGGGCCGGTGGTTCCGCCTGGCAGGAGCATGTCCCCGGTTGGGGAATTTACGCCCCCGCCGGATGACCGCCAGGCGGAACTGTTATTGGCCCGGTCGACGAGGTTTGCTATCCGATGTCGTTCCCGTTCCGAATCGCGATCATTGGTGCCGGCTTCAGTGGCACCATGGCGGCGGCCCAGTTGCTGCGTCAAGCCGATCGGCCGCTGACGATCCACCTGTTGGAGCGGGCAGCCGAACGGTTCGGGCGCGGGGTCGCCTACAGCACAAGCGCCGCCTGCCATTTGCTGAACGTGCCTGCCGGCAACATGAGCGCCTATCCGGAGGACTCGGATCATTTTCTGCGCTGGGCAGGGACCCAGGCGAGCAGCCTGATCGATCCGCCGTGGGTCACCGCGGTTGCGCCGGAGTCGTTCCTGCCGCGACGGGCGTACGGAGCCTACCTCCGGCAACTGCTGGACGATGCGGAACGGCAGGCGGGGCAGGGCGTCCGGCTGGAACGAGTCATGCAGGAGGCGGTGGGGCTGGATCCGGAATCGGCGGGGGTGCGATTGCGCATGGCCGGGGGCGGAACGCTGGTCGTCGACCGGGTCGTGCTGGCGCTCGGCAACTTCCGTCCCGGCAATCCGGCGATTGCGAATCCATCCTTCTACGACGGCCCGCATTATCATGGCGACCCGTGGGCACCAGACCTGCCCCAGAAGGTTCTTCGGACCCAATCCTGCCTGTTGATCGGTAGCGGCCTGACGATGGTCGACTGGGCGATCGCGCTGAGTCAGGTGCAGTATCGCGGCTTGATTCACGCGGTTTCCCGCCGGGGATTGTGGCCGCAACCGCATGCGCGGTTCGCCGGGGTCGCATTCAGTCTCCGGACCGCCGGCGCGGTGCCCAGGGTTCGGGACTGGCTGCACCAGATTCGGCGCTTCATCCGGACCGGCCGGTGTGATTGGCGCGCGGTGATCGATGCCCTGCGTCCGAGCAATCAGGCCCTTTGGCAAAGCCTGTCTCACCCGGAGCGGCGCCGGTTCTTGAGTCACCTGCGCCCTTATTGGGACTGCCATCGGCACCGGATCGCGCCGGTCATTTCGGCGCGCTTGAACGCGCTGATCGAGTCCGGGCAACTGGTTCGCCATGTCGGACGCATCCGGGAATTGCGGGACGAGGGAGTCGATGTCGAGGTCGTGATCCGGGAACGGGGCAACGCAGCGACTTCGCTTTTCCGGGTCGGCGCGGTGCTGAACTGTTCGGGTTCGGAGAGCGACTACCGCAAGCTCGACAGTCCCCTGGTGCAGGACCTGCTGGCTCGGGGCCTCGCGCGGCCGGACCCGCTGCGGCTGGGACTCGATGTCGACGGCGACGGCGCGCTGATCGGTCGACACGGCGTGTCGTCCGAAACCCTCTACACGCTTGGCCCGCCGCAAAAAGGAATCCTGTGGGAAACCACCGCGGTGCCGGAAATTCGGGTACAGGCAGAACGGCTGGCCGCCTCGTTGTTGTCGCATTCGTTCACTGATTCCGGCGGGTCGGGTGGCCTCTGATAGGGCAATTCGCCATCACCTCGTGGACATTCCGTCTGCGCGCGGTTCGGTTTGGTTTCTGTTCGCCCAAGCCGCAGGCCACTATCCAATGGGATCGCGAGCCGTTCCTGAGGACGGACCATTGCGCCGCGTTGCCGCCGCCGTCGACCTGTGGCGCCTCCTGTGAACGATGCCGGATCAATAGGCGCGGTTTGTGCTTTCGGATCAACAGAGGATCGGAGGAGCGATGCCGCAGTCTCATGTCGCCGTGGACAGTGATGCCAGCAATACGCTGTTGATCGTGCCGGGGCTCGGCAACAGCGGCCCGGGGCATTGGCAGACCTGGCTGGAGTACCAGTGCGCATGCACGGTGCGCGTCGATCAGTGTGACTGGAATGTCCCGGATCTGGAACGCTGGTCGACACGAGTGCGCGAATGTTTGGATCTCACCCCGGGACCGGTGTGGCTGGTTGCACACAGTTTCGGCTGCCTGGCATCCGTGCAGGCGGCCGCCAGTCGTGCGGACCGCATCGCCGGAGCTTTTTTAGTGGCTCCAGCCGATCCTGAACGGGTCGGCTCGGCGGGCCGTCTTTTCAGCGGCCGGTTGCCTTTTCCATCACTGCTGATCGCGAGTACCACGGACCCGTGGCTGACCCCGGATGCTGCGAAGCTTTGGGCGAGCCGATGGGGAAGTCGCCTGATCGATCTCGGCGCAGCCGGTCACATCAATGTCGATTCCGGTTACGGTCCCTGGCCGGAAGGATTGGCCCTGTTGCGACGATTCCAGGGGTTCTGCCGCCGACCACTTGGTGATGCATTCGACGACCCCGCTTGGCCTGATTTGGGGCGCATCGCGAACCGCAGTCGTGCTCTGATCGTTCGTGACCGTGAATAAGCGCGAAGGCGGATCGGCTCATTTGGAGCTCCGCTCACCGCCCGCCCGCGCGGGACACCGGCAACCTGTTTCCATGAGCTTTGTTCTTTGCACCCCCAACTTGTTTCGAGGTCCCTATGAAGATCGGTATTCCCAAGGAAATCAAGACCAACGAGAACCGCGTCTCGCTCGTTCCGGCCGGAGCCGAGGCACTGGTCGCAGCCGGGCACACGGTGTGGGTCGAGAAAGGGGCGGGGGTCGGCAGCGGGTTCAGCGACGAGCAGTACACTGCGGTTGGTGCGCAGATTGCGCCCGATGCCGATGCCACGTGGTCGGCGGCGGACATGATCGTCAAGGTCAAGGAACCGATCGAGTCGGAATGGCATCGTATCGAACCGGGGCAGTTGCTGTTCACCTATTTCCATTTCGCTGCCAGCGAAGCCTTGACTCGCACACACCTGGCTTCGGGCGCGACCTGCATCGCCTACGAGACGGTGGAACTGCCGTCCCGCGAACTGCCTTTACTCACGCCGATGTCGGAAGTCGCGGGTCGCATGGCGGTCCACGAGGGGGCCAAGTATCTGGAGCGGTTGCATGGCGGCCGCGGTGTGCTGCTGGGCGGCGTGCCCGGTGTGGCGCCCGCGCAAGTCCTGGTCCTCGGCGGCGGTACGGTCGGCATCAATGCCGCGAAGATGGCGGCCGGTTTGGGTGCGCAGGTGACGATCCTGGACGTTTCTCTGGAACGGTTGCGCTATCTGAGCGATGTGTTGCCGGCGAACGTGCAGCTCATCTTCTCCAACCGTCACAACCTGCTGGATCGGCTGGCCGTCGCCGATCTGGTGATCGGCGGTGTGCTGATACCGGGGGCGAAAGCACCCAGGCTGATCCGGAAGTCGGATCTGTCGGTCATGTTGCCGGGAGCGGTGATCGTCGATGTCGCCATCGATCAGGGCGGCTGTGTCGAAACCATCCGACCGACCACGCACGAGAATCCTACCTACGTGGTCGACGGCATCATTCACTATGGTGTCGCCAACATGCCGGGCGGTGTGCCGCGTACTTCGACGCTGGCGCTGACCAATGCGACGTTTCCGTACCTGCTCCAACTGGCGAATCAGGGCTGGAAAAGGGCGTTGAAGAACAACGCGGCATTGTCGAAAGGCCTGAATATCGTCGACGGAAAAGTGACCCATCGAGGCGTCGCCGAGGCTATCGGCCTGCCCTGTCACGATGCGACGGAATTCTTGGGCTGATTGCCCTGGGCGGCTGGCGCCGCCGGAGGGCGCAACGGCTGCTCTGCAGGTTGCGCGGTCCGGTGGCTTTCCTCCGGAGGGAGGCCTACTTCGCCTGCTCCTTCTTCTGCAAATGTTCCTGCGCCTGTTCGGCGGACTGACCTGCCTGGTCGGGGTGTCCTTTTCGGGCGTGGCCCTTCGCCTTTTCCATCTGACTGAAGGATTGTTCGTCGTGCTCTTGCTTCGGCTCTTCTCCGGCGACTTTTTTGGACCGTGTGCGATGGGGGCGCTTCTTGTTCTGCTGGATGGCGTGCTGCTCGGCCTCGTCGGCATGCTTCCCGGCCTCGCTTGCCGCACCCTGTTTCCCACTTTCCGTAGCCTGCTCCAGATGCTTCGCCGCTTCCTCCGCGTGCTGTTCTTCGGCCTGGGCGATGGCGCTCGAGCCGCCGAGCAAAACGCCGATGGCCAAGAATCCGATCCTGAAATGGGTGTTCATCGATTTTTTCTCCTTTTCGGTGATGCCGGTTAAGACGGTGGGTTTGCCGTGCGCAATGAAGTCTTTCAGAATCCCGCCGGCATCGCAAGTTCGACAGGGAGCGTTCTGGCCACGGCTCGGCCGCGGACGCCGAACGTTCCGGATGGAGCAACGCGCCCTGTCCCGTAGCAGGGGGAGCAAAGGCGGCGCACGGCGATCTGCCGGCCGGCGTGAATCGATGCAAGACGGACACCGATGAAACCGATCCTGAAGATCCAACAGTCCGGCCAGCCGGTGCTGCGTGAGTCGGCAGCGCCGCTCGGTCAGCGCCAGATCGGATCGCAGGAAATCCGCGAATTGATCGAGATGATGCGCGAGACCTTGCGCGACGCACCCGGTGTGGGGCTGGCGGCACCGCAAGTGGGAGTCGGCCTGCAACTCGTGGTCATCGAGGATCGCGAACTGTATCACCGGGATCTGAACCCGGAGCAGTTGGTGGACCGGGAACGCCGGCCGGTGCCGTTCCATGTGCTGATCAATCCGCGATTGACGTTCGTGGACCCTCAGCCGCTGTGCTTCTTCGAGGGTTGCCTGAGCGTGTCCGGTTACACCGCCGTGACGCCGAGGGCCGCTGCGGTCCGGGTCCGGGCTCTGAACGAAAGAGCTGCGCCGGTGGAGATCGAGGCGCGGGGCTGGTATGCCCGCATCCTGCAACACGAGATCGATCATTTGGTCGGGCGCTTGTACGTGGACCGCATGATCACGAATACCTTCATGACGACGACCAACTATCAGCGCCACTGGAGCTGTCGAGCCGTCGGGGAAGTTTGCGAGGCGCTGGGGTCTCCTCTGGCGTCGTCGCTGGCCGGCTGGCGGCCGGATCGATGATGAGCCCGTGATGTCTCGATGGAGATAGGACCCTCGATGCGGGACCCGCCCGACGCCAGCAGCGGCGGGCGGGATCAAGCGGGCGGCCCGCTAGTCGAAGCGGAAGTTGACCAGGCCGAAGCGGCCGTCCGAATACAGAAGCTGGAATTGCCGGCAGGTGCCGCTCCAAGCCGGGTCGGTCTGCCAGTGGAAGGTGGAAACGGTTCGGGACGTCTTCAGTTTGCCTTCGCTGGGAACGGCGCTCGGGTCGACGATCTGATCGGTGCTGCAGTCGATCTCCTTGGACACGGGGTACGGGGCGACGAAGCTCGCCGAGCGCTGGCCTGCGCCCAATCCGAAGCTCAGCGGCACGGTCTGGCCGGCCTCGATTTCGTTCAGCAGCGGCAGGTTGCCGATCGGCGCGCTGAATCCGGCGAATTCGTTCACTGTCGTTTCGAAGGCTCCGATGTCGCAATGCGAGCCTTGAGGCCGCTTGACACCGCGCTGATCGACTCCTTTGACCGGAGAAGCTCGGCAGACACGGTCGTCGCCGGCGTCGATCGCCCCGCTACCAGCCTGCGGCGCCATGGTTTCGGTGGGACCGCCGTTGTCCGCCAGGGGCCCGAGCAGTGGGTCGCCGGAGGCAGGAAAACCGCAAGAGCCGTCGCCGACCCAGTTCACTCCAGAGGACTTCAATGTGCCGGTTGTCGCGCAATCTCCGACCGTATTGTTGGCGATGATGCTGTTCGCAATATGCAATTTTCCGCCGTTGGTAATGCCGCCCGGAGCCAAGGCCGTGTTCCCGAAAGAGTTCCCTTGATTGTCAACGATCGTGGTGTTGGCGATCGAAAACGTGGACGAGGTGGTGTTCGCGATGGCAACGGGCCCGTTTCCAACGAATGTCGAGTTGCCGACTTCGGCGATGCCGCCCGCCTCGTTGAATACACCGCCGATGCCAAGGTTACTGGCGCGGGCAGTATTGTTGGTGATCGTCGAACGACTGATGGCGAGCTTTCCCTTGTTGCGGATGCCGCCCACGCCTTGCGCCGCGCTGTTGCCGAACACGGTGCTGCCATCGATCACGAGACTTCCGCGGTTGTCGATGCCACCGGCGCCGTAACCGGCGTTTGCGGACAACGTGCTTCGGCTGATGCTCAGGGTGCCGTCGTTCAAAATTCCGCCGACCGTACCGCCGGATGTGTTGTTCGACAAGGTACTGTCGACGATGCTCAGATAGCCAGTATTCTTGATGCCGCCAGCACCGGGCAAGCCGTTGTTACGCAATATCCTGCTGTTGTGGATGATCAGTGTGCCGTTGTTGCCGATGCCGCCGAAATCGTCCACCGCGACGGGCGGATTGAAGCGGCCGTCGGTGATTGTCAAGTTGTTGAGTTCCAGCTTGGCGCGGCTATTCACCAACATGACCTGTACGGCGTTGTCTCCGCTGACGATGATATGGTTGCTGCTGCCGTCGATGATCAGGCCCGACGGGTCGGTGATGGCTGGCAGAGTCGATGCGAGCGTGATGGTGCCGTCGACCTGGAATGCAACGGTATCCCTGCCGCGATGACCGTTGGCTTTCGAAATGGCCTCGCGCAGTGATCCTGCCCCGGCGTCGTTCAGGTTGGTGACCAGGTACGTGGATGCCGTGGCCGCACCCGCCGAGGCGAGCAGTGCACCGGCGATGGCCGTTCGAAAGAAGAAGGGCTGTCCCACTCGATTCCGTATGGAAGTGGGCGGTTGGATGTGACTGAACATCGAAATTCTCCCTGCTGCAATTTCGCCCCCCGACGAATGATTGCGGATGTCCTTGTGCAAACAAGAAAGCCGCGCTCCAGCGCATGACCCTGACGCGGATCATGTTCGGCAGCGCGGCTTTCCTGGGTGCAGGATCCGTGGCTTTCCGTCCCTACCTCACGGTAGGTTTGGCTTTACGATGTGAAGTAAATCACATCTGGAAAAACTTTGCAACGCAGCAATTCAGTCGGGAGGCGCATATCCGAATCAACGGTCTCGCAGTGACCCGCCACCGATGGAAGGTGGCGGGTACCAGCTCGGGATCAGGGGATTCGCGGTCGTTCGGAACTGTGGCTACCGGAAGCTGAAATTGGCCTGACCGAATCGACCGTCGGAGAACAGGACCTGGAACTGCCGACAGGTGCCCCTCCAGGTCGGATCGGTTTGCCAGTAGAAGGTGTATCCGTTACGAAACGCCTTCAGCTTGCCGTCACTCGGCGCGGCCGTCGGGTCAGCGAACCGATCGGTGGCGCAATCGATCTGTTTGGACTGGGGATAGGGAAACTGGAAGATCGCTCCGCGCCGATTGCCCTGGAACTGGAACGACAAGGGGACCACTTGGCCGGCCGGCACTTCGTTCAGCTCCGGGGGATTGCCGATCGGGGACAGGAAGCCGGTGAAGTCGCCTTCGGCCTTTTCGAACGCTCCGATATCGCAGTGCGTACCCTGCGGCCGTTTGATGCCGCGCTGGTCGGATCCTTTGGCGGGGGACGCTCGGCAAATTCGGTCATCGGCCGAATCGATCGCTCCACTGCCGGCTTGCAGCGCCATGGTTTCGGTCGGACCGCCGTTGTCGGCCAGTGCTTCGAGCAGCGGATCACCCGCGACGGGAAAGCCGCAGGACCCATCTCCAACCCAGTTCAGTCCGGTGGGAATGACCTTGGCGACGTTTCGGCAGTCGCCGTACACGTTGTCACTGAGCAGGCTGCTGGTGATGTACAGCGTGCCGGAGTTGGAGATTCCGCCGGGCGCGTCGAACGCAAACGGTGGTGAGCCGGAGTTGCCGGCGACCGTACTGTGGATCAGCGCGAGGCTGCCTCCGTTGGAAATCGCGCCCGACCCTCGGGCGGAGGAATTTCCGTTGAACGTACTGTTGCTGACGACGGCGGTGCCCTCGTTGGCGATCCCGCCGTTGAAGCGCGAGAAGTTCTCGGAAAAGGTACAGCGACCGACCGTGAGTGTCGCTGCGCCCGAATGAGAGAAAACGCTGCCGGCAGCCCAACCACTATTGCCCGATAGGCTGCTGTCGTAAAGGGTCAGTTTGCCGTAGTTGTCGATGGCGCCGGAACCGTACGCGCCCGAATTGCCGGACAGGATGCTGTGACTGATGCTCAGCGTGTCTTTGTTGTAGATGGCACCGCTTTCATACCCGGCGTTGTCGAACAGTCGGCATTCGCTGATGATCAGGATGCCCCGGTTTCCGATGGCGCCGGCATAGTCCGTACCGTCCGGTGTCAGTGCGTTGTTGTTGCCGTGAGCGATGGCCAATCTCGACAATTCGAGCCTGCCGCTGGAGGCTACCACCATCGGTTGCACCGCATGGCCTCCGCTGATGGTGACGTCCCTTCCGCGGCCATCGATCGCGAGGCCCATGGAATCGGTGATTGGAGGCAGCCGCGACGCCAGTGCGATGGTTCCATCCACACGGAATGTGATGGTGTCTTTCCCGCGATGACTGTTGGCTTGAAGGATGGCATCGCGCAGCGATCCCGCGCCGCTGTCGTTCAGGCTGGTGACATCGTAATTCTTGGCACTGACCGGACTTGCTGAAACCAACAGCAACGAAACCATGACGGCTCGTCTGCGGGACCTGTCGGCAGAACGGCTGGTTGTCTGTCGATGTGGGCCGGAGTAATTGATGAACATCGGAATTCTCCCTGTAACCAAAGATCACCCGCGACGGGTGATGACATTCCTCCTTCTGCAATACAGCAAAGCCGCGCTGTCCTTGCATGACCCTCACGTGGGCCATGGTCGGCAGCGCGGCTTTCCCGGGAACAGGACCCGTGGCTTTCCGTCCCTGCCTTACGGCAGGTTTGGCTTTGTTATTGGAAGTTTGTGCAGTGGATCACAATCCAAGAACTATTGCAACGCAGCATTCTTGTCGGGATTCCGCTGAGGATCGAGTGGCGGGTCGGCTTGGGGCGGCATGGAAGCGGCCGGACGCACGCCGCGACGGCTGAGACCCTCGGGCTCTGATACACTGGGCTGTTCGTTCATGAGTTCCTTCAACTGAGCATGCGGATTGCGCTGGGCATCGAATACGACGGAACGGCATTCGCCGGCTGGCAGTGGCAGCCGGGACGCAGGACCGTCCAGACGGTGCTGGAGAATGCGCTGAGCTGCATTGCGGCCGAACCGGTGCGCGTTCACGCGGCAGGGCGAACCGATGCCGGGGTTCATGCGATCGCGCAGGTAGCGCATTTCGATTCGCGCGCCGAACGCCCGCAGCGCGCCTGGTTATTGGGGTCCAACACCGAACTGCCGGAGGATATCCGCATTCTCTGGACCCGCCCGGTGCCGGCGGACTTTCACGCCCGCTATAGCGCGATCGCCCGCTATTACCGCTATGTGATCCTGAATCGTCCGATGAAGTCGGCGTTGTCGAGGCGACAGGTCACCTGGTGTTTTCAGCCGCTGGACGAATGCCGGATGCAGCGGGCGGCATCGTGTCTGGTCGGCGAACACGACTTCTCCTCGTTTCGTGCCCAGGGTTGCCAGTCGAAGAGTCCATTCCGGAATCTCCATTTCATCACCGTACGACGCGACGGTGAACGGGTCATCATCGAATTGGCCGCGAACGCGTTTCTCCATCACATGGTGCGCAACATCGTCGGTGTACTGATGACCATCGGAGCCGGCAAGCGGGAACCGGAATGGGCTGCGGAAGTGTTGGCCGCACGCGATCGCGCCGCGGGCGGTGTCACGGCACTTCCGGATGGGTTATATTTGGGCGGCGTCTGCTATCCCGACCGCTTCGAATTGCCCCGCGACCCGATCTTTTCGCTCCTGCCCCGGGGCGCCGCACGTTACTCTCCCGCTCACCTCGACGATGACGTATCCCTGGCAGCGAACTCGCGTTAAAATCTGCGGCCTCACGCGACCCGCCGACGCCGAAGCGGCGGTGCTGCTGGGTGCGGATGCGCTCGGACTGGTGTTCTACCCGCCAAGCCCGCGGTCGGTCGCGGTCGAACAGGCGGCGGCGATACTGGCGGCGTTGCCGCCTTTCGTCACCGTGGTGGGCCTATTCGTCGATGAAGAGCCGGGTCGGGTGCAGGAGACCCTGACGCGGCTGCGGATCGATCTGCTCCAGTTCCACGGGGATGAAGACCCCGGGTACTGCCGAAGCTTCGGGAAGCCGTATATCAAGGCGATCCGGATGCGGGAATCCACGGATCTGGTGCGGGAAGCGCGCCGCCATGCCGGGGCGCAGGCGCTGCTGCTGGACGCTTACGACCCGTCGGCGAAGGGCGGCACCGGGCTCTCATTCGACTGGCGCCGTGCGGAGACGCCGGGTGGTGTGCGCTTGGTACTGGCCGGCGGTTTGACGCCGGAGAACGTCGGTGCCGGGTTGGATGCCATGCATCCCTACGGGGTGGACGTGTCGAGCGGGGTCGAGGCGGACAAAGGCATCAAGGATGTGACGAAAATGGCGGCGTTTTTGCAAGAGGTTTACCGATTTGATCATGCAGCGCGAGAGCGGAACACAGCACTATGATCTCCCGGATGCGCGGGGCCATTTTGGACCCTACGGCGGCATCTTCGTCGCGGAGACGCTGATTCAGCCGCTCGAGGAATTGCGCGAGGCGTACCAGCGCTATCGGAACGATCCGGCGTTCGTCGCGGAGCTGGATTACGATCTCCAACATTACGTCGGCCGTCCTTCGCCGATCTATCACGCCGAGCGTCTGAGTCGCGAGATCGGCGGAGCGCAGATCTTCCTGAAACGTGAGGATTTGAATCACACCGGCGCGCACAAGGTCAACAACACGGTCGGGCAGGCGCTGTTGGCCAAGCGCATGGGTAAACGGCGCGTGATCGCCGAAACCGGCGCCGGCCAGCACGGCGTTGCCACCGCGACGGTGGCCGCGCGGTTCGGCATGGAATGCATCGTTTACATGGGTTCGGTCGATGTCCAGCGGCAGTCGTTGAACGTCTACCGGATGCGATTGTTGGGAGCGACCGTGGTGCCGGTCGAATCCGGTTCCAAGACGCTGAAGGACGCGCTGAACGAGGCGTTACGGGATTGGGTGACCAATGTCGACGACACCTTTTATATCATCGGCACCGTGGCTGGTCCGCATCCTTACCCGGCGATGGTCCGGGATTTTCAGGCGATCATCGGCCGGGAGTCCAGGCAGCAGATGCTGGACCTGACCGGCCGGCAACCGGATGCGCTGGTGGCCTGTGTCGGCGGAGGATCGAACGCCATCGGCCTGTTCCACCCGTACATCGACGATGCCGGCGTGGCGATGTATGGCGTCGAAGCGGCCGGGGACGGCATCGACACCGGCCGGCACTCCGCCCCTCTCAGTGCCGGACGCCCCGGTGTTCTGCACGGCAACCGGACCTATCTGATGGAAGACGAAGACGGCGAGATCATCGAGACGCATTCGATCTCGGCCGGCCTGGATTATCCCGGCGTGGGTCCCGAGCACGCGTGGCTGAAGGACAGCGGGCGGGCGACCTATGTCTCGATCACCGACGACGAGGCACTCGTCGGTTTCCACGCCCTCACCGAGAAGGAAGGCATCCTGCCCGCCCTCGAGTCCAGTCATGCCGTTGCCTACGCAATGAAGCTGGCGGCCACGATGCGACCGGACCAACAAATTCTGGTCAATCTCTCGGGCCGCGGCGACAAGGACATCAACACGATTGCAACCCGCGAGGGACTGGTGCTGTGAACCGCATTGCCGCGCGCTTCGAGGAACTGCGGAAGGCCGGCCGCAAGGCGCTGATTCCGTTCATTACCGCCGGCGATCCGGTCGAGGGATTCACGGTACCGTGCATGCACGCGATGGTGGATGCCGGAGCCGACATCATCGAATTGGGCGTGCCGTTTTCCGATCCGATGGCGGACGGCCCGGTGATCCAGAAGGCCAGCGAGCGTGCGCTGGCTCACCGGATGAGCCTGCGCAAGACGCTCGGACTGGTCGGCGAGTTCCGTAGCCGTGACCGCACCACGCCGGTGGTGCTGATGGGTTATCTGAACCCGATCGAAAGCATGGGGTATCGCGCGTTCGTCGACCGGGCCCGCGAGGTTGGGGTCGATGGGGTGTTGACGGTCGATATGCCGCCGGAGGAATCGGGTGAACTGGTTTCGCTGCTCGGTGTCGCCGGGATCGATCCGATTTTTCTGCTGGCTCCCAACAGCACGGCCGAGCGGATCCGCCGAATGGGCGAACTGGGCGAGGGTTACCTTTATTACGTGTCGCTGAAAGGCGTCACCGGCGCATCGCATCTCGATCTGGCAGAAGTGGAGCGGAAGGTCGCCGAAATCCGCCATTTGTGCGATTTGCCGGTGGGAGTCGGGTTCGGCGTCAAGGACGCGGAGGTGGCGGCCGCACTGACGCGGTTCGCCGATGCGGTGGTCGTCGGCAGTGCGTTGGTCAGCCGGATCGAACACGGCCTGGATCGGCTGGACCAGGCACAGGCCGACATCGTGGCCTTGCTGCGGTCGATGCGCAGTGCGATGGATTCCAGGGCAGGAGCATCGTCATGAGCTGGTTCCAGAAATTCGTGCCCGCCAAGATTCGGACCGAGGCATCCAGCAAGAGTGCGGTTCCAGAAGGGCTGTGGTCGAAGTGCCCCCACTGCGGTGCGATCCTGTATCGCGCCGAGGTGGAGCGAAACCTCGAAGTTTGCCCGAAGTGCGCGCACCACATGCGCATCAGTGGTCGCAAGCGGTTGCATTTCTTTCTGGATCCGGGAAACCGTCAGGAAATCGGCGAAAATCTGAGCCCGATCGATTCACTGAAGTTCAAGGACAGCAAGAAGTACAAGGATCGCCTGACGCAGTCGCAGAAGGGGACCGGCGAAAAGGACGCTCTCGTGGTCGTCCGCGGCCAGTTGAAGGGATTGCCGCTGGTGACCGCGGCATTCAACTTCGATTTCATGGGCGGATCGATGGGTTCGGTCGTGGGTGAGCGCTTCGTTCGCGGAGTCACCGAAAGCCTGGAACATCGGATTCCATTCGTCGTGTTCACCGCGAGCGGCGGGGCGCGGATGCAGGAGTCGCTGCTCTCGCTGTTCCAGATGGCCAAGACCAGCGCTGCGCTGGCGCGCCTGGCCGCGGCCGGAATTCCTTACATTTCGGTGATGACCGATCCGACCATGGGCGGTGTTTCGGCGAGCCTCGCGATGTTGGGTGACATCAACGTCGCCGAGCCCGGCGCATTGATCGGTTTTGCCGGACCGCGCGTGATCGAGCAGACGGTCAGGGAGAAACTGCCGGAGGGGTTTCAGCGCAGCGAGTTTCTGTTGGAGCACGGCGCGATCGACCTGATCGTCGATCGACGGGAAATGCGTGACCGAATCCACCGGCTGTTGACGTTCCTGACCTTCCGGCATTCGCTGGTGCCGGAGGAAAAGCCGGTGCGGCTGCCGCCGCAACCCGATGAGACGGCCGCCATCGTGCTTCCGATGACGGCCGCCGATGGTTCGGACGTTTCCTAAAGCTCCATGCGATTCGACGCGCTTGCCGAGTGGCTGGCTTGGCAGGAAGCGCTGCATCCGAAAAAGATCGATCTCGGCCTCGATCGGGTCAAGGGAGTCTTGCGGCGTCTGCAACCGCATCTGCGGAAGCCGTTCACGATCACCGTGGGCGGCACTAACGGCAAAGGATCCTGCGTGGCGTATCTGGATTCGATGTTGCGTGCACAAGGATACCGTGTCGGCGCCTACACCTCGCCTCATCTGCTGCGCTACAACGAGCGCATCTGCATCGACGGCCGACCGGTGGACGATGCGGCCATTTGCCGTTCCTTTGGCCGCATCGACGAAGCCCGGGATGACACGAGTCTGAGTTTCTTCGAATTCGGCACGTTGGCGGCCCTGGATATCTTCGCTCAGGCCGACCTGGATCTGCAGATCCTGGAGGTGGGTCTGGGGGGGCGGCTCGATGCGGTGAATGTGGTGGATGCGGACGCGGTGTTACTGGCGAGCATCGATATCGACCATCAGGATTGGCTGGGTGCGACTCGCGAGGCGATCGGCTACGAGAAGGCCGGCGTGTTGCGTCCGTATCGGCCGGCGGTGGTTTCCGATCCGGCGCCGCCGGCTTCGCTACTCGAGTACGCACGCGCGCTGCCGGCGGATCTGGCACGCTTCGGCCGGGATTTCCGCTACGAAACGCACGAATCCGGATGGAACTGGAACGGCCGTCGCGGCCGCTATCGTGATCTGCCGCGACCGGCATTGAGCGGCGAGCATCAGTACCGCAATGCCGCCGGTGTACTGCAACTGCTCGAACTGATCGATTCGCAGCGGCCGGTGGCCGAAGAGGCGGTGCGCATCGGGCTACGTCAGGCGCGGTTGCGGGGCCGCTTCGAAGTACTGGATGGTCCGGTACCGATCGTGCTCGATGTCGCGCATAATCCTCAGGCCGTCGGAATCCTCGCCGAGCAACTGCAGCAGCGGTTTCCGGAGCGCCGGATGCACGGCGTGTTTGCGTTGATGCGAGACAAGGACCGGGTCGGCGTGATCGAACGAATCAACGATTTGATCGGAAGCTGGTATCTGCCGCCGTTGAAGGTGGGTCGGGCGGCACCGCCCGAGTCGCTGGCCGATACTCTTCATCGCATGGGAGCGGAAAGGGTAGAATATCGGTTTCGCGATGTGTCGGAGGCTGTCGCGGCGGCTCGCTCCCGGGCGCAGGCCGGGGATTTAATCATTGTTTTCGGATCCTTTTTTCTGGTCGCCGAATACTTTGTTCAGTGCGCTGACTTACCGGGGTGACGGTCGTTGGATGATCGATTGAAACAACGCTTGTGGGGTGCCACCATCCTCGTCGCCTTGGCGGTCATCTTCGTTCCGATGCTGTTTGACGAGAAGGGAGAAGAGACCGGTAGCGTGACGGCGACGAACGTTCCGCCTCTGCCCCCGGAAGTGCAGGAGCGCGAAATCGAACTCCCGGCGATGCCGGACGAGGACAAGTCGACCGATGCGGCGGCGGAGCCCGGCAAGTCGCGAGAGCGGCCCAGCTACCGGATCATTCCGCTCGATGATGCGCCCGCACCCGAAGCCGCCGGCAATGCCGCGCAACCGCCGGAACGCGAGGGCGGTGTCGACCAGATGCCGGCCGAGTTCGGCGCCGACGAGGGCGGTGCACCTGACGAGTTGCCGACTCCCGACAGTCCGCTGGCGAAAACCCCGAGAGCTCCAGCGAGGCTACCGGAGGCGATGCCGATCCGCGACGAGGATCGCGCGCGCAGCGCCGTGGTGCCGAGGTCCCCGACGGCCAAGGAGACCAAGCCTCCGCCGGCCGTCAAGTCCGTGCCGGCGACGGCGGAACCCGCGAAGCCGGCGGTGCGCTCCAAAGTACCGGAGAAGAAGGCGCCTCCGATCAAGCCGAAGAGGGAGAATGCCGCGACGGCCAGCAAGCCGTCGGCCGCCCGGCCCCCAAAACCCGCGCGCCCCGCCGCAGATGCGAGTCGCTCCGCGACCGACGACCGGCTGTTGCCGAAGACTCCCGCACGGGCCGAGACGGGAAGATCGACCGACGCGGAAGTCGCGAAACCGGCACCGGTTCGCAAGCCGCCGGAGCCGGCTGCAGGCGCGAAGCCCGACGGCGGAGGCGTCGCCGCGAAGCCGAAACCGCCGAGCACCGAACTGGCCAAGGCGGTCACGCCGCGGAGCAAACCTCCGGATGCCAGGCCGGAAGCAGCCCCGAAGCAGAAGACCGAAGCCGTAGCCAGTGCGGCAGCGCCAGCACCCGCCGGCTCGGCAAAATCCCCCGCGACGACGCCGCCGAAGGCGGCACCCGCCCCGAAAGTTGCAGCGCCCGCGGCGGCCAAGCCGAAGTCTTCCGGTATCACCGGGCCCTGGGTGATTCGCGCAGGAAGCTATACCTCGGAAGCCAGCGCAAAGGCGCTGGTGGAAAAATTGCGCAAGCAGAAGTTTGCCGCCCAGATGCAGAAGATCACCGGCGGGAACGGTGTGATCTATCGGGTGCAGGTCGGACCGGAAGCGGAGAAGAGCCGCGCGGAACAGACCCTGAAGCGGCTTGAATCGGCCGCCGGGGTACGCGGCACGCTGGTTTCGGGTCGCTAGCCGGCCGCCATCCTACCGCGTCAGAGTGCCGATGGAGTCTGCAACCGGGCGCAGTGTGTCGAGTAATGGGCATCAGCGCAGGCTCTGAGCCAATGCAATGGGTGTGGGTCGACTATGTCATTCTCGGATTGTTGGGCATCTCCGGACTGTTGGGTCTACTGCGCGGCTTCCTGCGTGAGATGTTTTCCCTGATGACCTGGGTGGCCGCCGTCTGGATCGCGATCCACTTCAGTGACCTGTTGGCACAGCAGTTGGAGCCCTGGATCAAGGAAGCACCGCTTCGAAAGGCGGCCTCGTTTTGCCTGGTGCTGTTCGGTACGTTGGTCGTCGGGGCGATACTCGGTGGCGTGATCGCCAACCTGCTGTCGACCGCCGGGTTGTCCGGCACCGATCGCCTGGTCGGTTTGGTCTTCGGCGTGATGCGGGGGGCCTTGCTTGCCGCGTTGCTGTTGGCAGTGGCCGAGCGCACGCCGGTACCGCAATCGTCCTGGTGGAAACAGTCGGTGTTGATCCCGGCATTCAAGCCGCTAGCGAACTGGATCGATGGCCAGTTGCAGCACGGCGGTAAATTGATGAACTCGATGGCGCACTAACCCGGTATCGGATCTGTCGGGTTGCGTCCTGCGAGTGAACCGGTTTCCTCGGCATTTCCAAGAGACGCTTCCTCGCGAGGAGCCGGCAGTCTCCGCCTGGCCGATCGCGTCATCAACGTAGGGTAGCAATTATGTGTGGTGTCGTTGGCATTGTTTCCAAAACTGATGTCAATCAGGATCTCTACGAAGCATTGACGCTGTTGCAACACCGGGGACAGGACGCGGCCGGAATCGTCACTTGCGAGAGCGACCGCTTTCATCTGCGCAAGCAAAGCGGCCTCGTCCGCGACGTGTTTCACAGTCATCATATGTTTAGCCTGCGCGGCAGGATGGGCGTCGGCCACGTCCGTTACCCGACCGCCGGCTGCACCAGTTCGGCCGAAGCGCAGCCTTTTTATGTCAATTCCCCCTATGGGGTGTGTCTCGCGCACAACGGGAATCTGACCAACGCGGAGGCCCTCAAGCGTGAGCTGTTCGTGCAGGATCAGCGGCATATCAATACCGACTCGGATTCGGAAGTGCTGCTGAACGTGTTCGCGCACGAACTGCAGGAAGTCGGCAAGCTGCGTCTGGATGCGGCGGATGTCTTTCGGGCGGTGGCCGGCGTCCATCGTCGCTGTCGCGGTGCCTATTCGGTCGTCGCGATGGTCACGGGGCTCGGGATCGTGGCGTTTCGGGATCCCTACGGAATTCGGCCGCTGGTGTTCGGTGAGCGGCACGGCGAGGAAGGCACCGATTACATGGTGGCGTCCGAAAGCGTCGCGTTGGACGTGTTGGGGTTCAAGCTGATCCGCGATGTCGCACCCGGCGAGGTCGTCTTGATCGAACAGAACGGTACCCTGCATACGCGCCAATGTGCCGCTCCCGTGCAGCATTCGCCCTGCATTTTCGAATTCGTCTATTTCGCCCGTCCCGATTCCATCATCGATAACATTTCGGTGTACAAGGCGCGCATGCGGATGGGTGACAAGCTGGCTGAGAAGCTGCTTCGGGAGCGGCCGGATCATGACATCGATGTGGTGATTCCCATTCCGGACACCAGCCGTACCGCCGCGCTGCAGTTGGCGACCCGGCTCGGAGTGAAGTACCGCGAAGGATTCATCAAGAACCGCTATATCGGGCGCACCTTCATCATGCCGGGCCAGCAGCAGCGCTCGAAGTCGGTGCGCCAGAAGCTGAACGCCATCGATCTCGAGTTTCGCGGCAAGAATGTGTTACTGGTCGACGATTCGATCGTCCGTGGCACCACCTCGATGCAGATCATCCAGATGGCGCGCGACGCCGGCGCCCGCAAGGTGTATTTCGGGTCCGCTTCCCCCCCGGTCCGTTACCCGAATGTCTACGGCATCGACATGCCGGCCGCGGACGAACTGGTGGCGCACAACCGCACGGACCTCGAAGTACAGCAGGAGCTGGGTGCGGACTGGCTGATCTATCAGGATCTGGACGATCTGGTCGACGCGGTGCAGAAAGGCAACCCGAGCATTCCCCGCTTCGATACCTCTTGTTTCAACAACGAATATGTGACCGGCGACGTGAATCAGGATTATCTGGACTACCTCGGCCAGCATCGTTCCGATGCAGCGAAAACGCTGCGCGGATCGGAAATTTCGATATTGGAACTGCACAACGCCGTGTAGGAGCCTGCCGGCATGGGAGCACTGCAATGAATCACGGAGTCTGGGGTGACTTTGGTCTGGAGACGCAGGCGGTTCGGGCGGGCCAGCGGCGCACCCAGGAACAGGAACACAGCGAGCCGATTTTCGCAACGTCCAGCTACGTCTTCTCCAGCGCAGCGGAGGCGGCGGCACGGTTCAGCGGCAAAGAACCCGGCAACATCTACTCCCGATTCACCAATCCGACGGTCCGAACGTTCGAGCAGCGCCTGGCCGCGATGGAGGGCGGGGAACGCGCCATTGCTACGGCGTCCGGCATGGCGGCGATCGCCACGGTCGCTTTCGGCCTGCTGAAGTCCGGGAGCCACGTCATCTGCTCGAGGGGGGTGTTCGGGAACACGACTCTGCTGTTCCAGAACTATCTGGCCAAGTTCGGGGTCACCACCAGCTTCGTCGGTCTGACCGACATCGCGGCATGGCAGGCGGCGTTACGCCCGGATACGCGCTTTCTGTTTCTCGAAACGCCTTCCAATCCGTTGACCGAAATTGCCGATATCGCCCGACTGGCCGACATCGCTCACCGCAACGGCAGCCTGCTGATCGTCGACAACTGCTTTTGCACCCCGGCACTGCAGCGGCCGCTGGCGCTCGGGGCCGACATCGTGATTCATTCGGCGACGAAGTATCTGGACGGCCAGGGTCGTTGTGTCGGCGGTGCGATCGTCGGACCGGACGAATTGCTGGAAAAGGAAATTTTTCCGTTTCTCCGTACCGGCGGCCCGTCCATGAGTCCATTCAATGCCTGGGTGTTCCTGAAGGGACTGGAGACTCTCGCGCTCAGAATGAAGGCGCATTCCGAAAATGCCGTGGCGCTGGCCCGATGGCTGGAAAACTGCGAATGGGTGGAACGCGTCTACTACCCGGGGCTGTCGTCGCACCCGCAGCACGAACTTGCCGCGAGTCAGCAGTCCGGCGGCGGCGGGATCGTCAGCTTCGAGGTGCGGGGCGGAAGGGCTGCGGCATGGAAGCTGATCGATGCAACCCGTCTGGTGTCGATCACCGCAAACCTGGGCGACACCAGGACGACGATCACACACCCGGCGACGACCACGCACGGCCGATTGAGCGACGCGGAACGGGAGGCCGCAGGCATTCGCGACGGACTGCTGCGAGTCGCGGTGGGTCTGGAGACGTTGGAAGACATTCAGCGGGATTTGTCGGGGTCCTTTGCCGTTTGAAGGATTTACACTCTGTGATATCGCGATAAGGATGCAGGTATGAAGCTGTCCGTTTTCGGATCGGGCTACGTAGGCCTGGTGACCGGCGCCTGTCTGGCGGAAGTCGGAAATGAAGTCGTGTGCGTGGATATCGACCATGCAAAGATCGATGCGCTGAACCGGGGACAGGTACCGATCTTCGAGCCGGGCCTGGAACCGATCGTCCGGCGCAACATGGAGCAGAAGCGGCTGTGCTTCACCACCGATGTAGATTTGGCAGTCGAACACGGGTTGTTCCAGTTCATCGCCGTCGGTACGCCGCCCGACGAGGACGGCTCGGCCGATCTGCAGTATGTCACGGCAGTCGCGCGCAGCATCGGTGAGCGGATCAAGAGCTATCGCGTCGTCGTCAACAAGTCGACCGTGCCGGTCGGTACCGCGGACCGGGTCAAGCACACCGTGAATGAGGCGCTTCGGGCGCGCGGCCTGGAAGTGGAATTCGACGTGGTCTCGAATCCGGAATTCCTGAAGGAAGGTGCAGCGGTCGAGGATTTCATGAAACCCGACCGGATCATCGTCGGTACCGACAATCCGCGAACCACCGAACTGCTTCGCGCGCTCTACGCACCGTTCAATCGCAATCACGACCGGATGGTGTGCATGGACATCCGTTCGGCGGAACTGACCAAGTATGCCGCCAATGCGATGCTGGCGACCAAGATCAGCTTCATGAACGAAATGGCCAATCTGGCGGAGCGGCTGGGTGCCGACATCGAAAAGGTGCGGGTTGGCATCGGTTCCGATCCGAGGATCGGCTACCACTTCATTTACCCCGGCTGCGGCTACGGCGGCTCCTGCTTCCCGAAGGACGTGAAGGCGCTAGAGCGGACCGCTGGCGAGGTCGATTATCCGGCACAACTGCTCAAGGCCGTCGAAGATGTGAACAACCGCCAGAAGCAGCGGCTGTTTCAGAAAATCCAGTCACGCTTCGGCGATGACTTGAGGGGCCGGACGTTTGCCGTCTGGGGTCTCGCGTTCAAACCAAACACCGACGACATGCGCGATGCGCCGAGCCGCGCGCTGTTGGAATTGCTGTGGCAGGCGGGGGCGACGGTGAGGGCGTTCGATCCGGTGGCGATGGAAGAGGCCGGACGAATCTTCGGTCCGCGCAGTGATCTGGTGTTGTGCGAGAGGTTGGAGGATACATTGACCGGGTCCGATGCGGTGGTGATCATGACCGAATGGAACGTGTTCCGCAGCCCGGATTTCGACCGCATCAGGGCCACGCTCTCTGCGCCGGTGATCTTCGACGGGCGCAATCTGTATGACCCCTCGATGATGCAGCGGATGGGATTCGAGTACTACGGTATCGGGCGAGGACTCCGGACGGATTGACGGCTTGCCGTGGCGGACGAGGCCCCGGAAAGAGGTCAACCCGGCCGGGAGCCGGAAGTCGGGAAACCCAGCAAGCGCCCCAATCGACTCATCCGCAGGTGCTTGATGCCGACCCGGATCGGTCGGATCAGGTAGTACAGCGGCGACAAGGCCTTGGGCAGTGCGATCAGTTCGCGTTCCTTTTCGGTGGGCGTGGTGGACATCCAGATCAGTTGGAACAGGCCCGACAGCATTCGGTGGGCTTGTTGCAGTCGCCCGGGCGGGACCGCATCCCACTCCAGCGTAGACTTCGCGCCCTGCTGAATCAGTCCGAGCAGGAAGATTCGCAGCTTCGACTTCAGGCTCACAGGCCAGCGGACCAGGAACGGCAGCCAGTAATGCTCGCCGGCTCGCGACGGCAGGAACACCTGTTGGATGGCCTCGGCAACGAACGGCTGCACCGAACGATCCTGCTGCACGAGGGTGCGCACGGTATCCGGCAGCGGTGCGGCCAAGGCTTGTCGCGCGACCTGCAGTCCCAGGTGGAGTTCCCGCCGAAGTCCCAGCCCGGCGGTACGCTGCAGCAGCCTCGGCCAGTCGAGTTCCGGGTGCTGTCTCAGCACTTCCGCGATGTCACAGACTTGTCTCAGCACCAGCTTTCCTTGCACCGTGTCCTTGAACAACTGGAGGCTCAAGACCGTGAGTGCATCCTCGGGCGCCAGGTTCGGAAACGACTTGCCGGCGATGGCGATCGGGGTGCATCGGCTCCACAACTCGTCGAAGCCGAGGCCGATGTCGAACCAAAATGGCAGCAGCGCCTGGTGCAGGTCGACCTCGACTCTCCCGTCGGGACTCCTGAACGCACACTCCCAACCCAAGTCCATTTCCGGAATCAATCGGTAGCCCCGCTCCAGCAGGAGCGATCGGCCGGTACCGTAGTCACCGGAATGGACCAGGAGATCCAGATCACCGATCTGGCGGAGGCTGATATTGCGATAGGCGCTCGCAGCGATCAGCAGGCCCTTATACGGGATCGCACGAATCCCCCGTGCCTGGAACAGGTCGAGAATGTCGGCCAGCGCCCGCGACATGAACAGGTTTTGCGCCGTGGTCGCAAAGACATGGGCGCGCAGTTTCGCGAGGATTTCCGCCGGGACGTGCTGCGGGGCCGCGTGCTGCAGATGGTGATAAAGCAGCGGCAGGACCGCTTGGTGCGCCGCGGCCTCGATCAGCGAATCCCAGTCCTCGATGTGCGCCGCCGCCTGTCGGAGCGAGGCGGTCGCCTCGTCGTCGAGCACCACCCGGCTGCAGGCGGCCAGCAGCCGGGCTTGGATCGAGCGTTCTGAATTACCGTCCGGGTCCGGAGTCAAGGTGCCGTCCGGACCGTGACACGGGAGGGCGAAGCGAAGCCGGTCTTCCGGACGGCGACGACGCACATTCGGCGCCGAACCCGCCGCAGAATCACGACGGCTCGCTCCACTCGACGGAGACCGCCTGGAGGCACCGGTCGCCGCAGCCTCAGCCGGTGTGCGTCCGCGAGCGGACGGTGAGTCCGCCGCCTCCGCGGCTCCATTCTTGGTAGCAGGGTCGTCATGGTTGTACAGCGTACACAGATCGCGTGGCCGCGTCATCCACCTCGATGGGCAAGGGGGCCGGCGTGCACCGCATTCCCCGCGGCGGCGGGACCCGCGCCGGCGCACGTTTCAGGTGGATCGCTGCAGGCGCCGCACGATCTCGGTCAACCGGAATTTCTGACTGCGGACGAAGCGGTACACGCGCTCGGCAACGGGGAGCTGAACCGGACGATGGAAGTCTTCCGGCCGATAGCCGAGGAGGCGGCGGGTTTCGCCGAGATCCAACAGCGGGTCGGCGTTGTCGGAACTCAGGAACAGCACGGCGAAGGTCACGTCCGTGGCGAGGATGGCCTTTTGCATGCCCTGGCAGAAGTCCCGGTTGCTAAGCCAGAAGCGCTGGTCGAAATAACTTCCTGTAGGCCGGTTTTCGCCCTGTCGAATCAATCCGATCCGCATGCAGATCACGGACAGCCCGCAGTGCTCTGCGTAGCGTCTGGCCAGCCGCTCCCCGAACGCCTTGGTGGCCTGATAGTTGTTGATCGGACGCATCGGCAGATCGGCGGACAGCGGCCCTTTGACGTTTCCGTAGCCGCGCATCACGGAAGACGAACTCGCATAAATCACACGTTCGACACCGCAGGCCGCCGCCGCCTCGAAGACGTGGATCAGCCCGTCCACATTGGGGCCTTGCAACTCTTCCCATGTCGCCCACTGCGCGGGGTTCGCGGCCAGATGGACGACCACCTGCTGTCCGGTGAAGTGGCGAACCCAGGACTCGTCATAGCGACTGATGTCCGCCCGAATGATCGCCGGGTCGGCTCCCGGCTGCCAGTCCAGCAGCGTCAGCGCGCACTGGTTTGAGCTCTCGAGATGATTCCGCAGCTTGGAACCGAGATTGCCGGCCGCTCCGGTAATCAGGACCCGGGTGATGGAAGAACTCATGCTGTCGAAGTGCTGTTCGTTTGCGAAAGAATGCCAACCCTGTGTCGTTCCGGTCCGGTCTCCGGAATCCAGGCGTCCACATTCCGGTGACTGGATGTCGGTGTCCCGTACGGCCTTGGCTTGCGCGGTGCATCGTTCGGAAGGTTCCGACTCATACCAGGATTCGGGACCGGTACTCCGGTCGGCCGGGAATACCGGCCTCGACGCGGAACACCGCCCCGGCCAAGGCGCCGGCGGATTCGCGCCGATGACCGCCGGCCGTGGTGACATAGATGTCGGTAAAATCCCTGCCGCCGAAAGTGAGACAGGTGACTTCACCGACCGGCAGCGCGATGCTCCGATCCTCGGAACCGTCCGGACGGAATCGAATGATGCGGCCGCCGTGCATGATGGCCGACCAGACACCACCTTCCCGATCGACCGTAAGGCCATCGGGGGTACCGACGGCTTCCGGAATGCGGGCGAACGGCCGGCGGTTGGCCAGCCGTCCTTCGGACGCATCGTAGTCGAACACGTCGATTTGCCGGTTGATCGAGTCGGTCACGTACATCAGGCGGTCGTCGGGTGAGAATCCCATCCCGTTCGGGCGTCCGAGGTTTGTCAGAATCCGATGGGTCGAGCCGTCCGGATCGATCCGATACAGCGCTCCGTTCTTCACCGGTGCCGGTCCGGGCGGCCGGCCGGCGAGACGGCGCAGCCGGCCCAGAATTCGAGAACCCAGCGTTCTGCGGCGTCCGACGAACATGGTGCCGGAAAACACCCGCCCGCATGGATCGGCAATGGCATCGTTGAAGCGGAATCCAGTCTGTCCTGACAAGCGGATGGGGAGCAGGTGCAGTTCGCCGCCGCGCCACGATCCGATCATTCCTTGATCCATCATCAACAGCAGCGAGCCGTCCTGTTGAATCGTGAATCCGCCCGTCACGCGCCCCTGCAGCAGTTGTTCCGTCACGCCGGTTCCGGGCTCGTGCCGATAAAGCCCGCCGGCCGGAATGTCGATCCAGTACAAACGGTTCTCGTCCGTATGCCACAGCGGTCCCTCGCCCAACATACAGGCACGGTTCACCGCGATGGTGGGGCCGCCGGATTTCACGGGGTGCCCACCCTGCAGCGCTGCCCGAACGGGCGATTGCAGCGGCACACATTCAACATCGTCACGGTTCCTGCTACTCTTGTTACACCTTTACCTCCGCAAAGCCTACCAGAGAATGCGAGCGATGCGTTCCCCGCAATCCATCAGTCAAGCGCTCGACCCGGTCGTCCCGGACCGGCTGGTACCGTTTCCGGATCTGCATCGGGGGTTCGCCGCCGCTTTGCAGGGCACGGGGAACCGCACGCAGTTCAGCTTCCTGCTGGCGGGCCGAATCTGCTCGGTCACGGTGGTCGGCGGCGCGCTCGGCCGATCGGTCCGTCGCGCATTCGAACACCTCGAGCCCGCCCCGGGTGCGGAGCCGGATCTCACCGTCGAGATTTGGGATCAGACGGAAGCCGGACAGCCGTTCGACACTGTCGGTCGAGCGGGCGACGCCGGCCCCGGCATCCTGCTCAGGACCTCCCCGGACGGCCGGTATGTCGGCGAAGAGCGCCGGCAGGGCAGCCATTGGATCGATCGGCAGACGAACCGCATCGTCGGCTGTACAGTGTCGGCCGGGCAGCGGTTTCTGGACGAACGGGCGCGCCCGTTTCACAAGTTGTTGTCCCTTTGGCTGGAGGATCAGGAAATCCAGTTCATCCACGCGGGCCTGATTGCCATCGACGGCAAGGGCATACTCTTCGCGGGCCACGGCGGCGCCGGCAAGTCGACCTCGTCGATCGCCTGCCTGCGCGCCGGTTTCCAGTACCTGGGCGATGACTTCATCGGCTTGCGCCAGGATGTTCCGGGCACGTTCACGGGCTACGGCCTGTTCGCGACCTGCCTGCTGAATGAGCATCACATCCGCCGCTTTCCGGATCTGCTCGCGCATGCCCACCGGCCGTACCATCCGGAAGAGGACAAGGTCGTCTTGTATCTGGCCGATGCCTTCCCCAGGTCGCTGGCCGCCACGACCCGCATCGCCGCGCTGGTTCTTCCGCGGGTGGTCGATTCCGAGACCACGCGGTTTCGGCCGGCAACCCGGACCGAAGCGCTGATGGCGGTCGCCCCGACTTCGGTGATGTACCTGCCGAGGCCCAGCGCCAAGGCGTTCCACCGTCTCGCGGCGCTGGTGGAAACGGTGCCCGCCTATTGGCTCGAACTGGGAAGGCACGTGGACGAGATTCCCGGCTGCGTCGAGCGGCTGGCGCGCGATGCGGCACCATGACCGCCACTGCGCTGATCAGTTGCATCATCCCGGTCTACAACGGGGCACGCTTTCTGGCCGAGGCGCTCGACAGCGTCCTGGCCCAGCCCCACCGTCCGCTTGAGATCATCGTGGTCGACGACGGCTCGACCGACGAGACGGCCGAGGTGTGTCGCCGTTACACCGGCGCCATTCAGTACGAGCGACAACAGAATGCCGGTCCCGCCGCGGCGAGAAACCGCGGAATTCGGCGCGCCCACGGCGAGTTCCTGGCCTTCCAGGATACCGATGACCTCTGGCATCCGGACAAACTCGCCCGTCAGTTGGCGCGATTTCAGACGCGGCCGGAACTCGATCTCTGCCTCTGCCACGTCAGAAATTTCTGGGTGCCGGAACTGAAAGACGAGGAGGTGCAACTGCGTCAACAGCACCATCCGCTCACTGCCGCCGCACTCCCGGGCTATACTCTGCAGACCGTGGTGGTGCGGCGGCGGTCATTCGACCGCGTCGGCTATCTGAACGAGGCGCTGCGACCGGTCGGCGAGGACATCGATTGGTTCGTTCGGGCACGGGAGGCCGGTCTGGTCAGCGAGATGCTGGACGACGTGCTGCTTTTTCGGCGCATGCATCAACACAACATCAGCCGCGCACTGAACGAACCTGCCGGCAAGGAACAGATGCTGAATCTGGTGATGGCCAAACTGGCCAGGAAAAATGAGAATGCGGACCACGGATGATGCCCCGAGGGTACCGTTCGAGTTGCTTGCACGGGAGGACGATATGTTGAATGTCGAAGAGCGTTACGGTCCGGATCATTCCAAGGTGGCTGCAAAGGTCATGGACGGCGAAGCGATCCTGATCAATCTGGCCAACGGCCTGTACTTCAGCGTCGGCGGAGTCGGCGGATTCATTTGGTCACTGGTGGAACAGCAGCAATCCCCCAGCCAGATCGCGGACCGGGTGGCGGAACACTTCGGCGTGGATCGTCAACGCGCTTTGTCCGATGTCGAATCGTTGCTTACCAGACTGGCCGAGGAGGAACTCGTGATCCCGCTGGGACCGGATGCTCCGGTCTCCGCCGTGAGCTTGGCCAGCCCGCCCGCGGGCGCGGCATATGAGCCTCCGGTGTTGAAACGCTTCGACGATATGGCCGACATGTTCGCGCTCGATCCCCCGCTACCCGGGCTGGCACAGGACCATTGACGGTACGCACGATTCCGACCGAGCCATGTCACCCGAGCGGCCGCTGATCAGTTGTATCGTCCCGGTCTTCAACGGCGAGCGTTTTCTTGCCGAGGCGTTGGACAGCATTCTGGATCAGAGCTACCAGCCGATCGAGGTCATCGTGGTGGACGACGGGTCCTCCGACGGTACGGCCGCGATCATCGCACGCTATCGGCACCGGGTCCGAGCAGTCCGGCAGCCAAATGCCGGGCCGGCCGCGGCCCGCAACCAGGGGATCCGGCTTGCTCGCGGCGAGTTGATCGCGTTTTTGGATGCGGATGACCTTTGGCACCGCGATAAGCTGGCCCGGCAGATGGAGGTTTTCGACCGGAATCCGGCGATCGAACTGTGCCTTTGCCAGAAGGAGAACTTCTGGGAGGCCGAACGGCGTGGTGAAGGCGATTCGCTACAGGCGAAAGGCCATGTTTTTGCGACGGAGCACACCGCTTATGTGTGCCAGGCATTGCTGGTGCGGCGTGCGGTTTTCGACCGGATCGGCGGATTCGACCGGGAACTGCGCATCGGCGAAGACACCGACTGGCTGGCTCGCGCGGAGGAAGGGGGTATCCGCCGGGAGATCGTGCCCGAGACGCTTGTTTATCGGCGCATGCACCGCGCCAATCTGACACTCAGCGCCACCGCCGAAGACCGCCTGAATGTGGTGCTGGCAAAGTTGAAGCGGGAGCGGGCGCGCCAGGTGTCTACCGTCCCGGAATCGCGGAACGGCTGAACGGCCATGCCACGCTCGGCTGCGATAGCGATTGAGCCCGATTCGGCGACGCTGCCCGAGCCGGGAGCTCGGCGGCGGCAGCCGCTTTCCGCAGGCGGACAGGCCTCCGGCGTCAGCAGCAGAGGCGGGATGTCAGGGATGCGCTTGTCAGCCATTCGGCGCGTGATCGCATGAGCGGAACCGTTAGCTGCGTCATCCCGGTCTACAACGGCGAACGGTATCTGGCCGAGGCGATCGACAGTGTGTTGGCGCAGACTGTTCCGCCGCAGGAGATCATCGTGGTCGACGACGGATCGACGGACGGGACTCCGGGAGTGACGCGCGCATACGGCGAAGCGGTACGCTACGTGCGCCAGGACAATGCCGGAGCGACCGTTGCGCGGAGTCACGGCGTGTCGCTGGCCGAGGGCGACTACATCGCCTTTCTTGACGCCGATGACCGCTGGTGCCGGGAAAAGCTGGAGCGCCAGATCGCCCGTTTCGCCGCGCATCCGGAACTGGCGCTGTGCACGACGTATCAGCAGAATTTCTGGGTTGAAGAATTGCGCGAGGAGGCGGAACGACTGCGGGATCATCCGCTGACCAGGCCGCAACCCGGTGCCGCATCGACGCTGGTGGTGCGCCGCACCTTGTTCGCGGAAGTCGGCCCGCTGAATCCCGAGCTTCGCCACCGTGACATCCCGGATTTGATCGCGCGGACTCGCGCTCACGGCTTGGCCGTCGAAATATTGCCCGAGGTCCTGACCTTCCGGCGGATCCACGGCAGCAACATCAGCCGTAACCGCCTGTCCGATCCGGACGAGTTGCTGCGGATGGCACAAACCGCGCTGCAGCGTCACCGTCAGCCGTCTTGAATCAGGTCCCCTACGCAGATGCCCGGACATTGCTCGGGCTGTTGTCGGTGATTCTGCCGGACGGCGACAAGACCCTGCTGCTCCGCGCCTGCCTTTGTCGGCCGCCCGCGGCCCAGGACTCGTGGTCGGCCTGGCTCGATCGGATCGATGACCCGAAGTCGTTGTTCAAGGGGGACGAGGATGGCCTGAAGGGTCTGCTGCCGTTCATCGGTCATCGGTTGGCGGAAAACGGCATCACGCCGGATGAGGATTTCCAGACCTATCTCCGCATGTCCGGCGTCCGGGAGGACCTCAGAAACCGGATCTACCGCGAGATCCTGGGAGATGTCCTGGTCCATCTCCGAGCCGCCGGCATCCGGGTCATCGTGCTGAGAGGTGCAGCGCTGTCGGAAACGGTCTATGACGCGCCGGCCCACCGGCACAACCACGCGATCGACCTGCTGGTGGAAGCAGCGGGCGATGCACCGGCGGTGCTTTCCATGTTGCAGCGTCTCGAATTTTCGACTCCCCGGCCGATTCGGCCCGGCCGTTGCCGCACCGAACTGACCCATAAGACCGGTTTGGCTCTGGTCGTTCATACCGCGTTGTTCGATTTTCCGTACTTCCAACTCACAATACCGGCGGTTCGGGAACGAGCCGTCGAACATCGGCTCGCCGGGGTCGAAGCCGCGACCCTGTCCCCTGAAGACAGCTTTCTCTATGTCTGCGGCCAGGCCGCGGCATTCCCGAACCGATCCAATCTCCGGTGGGTGGGCGACTGCTGGTCGATCCTGCAACGTCATCCCGGGTTCGACTGGGAGCTTGTTGCGGCCAATGCCGTGTCGAGCGGCCTGGTCTGGCCGATGCGCGTGATCGCGGCCTATTTTGCCGATCGGCTCGAGATGGCGATCCCGCAGAGTTTTCGGAACCGGCTGCGGCAAGAAACGGAACGCACGCGGCCGTCCGACTTTGAACCGGCCTTCACGATCGCGCTGACGGCGCTCACGCCCGGGGCGGTGATGGCCCGGTGTGAACCCCGGGACTGGCGAAGCCGCGCGCGATACTTGCGGTTTGCTCTGTTTCCGTCGGCAGCATTCGTGCGCTGGCGGCATGCCGGTAAACCCGGGCCGCTTCCGTGGCTTTATGTCAGGCGCCTGGTCGACCACGTTTGCGGCCGCGGGTCGCAGATGACGGTGGATTCGGCGGCCATGGGCTGAGGGACGATGTCGTCGAAGGACGGGTGGTACGGCGATCCGGCTGGGGCGAGTGGCGGTCCGGTGCAGCACCACTACGCACAGACACCTCTTCAGTTGTTGCGGCAATTCGAACGAGAGGGCCGCTCCGAGGCCGATCGGCAGCGTGCCGCGAAGGCCTACCATCTCGCCGCACGGCTCTGCTCGGGCCAGTACCGGCCGAGCGGCAAGCCGAATATCGAGCATTTGGTCGGAACCGCGAGCATCCTCTGCGCGCTGGAACAGCCCATCGACATGGTCGTGGCCGGGTTGCTGCATTCCGTTTATGCCCACGGGGACTTCGGCGCGTTTCGTCCCGGTATCACGGAGCGCAAGCGGGCCGTGGTGCGGGAAGCCGCCGGCATCCGGGCCGAGGCCTATGTCGCGCGCTATGCGACGCTGGACTGGGGGCCATCTGCGATCAACGGTTATCTGGGCGGCATGGATCGGCTCGACGCGCTGGATCGCGCGGTGGTGGTGTTGCGGCTGGCCGACCGACTCGAAGATACGCTGGACGGTGGGGATCTGTACTGCGCAAACGCGGAGCAGAGGCTCCGGAATCTCGCGCAGGGTGGAGCCTCGATGGTGAACCTGGCGTCGGCCTTGGGGTTTCCGCGACTCGCGGCGGAACTGGGCGAGGCGCTGAGTTTTCTGTCGTCCGCCCGGATTCCCCACGGACTGCAAAACGGCGACGGGCATACTCGCGTGTACCTCGCGATGCCGAATTCCTGCAGAATGCGCTACTCCGCGTTGATCGCGCGTCTGGTGATGCGATTCATCGTCCGAGCGGAGCAGGTGATCCGCCGACGTTGGCGGCGAAGATCGGTCCTTACGGCGACCCATTGAACGACGCGCATCGCGCGGTCAATGTCGTCGTTCGGCGGGACGACCGTAAGTGGTGCGATGCGCGCCGGTTCCAAAGGGAACGGTCGCGTTTGCAGCGACTTCTGGCGCGAATCTCGTTGCGTTCCGGTCATCCCGCTGCGTCACCTCTTCGCGATGCCCCGCGACGTCCGGAATCGGACTGCGCGAACCCGGACCAATTGGGTTAGGCCGGGCGCGTTCCGGCCCCGGCGGCGAGACTGGAAAGACCAGGAAGGGTATCGGGGCCGGATTAATGATGACCTTCCCACAGCCAGGCTGCGCCTCGGACACCGCTGGAAGCGCCATGGCGCGGTGGAACGAGGTGGGTGTCGACTCGGTCCGAAAAGACGTACTTGCCCCATTCGCGCGGCACGTTGCGATAGAGTCTCGGGTTGTTGGACAGTCCGCCGCCGAGCACGATGACCTGCGGATCGATGATATTGATGATATGGGCCAGCGCTCGGGCGAGGCGGTTCTCGTAAAGAGTCAGACTGGCTGCGCAGTTCGGGTCGCCCGCTTCCGCGCGATCGGAAATCGACCTGGCATCCAGTTTTTGTCCGGTCGCCCGCTCGTGTGCCCGGGCCAAGCCGGGACCGGACAGGAACGTCTCGATGCAGCCGCACCGTCCGCAATAGCAGGCCGGCCCCGGCCGTTCATCATGCGAAGGCCAGGGCAGCGGGTTGTGGCCCCACTCCCCGGCGATCGCGTTGGGCCCTTCCAGCAAATGACCGCGGATCACGATGCCGCCGCCGACGCCGGTGCCCAAAATCACGCCGAAAACTACGGAGGCACCCGCCGCCGCGCCGTCGGTCGCTTCCGACAGTGCAAAGCAGTCGGCGTCATTGGCAATGCGAATCGGTCGGGCCAATAGCTGCTCCAGGTCGGTGCGCAGCGGTTGGTCGTTCAGGCAGGTCGAATTGCAGTTCTTCATGCGTCCGGTCGCTTTCGAGATCGCGCCGGGCGTACCGATCCCGATGCGGGCGTGGCAGCCGAGTTCCTGTTCGGCGTCGATCACCAATCGTCGAATGCATTGCAGTGTGGCGTGGTAGTCGCCTTGCGGCGTGGAGCAACGGCGGCGCAGCAGTTCGTGCCCCGCGGGGTCGAGCGCAAGCAGTTCGATCTTGGTGCCGCCAAGATCGATTCCGAATCG
>CAZXXC010000038.1:0-2593 GCA_964644665.1 uncultured Methylococcaceae bacterium
CAGGAGACTGGCCATGACGCAGGTAAAGTACGTGCTGCAAACGAAAGGCGATGCGGCATTGTCGATCGATGCCTCGGTGTCGGTGTTCGATGCGCTAAAGAAGATGGCCGACAACGATATCGGCTCGCTGCTGGTCATGAATAAGGGCAAGCTGGTCGGCCTCTTTACCGAACGCGACTTCGCAAGAGAGGTCGCGGATCGTGGTCAGACCTTCACCGGATGCTCCGTTGCCGACATGATGACCGACGAAGTGTTGTATGTGTCACCCGACACCACGGTCGAGCAATGCATGGCGCTGATGACCGAGAAACATACCCGGCATCTGCCGGTGCTGGACAACAACCGCGTGGTCGGGATCGTCAGCATCGGCGACGTGTTGAAGAAATTGATTTCCGACAAGGACGTCAAGATCGAGCAACTGGAACGCTACATCACCGGCTGAAGCGAACATGATTCGCGTCGTAAGGCGCCGGAGGCCGCCCTCCGGCGCCTATGCTTGGCCGGCATCCATCCGAGACCGAGCCTCCTGTTGAGCCCGCTGCCCGGGATTCTGGCGGTCGGAGGCGCCTGGCTGGCCTATTTTTCCATTCATTCTCTGCTCGCCTCTCGTACCGTGAAGCAGTGGGTCGCGACACACCGGCCCGCCCTGGTCCCGGCTTACCGGCTGTTCTACAACTTCCTCGCCGTCACACTGCTGCTGCCGCTACTTTGGCTGACTTACCGCTTCCGGGGCACGCCCGTCTGGGCCTGGACCGGGGCATGGGCTTACCTGGCGGACGGCCTGTTGCTGACGGCGCTCGTCGGTTTCCTCTGGTCGCTTCGTTACTATGACATGCAGATCTTCCTGGGTCTGCGGCAGTGGCGGGAGCGCGTGACGGATCCCGGCGAGCCCGGCCCGCTCTGCCTGTCACCGCTGCACCGCTACGTTCGGCATCCCTGGTATACGCTGGGCCTGATGATCGTCTGGAGCCGTGACATGGACGCGGTCTGGCTGATCAGCGCCGTCGCGATCACCGGCTATTTTCTGGTGGGTTCCCGGCTGGAGGAGCGAAAGTTGCTGCTCCAGTACGGCGAGGCCTACCGCCTCTACCGGGACCGCGTACCGGCCTTCCTGCCTTGGATCGGGCGCGCGCTGAGCCGCGCCGAGGCGCAGCAACTGACCGATCTGGCCTGCCAGCCGGGCAATCCGGATCGCCGTCGCTAGCCGCCTGTTCGTCTCGTCGCAGCGCAGCAGGCCGTACCCGGCGTCTGCCGCCGCCGACCGGCCATTCATGTCGCCCGAGGCGCGCGGCTGCGGCCCGGCTTGGACGAGACGGTCATTGCCCTCGAATGGCGCCCCACACCAGTCTTCCCGCGACACCGACGCTATTTCATCCCCAGCCGCTTGGCCAGGCGGTGCAGATTGCCGCGGTCGACGCCCAGCCGACGCGCAGCTTCCGACCAATTGTGGTTGCACTCGTTCAGCATTGCGCTAATCCGCTCCCGCTGCAGCTCATCCACCGCTCGGACCAGCGTCTGCACCCCTTTGCGGCCGGCCGGCTGTTCGACAGGCGCCGCGGCCATGTTCGCCGTGCCCGGAATATCCAGATCGTCCGGTCCGAGCACCAGGGTGTCACCGCGGGTCGATGCGGCGCGCAGGCTTCCGCGCAGGATGACGTGCTCGAGTTCGCGCACGTTTCCGGGCCAGGGATACGCCTTCAGGCGTTGCAACGTGGCCGGCGCCAACGCCACCTGACGAAGCCCCAAGCGTACCCGAGCCTGCTCCAAGAAGTGGCCGGCGAGGATCGCGAAATCGTTGCCACGCTCGCGCAGCGCCGGCACGTGCAGCGGATACATGCTGAGCCGGTGATACAGATCGGCACGGAACCGGCCCTCTCGCACATCGTCCTCCAGCCGCCGATTGGTCGCCGCGAGAATCCGCACGTCGGTGTGGTGGCTGCGGTCGGAGCCGAGCCGCTGGATCTCGCCGAATTGCACCGCACGCAGCAGCTTGGCCTGAATCGCCAGCGGCAGTTCGCCGACTTCATCCAAGAACAGCGTGCCACCGTCGGCCAGTTCGAACTTGCCGGCGCGATCGGCCGTGGCACCGCTGAACGCGCCGCGCACGTGGCCGAACAGTTCGCTCTCGGCCAGCGACTCCGGCAACGCCGCGCAGTTCACGTAAACCAGCGGTTGCTCCGACCGCAGCGAACGTGAATGGATGATGCGTGCGACGACCTCCTTGCCCACGCCGGTCTCGCCGGTCAGCAGCACGGTCAGATCGGACCGCGCCACGATATCGATTTCTCGATTCAACCGCTGGGTGGCCGGGCTGTCGCCGAGCAGCGGTCCGGCCCGCTGCAGCACTTCGTTGACCAACTCGGTGTTGACCAGGCCGCGGTGGCGAGCGAGGCTTTCCAGTCTGCCGATGAAATTTTCGTAGCGCAGCGACACCGTGGCGATGGCCGCAAACGTTCGAAACACGGTGTCGTCAACCGTCGCGAACGCCTCAGCGGCCACCGCATCGGCCCTGAGCACGCCGAGCAGGGCGTCTTCGTTGTACAAACCGCAGCCGATGCACGAATGCTCCTCGATCGACCCTCCGAGTTGGTCC
>CAZXXC010000038.1:2693-30041 GCA_964644665.1 uncultured Methylococcaceae bacterium
CATCGGCAGGTTGGCGGTCAGATTCAGCACGGCTTCGCGCACTGCTTCGGCGACATCATTGGCGGCGGACAAACGGGACGGGCTCATGGCGTTCCTGGTCGGGTGCGCGCATTGTGTCATTTTGACGACAGCAAAATCCAATAGTTTCGAATACAAATCAAATCGACCCCGCGATCGACTCGCCGAGCTGGTGTCATTCTGACAGCATCGATCGGCTTCCTCCACAAAAAGAATTGGAAAAACAAAGGCATTCTTCTGGCATACAGTTTGCCTCTCTTTCGTTTCTGCAGCCCGCGAGGCGGCAGGCGTCGGGGCATCTGCGCGTAGCGTCTGGAGATTTCGTTGCATCAACCGGAAAGGCTGACCGGCTGGCGGTTCAACCTGTATATCGTGAGTCTGGGTCTCGGTCATTTGATCGTCCTGTTGAACGCAGGCGCGTATATTGCGATGCTGCCGCGCGTGGCCGGCGGACTCGGCATTCCACCCAGTCTCGGCACCTGGACGCAGACCGACTACATGATCGGGCTCGCACTCGCCTTTCCACTGTCGGGTTGGCTGTCCAGCCGGATCGGCGACTATCGACTGTTCAGCCTGGCGTTCCTTGTGTTCGCACTGGCATCGGTGCTGATCGCTCTGTCGCGGGAACTGCCTGCGTTCCTGGCAGCCCGCATACTGCTCGGACTGGCCGGAGGGATTACGCTGCCTTTGGGCCAGTCACTGGTGCTCAAGGAATATCCCGATCACAAGAAATCCCTGGGCCTCGCGATCTGGAGCCTGTTCACGCTGGGGCCGTTCACGCTGGGCACGCCGATCGGAGGGTGGATCGCGGACCATCTGGGCTGGCGTTGGCTGTTCTACCTCAATGTACCGCTGTCGATTTGGGTCGCAGTGTCGATCGCCGCACTACTGTCCGGCCGGGGCGGCCAGCTTTCGCCCCGGCGCCTCGATGGGGTCGGCTATTGGCTGCTGGCGATCGTGCTGGGCGGAACGCAGACGTTCCTGAATCAGGGGAATGACTGGGACTGGCTGAATTCACCCTATCTCACCGGCGTCGCGGTCACGGTGCTGACTGCGCTGGCCTACCTGATCGTCTGGGAGTGGGACACTCCCCAGCCGCTGATCGACATTCGATTGCTCGCGCACCGCAATTTCGCGATCGGTTTTGCCGGATTGTTCTTCGGTTTCCTGATGTTTCAGGGACTGCTCTCGCTGCTGGTCGTGCAGTTGCAGTTACTGATGGGCTACTCGTCGTTTCTGGCCGGGCTGGTGTTTCTTCCGATGGCGGTATTCGCCAAGCCGCTGGCCACGATCATGCACGAACTGGTGAAGCGGATCGATGCCCGGATACCGGCCAGCCTGAATCTGCTCGCGTTCGCGCTGATCTATCTCTACATCGGCACCTTCGATCATGCGGATGACTTCGAGCAGATCCTGTGGCCCAAACTTCTGGAAGGCCTGTGCCTCGGAAGCTTTTTCGTACCGCTGACAGCGATCATGCTGCACGGACTGCCGGCCGAGCGACATCCTGCCGCGGTGGAATTCGCGAACCTGATGCGGATCGCCGCAGGCGCCTTCGGCATCACGCTGCAAGGGGTGATGCTGTACCGGCGCACACCGTTCCATCAGTCGCGTTTCGTCGAGCATCTGACGGCTTTCGACCGGATCACGGACGAGACCCTGCAGCGCCTCATGGCCCACGGCTTCAGCGAGCCGGCCGCCACCGCGAAGCTGGCCAAGCTCGCGACCCAACATGCGGCGTTGCTGGCGATCAACGACGCGTTCTGGATCGCAGGATGGGGATTTCTGCTGCTGTCGCTGCTGGTCTGGGCGGCCCGGCCGACCTCGGTGCGGCGCGGACGCCATGCGGCCCGTGAACTGCGCCGGGAAGCCCTAGAGGAACTGGTCGAAGAACCATGAGCCGACGGCTACCACCCGTGACTGCCTGGCGGCCCTTCGGGCGGGCGGCATGGGCGTTGATGATGCCGGGGCTGCTGACCGGCTGTGCCTGGCCGCCGACTGAAACATCCCGAGCGGTGCCGATTGCTCTGCCGGCGACCGGCAATACGCTGGCGGCTGTGCCGGCCGCGACCGTCGGCCCCTGGCCGCGGCGGGAATGGTGGCGGCGGTTCGGCAGCCCGGAACTCGACCGTCTGATCGATGCCGCTCTGAAGGACAATCCGACGCTGCAGATGGCCGCCAGCCGGGTGCACCAGGCGGAAGCACTGGCCGACTCCCGAGCCGCGGAACTGCTGCCTCTGGTCACGTCCGGGTATGCCGTCTCGGAGCAGCACTATTCGGCGAACAGCATCCAGGCCAAATTGGCCGGCCAGAGTTTCGCCTATGTGATCATCAATCCGGTTCAACTGCAGTATCACCTGGACCTGTGGGGCCACGACCGGGCGTTGCTGGACGAAGCCCTGGGAACGGCCCGGGCGCAGCAGGCCGAGTTGGCACAGGCGGCCGTTACGCTGGCCGCCGCGGTCGCCAGGGCCTACCTCCGACTGACCGCAGTCGCACAGCAGCAGCGGATCGCCGCCGAACTGATGGATACTCAGCAAAAGGCTTTGGACGTCGAGCGTGCCCGCTACAGCGCCGGGCTGGACAGCAGGATCGAACTCAACAGCGCCGGCACCACAGTCGATGAAGCCGCGCAGTTGCACCGCTCCATCAGCACCCAGGCCTGGCTGCTGCGCGATCAACTGGCGGCCTTGGCGGGTCGCGGACCGGACTGGGGGCGTCACATCCGGGGCGACGAGGTCGTGCCGCCGGACCGGCTGGGCCTGCCGGACAACGTCCCCTTGGGGCTGATCGCGCATCGGCCAGACGTCGCGGCAGCGCGCTGGCGCGCGGAATCCGCCGCCAAAGGCATCGAGGCCGCCGAGACCGCGTTCTATCCCGACGTGAACCTGCGCGGGTTCGCCGGCCTGCAAAGCGTGAGTCTGATCGACGTGCTGTTCAGTGGTTCGAGCAAGGCGTTCGCGATCGGCCCGACGCTCGAATTGCCGGTGTTCGAAGGTGGCCGGCTGGAGGCCCATCTGGAGCAGAAGCGGGCGCTTTACGACAACGCGGTCGAAAACTACAACGGCGCGGTGCTGCGTGCGGCCCAGGAAGTCGCCGACGCGCTGGGTCGCTGGGAAGGTGCCAGGGCTCAGCGCCGGCGCCAGCTTCAGGAACTGGACGCCTATGAGGCCAACCGGCGGCTCGCTGCCGCTCTGCACGATTACGGCCTGAAGGACCGCAACCGGGTATTGACCACTCTTTCGAGCCGCGACGAGCAACGCCTGCGACTGAAGACACTCGATGCCGAGCAACTGCGGGCCATGGTGGATTTCTTCGAGGCGCTGGGCGGCGGATTCGAAGAGCCCCGTACGCAGCGGGCACCGTGATGCGACGGCCGCGATTGCTCGAGCAGCGCCGCGACCGGCGGCTGCTGGCCTTGACGCTGGCGATGCTGTTGGCGGGAGCCGGATACTACCACTACTGGAACCGCTACGAACGGCAGTGGATCCGCACCGACGATGCATTCGTCGCCGGCAATGTGATTACGCTTTCGGCGCTGACCGAGGGCGCGGTGGTCGAGATCCGCACGGAAAGCACACGGCCGGTGGAAGCCGGTGAAGTACTGGTCCGACTCGACGGGGTTCGCGCCGAAATCGCGTTCGAGGAAGCCAAGGCGCAACTGGGTGAAACCGTGCGCCGGGTTGCCGGGGTCTTCCGCGACACGGAGAGGTTCCGACGCCAGATCGAGGTCAAGAAGGCACAACTGGCGCGGGTGCAGCACGACTTGAAGCGCTACCGCGCGGCCTATTCCGAGGACGCCGTGCCCGAGCAGCAATTGGAAAACGCCGAGGATCACAAACGGGAACTGGAAGCCTCCATCGCGCAGAGCGAAGCCGAACTGCAAATCGCAGTGACCCAGGTGACAGGCGCAACGGTCCGGAACCATCCGGCGGTCCTGCGCGTTTCCGAATCGGTCCGACGCAGTTACCTCGAATTCGTTCGCCGCAATATCGTCGCGCCGGTTCGGGGCTATGTCGCGAAACGCAAAGTCCAGGTCGGCGAGCACGTCCGTCCGGGTGCGCCGCTGCTGGCAATCGTACCGTTGGACCTGCTGTGGGTGGAGGCCAACTTCCGGGAAACCGAACTGGCGGATATCCGCCCGGGACAGCCGGCCGAGATCACGGTCGACATGTTTGGCAGGAATGTCCGTTACCACGGCGTCGTCGAAGGACTGCAGCCCGGCAGCGGCAGCACGTTCGCGCTGTTGCCGCCGGAGAACGCCAGCGGCAACTTCATTCACATCGTCGAGCGCGTACCGGTGCGCATCGGGCTGGTGCCTGAGGAACTGTCCGCGCACCCGCTGCGGCCGGGCCTGTCCACCGTGACCCGCATCGACGTCAGCCAGCCCGGCCGGCCCCTGCTGGACTCACTGACCCCGATCGACAATCCGGCCTACCGTACCGCCATCTATCGGGACGAACTGGCGGGGATAAACGAGACGATCCGCAGCATCGTGGAGGCCAACCTCGCCGCCGAGCCGGCGGCAGGCGAGAAGCAGCGATCGCATTGAGCATAGCACCGGCGCGCCGCCGTGCATCGCTCCGGAGCACTTTCACCGACCCGTCGATCGGGTTGGCGGACGATACGTAGTTTTCCCCATTGACCGCCGGCTTGCCCGGAGTTCATTGTTTTGTTTGGCGCTCGGGGGGCCTCCCGCCCGCCGAGCGGCGGGCTGTCACAACACCCGGCAACGGAACCTCCGCCCTGTTTGGGGCGAGTCTCCGTGAAGTACAACGAGATCAGTCGGGAGATCGACATGAAGCGGTTTGCCTTTCTGGTCGCAAGGGACCGGCAACGCAAGGCATCGAATCAGGCATCGGCGGAGGCATCCGCCGATCCAGACCACGTTCCCGCGATATTCGCCTGCGACGATTCCGAGGCCAAGGGATCGCAGGCAGCGCCTGGCGAGGAGGCCCGAGGCCTGCTGCCAGGCTCGGACGGCGAACATCGACTGCAGCGCGAATTCGGGTCGGCCGTGCGTGCGCATGGCTTCTACACCCGGCAGGTGCTGGATTATCTTTCGCCGTCGATGCGGGAATTCATCGCGCGCCAGGAGATCCTGATTGTCTCGACCGCCGACCGTCACGGCGAATGCGACTGCACGTCGAAATTCGGTAGGCCCGGCTTCATCCGGGTACTCAGCGACAAACATCTGATCTACCCCGAGTACCGCGGCAACGGCGTGTTTGCCAACCTGGGCAACATCACCGAGAACCCGCATATCGGGATGCTGATCCTGGACCTTTATCGGGATACCGTGGGCCTGCACGTGAACGGCAAGGCGCGGATCGTCGCCAACGAAGAACTGCTCGCGTTCCGCGACAACCTTCCATCCGACGTCATCGACGAGATCGCGCTGGAAGGCAAGAAGCAACCGGAACGGTGGGTCATGGTGGAGGTGGAGGAAGCCTACATTCAATGCTCCAAGCACATCCCGCTGATGAAGAAGCTGGATAAGCGCATCGAATGGGGTACGGACAACGTCGTCGCCAAGGGAGGCGACTATTTCCGGTTGCAGGAGATCCCGCTCTACGACCGGGTCGGGGGGGACAAGGCGATGGAATTGGTGGTGGACCGGTTCTATCGGAAGGTGATGCAGGATGAACTGGTGAGCCGGTTCTTCGCCGATGTCGATATGGACGCGCAGCGGCTGAAACAGAAATCCTTTCTGGGCATGGCCTTCGGCGGTCCGTACGAATACACCGGCAACGACTTCCGGGAGGCGCACCGGAGACTGGTCGAGGAACTGGGGCTGAGCGACATCCATTTCGATCGCGTGATGCACATCTTTCGCGAGACCGTGCTGGAACTCAACGTTCCGGAACCGGAAGTCGCGAAAATGTGCGAAATCCTGGAGACGTTCCGGGACGACGTACTGAATCGCTGAGCCCGGCGAGCAACCAAACATCGCAAACGAGGTACCGCCATGAACAATGCAGCGACATCGGATGCCGATGCGCCGAGGGCACACGGCGATTCCTGGAGTGAAACCTTGTTTGCATCCGCGTCCGGCCCGTTTGGCCGTGCACTCGCGCCGGACGAACCGGTTCACGAACACCGAGCCGACGCAGCAGGGGGCCTGTGGGCGCAGCGCTTGTTTCGGGGCAGAGCCGCGCCGGCGGCCGCCGAGGACCGGATGCAGATCCTGAAGAGCGGCGTCGCGGTCCACGAGTTCCTGCTGTCCGAGTTGAACGCGGAAACGCTGATCGGCCGCCACCCGGACTGTGACATCCGGCTCGAGGCGCAGAGCCTCGCGATGCATCATGCCTGCCTCCGGAGGCTCGGTGGCGGCTACGTCATCGAACGCCTCGATGCCGGTCACGCGCTGCTGCTGAACCAGGAACATCTGCCACCGGGGCAACCGGCACGCCTATCCGACGGTTCCGAGGTGGATCTACCGGGCTACCGCCTGCACTTCATTCTGCCGAACCAGCCGGCCGAGGCGCGCCCGGATGGCCGCCCGACGGCAATGCCAGCCGTTCCGGCGTTCCGCTCGGGTATCGAGCTTGTGTCTGCTCCGCCCTGCCCGCTGGTCTCGCGCGCGGCGGAAACCTGCGGCCGTGGTATCGCCTGGAACGACGGCATCACCGAGTTGAAGGTGGTGAGCATCATCGACGAGACGCCTGATGCGAAGACTTTTCGCCTCGCCGGGTCGGACCCGGTACTGTTCGCCTACCGGCCGGGGCAGTTCGTCACGCTGCTGCTGGACATCGACGGACTGGAAGTGCAGCGCTCGTACAGCATGTCGTCCTCACCGTCCCGCCCCCATACGCTGGAGTTGACGGTCAAACGCGTGCCGGGCGGGCTGGTATCCAACTGGCTGTGCGACCGGCTCCGCTTGGGTGACATGCTGAGAGTCAAAGGGCCGGCCGGAAGATTCACCTGCTTCGAGGATCCGTCGCGTCGGCTGCTGTTCCTGGCGGCCGGATGCGGGGTGACCCCGATCATGTCGATGTGCCGCTGGATCGTCGACACGGCCGCCGATGTCGACGTCAAACTGCTCGCATCCTTCCGGTCGCCGTCCGACATCATCTTCCGACGAGAGTTGGAGTGGTTGTGCTCCCGGCATAGCGCCCTGCAGGTCGCCGTGACGGTGACTTCGGGACGGCGCGGACGCCAATGCTGGGGTGGCCTGACCGGCCGTGTGACGCCCCAGATGATCACCCTGCTGGCACCCGATTATCGCGACCGCCACGTTTTCATGTGCGGTCCCGAACCGTTCATGCAATCCATCCGGGAGATCCTGCGGGTCCTGGAGTTCGATCTGGCGAACCTTCACAGCGAGAGTTTCGGCTCCGGCAGGGTCGCTCAGGGTGTCACGAACGCGGCGCCGTCGCTGCAATTTACCGGAGCGATGCACAAGGTCACGTTCCGTCGGACCGGGCTGACCGTCGATACCGACGAGCACACGACGCTGCTCGAGTTGGCCGAAGCTCACGGGATCGAGATCGACTACAGTTGCCGCTCCGGCAGTTGCGGGGAGTGTGAAGTCAAATGCCGCGGTGAGGTCGCGTTTGGCCCGGAATGCGAGATCGATCCGCAGCAACGTGCCGCCGGCTTTGTCTATGCGTGTTCCTGCGTCGCGAAGTCCGATCTGGAACTCGAAGCCTGACCGCAAGCCGACGGTTGGCCGCCGATACGGGTCGAGCACCGTCCGACCGGCAGGCGTCCGAGCTGTCCGCCCCGTTACCGCGCTCCGTGCTTTTGATAAGTGCCGATCAGCTCGGCCTTGGCGAGCACATGGCCCTTCATCGCCTGCTCCAGCGCCGCCTTCGTGACCGACTGCGCGACCGGCAACAGCGTGTCCAGCGCATAAAGCTTGTGGACATAGCGATGCCGGCCGATTGGCGGGCATGGGCCACGGTAGCCGGATTGCTTCCAGTCATTCAGACCTTCCACTGCGCCGGCCGGCAGCGTCGCTGCGGTAGTCCCTTCGCTAAGGCCGGCCACGTCCGGCGGAATGTTGAACACCACCCAGTGCACCCAGGTCATCTTCGGCGCCGCAGGGTCCGGGGCATCCGGATCGTCGACGATCAACGCGAAGCTGCGAGTACCTTCCGGCGCTTCACGCCAGGCCAATGGTGGCGAAACGTCGCGCCCTTCGCAGGTGTGCCGGGCCGGCAGCGCGTCCCCATCGGAAAATGCACTCGAAATCAGTTGCATGGCAGGCTCTCCGTCAGCAGCGGAAGATAGGCTCGCAGCCAGAATCACGGCGGCATGGTACCACCGGGAGCGTAATCGACTCCTCACGCGGCCTCCTCTAAGTCGGGTATTCGGGTGGAAACTTATCAGGTCGGACCTGCCGATGCCAGCGACGATCGAAACACCGGATGCGGCAGATCCAATCGCGGCTTGCGCGGCCGTTCGCGCGTCCGTATCGTGGATTTCACACCCCGGTGCGATACTGAATTCGCCGTCGGATTCCACGCTACAGCCTGGCCTAGGACCCTCATGGAGCAGATCTATCTTCGTTTTTTCAATGCGTTACCGATCCATACCGTCAATGCCGACGAGGATCTGCACCTGCTGAACTCCCACGAGCTCAGACTGATCCGACGTACCGAACACTGGGCGCTGACGGCGGCCGTGCTGGTCGAGTTGATCGCCTATCTGATCATATTCCTGCCGATCTACCGGTTCCCGGAACTGTTCGAGGCGCGCGGACTGCACCTGGGCGGTCCGTTCCAGTGGGTTAACCACCCGATCCTGCAGGTTCGCGACATCTGGATGCTGATGGTGACCTTGATCGAGCTGTATGTCCTGCTGCTCGTGAACCTGGCGGCGGTACACGGCATCGCCGTGGCGACCGGCTATGTCCGCCGTGAGACACGGGCAGCCCACGCGCCCGGACTGATCCAGATCGCTCTTGAGCGCCATTCCAACGGCCAGCAGGAATTCGGCATCGATCCGTTCGAAGGCATGAAGCCCTGGGTCCTCTATCTGTTCCTGTTGTTCAATCGCCTCAAGGGCTTGATCGGGAACGCGCTGATCCGGGCCGCGCTGACCAATCTGTTCGGCCGCGAGATTCTCCGCGTGGCGCTGGATTTCTCCGGCATGCCACTGTACATGGCCATCAACCTGTACACGAGCCACACGATCCTGCGCAACGCCCGGGTGGTCGTGATGGGGCAGACCTCCATCGAACTGCTGCACCGACAATTCCCGAACCTGTCACTCGATGCCCGGGAACGGGAGCTGATCTACGATGCCTTGCAGTACATCGCGGTGTACAAGCGCGATTTCCACCCGAACCACTTCTTTCTGACCCGAGCCGTGATCGGACATTTCGGCATTCCGGTCCAGTCGCGGCATCCGTTGCCGGCCGACTTTCTGGAGAAATTGGCCACGGCGCGTACCGCGGTCGCAAACATTTGTCGGATGATCATCGTGCTGGGTTTCCTGCTGGACGGCCGGCTGTCCTGGCGGGAACGCCGGCAACTCGGCGAGCTGCGCGCCAGTGGCATCCTCGACCTCCGGTACCGGGATCTCGAAATCTTCCGCCGCGATTTCGTCGACGGTCAGGGACTGGTGCAGGTCGGCCGCCGCTATTTGGCCGGGGCATAGCCCGACCCTCCGCCGCCGCGTGGCTGTCCCCGCCTCGCGGCATCACGACGCTGCCGGAACCGCCGGCTCCGCATTCGCCGCATCGGCCAATGTGTATTGATCCAGAACCGATAGGAACGCCCGTCGGCCCTCGTAGATCATGCTGCGCAGCGCGCAGCCGCGAACGATGCGACAGGCATTGGACTTCAGGTCGAAACATTCGACGAGATTCATGTTCGGTTCCGTCAACCGCACCACCTCACCCACGCCGATCGTGTGCGCGGGCCTGGCGAGCTGAATGCCCCCACCCTTGCCGCGCGTCGTGATCACGAATCCCTGGTTGGCCAGGTTGTGCACGACCTTGACCAAGTGATTGCGCGAAATTCCGTGCTGCTCCGCGATCTCCGCGACGGTCGCCTGAGCGGGCACCGGCAGCCTGGCCAAGTGGATCAACACCCGCAGTGAATAGTCGGTGAACTGTGTAAGCTGCATCTAAAATACTCCTTCCGTTGGAACAAGTGGCACGTAAGCGTCCGGTCTAGGTACTTGACAACCCAGATGCCAGCTCTTATCTTACATCTGACATACATGTTCGATACGAAACGATGCGATCCAAACAGGCTAGACGCCATTCGAAACATGTATTGCAGATCGATTTTACTACTCTCGGAGCCAAACGTGACTGCACAAAACCTGAGCACCTGGTGGACTCAAACCCACTCCTCGTTATACGCGCAACTGGGCGGCGAGGAGGCCGTCGATGCCGCGGTGGACATCTTCTACCGCAAGGTACTGGCGGATGACAGGATCAGCCAGTTCTTCGACGGTGTCGACATGGAGCAGCAGGCGGCCAAGCAGAAGGCCTTCCTGACCATGGCCTTCGGCGGGCCACATCGCTACACCGGATTGGACATGCGTCAGGGCCATGCGCACCTGGTACAGCGCGGCCTGAACGACCGTCATGTCGATGCCGTGATCGAAAATCTGGGTGCGACGCTGCGCGAACTGGGTGTGCAGGAAGAATTGATCGCCCAGGTGGCAGCCATCGCCGACAGCACCCGCAATGACGTGCTGGGCCGCTGACCGGCCTGCCTGATCGAACGCCGCCGGCGCAGTCCGGAAGGACGATGCCGGCGGTGACCCGCTCATGATTTTGGCGGCCCACACGGGCAGGAGTCGAGTATACATGGTTAGCGTTCGCTACGAGCAACAGCCGTTCGAACTGGCCGACAGTCAGTCCGTTCTGGAGTGCCTGACGGCCAACGGAATTGCGGTTCCCTCCTCTTGCCGCAGCGGCATCTGTCAGACCTGTCTGATGCGGGCCACCGAGGGAGTGCCCCCGGCAGCGTCGCAGAAAGGACTCAACCCCACTCTGGTCCACCAGAACTACTTTCTGTCGTGCATCTGCTATCCGACCGAGAGCCTCGGCGTGGCGTTACCGAGCGCCGACTCCGGTGCAGCGACGGTTCCGGCCTTCGTCAGGGGGCTGGAGTTGCTGAATCCGGATATCATGCGGGTGGTACTGGAGTGTCACCATCCGATCGAGTACCGGGCCGGCCAGTTCATCCAGTTGTTTCGCGACGAGTCGCTAGGGCGGAGCTACTCGCTGGCCAGTGTGCCGGAGCAGGACGATTACCTGCACCTGCACGTCCGCCGCATCCCGACCGGACAAACCAGCGGATGGGTCCATGAACAGTTACGGCCCGGACATCGCGTCGAGATCCGCGGGCCGGCGGGCAACTGTTTCTATGTCCCCGGGAAACCGGATCAGAGCCTGCTGCTGGTCGGCACCGGAACGGGGCTCGCCCCGTTGTACGGCATCATTCGCGATGCGCTGGCACAAGGCCATGCCGGCCCGATCCACCTGTTTCACGGCAGTCGCGACCGCCGTGGCCTGTATCTCGAAAGGGACCTGCGCGACCTGGAAAGGCGGTTCTCGAACTTCCACTACGTCCCTTGTCTGTCGGGCGACGAAGTACCGAAAGGCCATGTTGCGGGCCGAGCAGATCAGGTTGCTCTGCAGTCGATCCGCAACCTGAAGGACTGGCGTCTGTTTCTGTGCGGGCACCCCGACATGGTCCAGTCCGCGAAGAAGAAGGCGTTCCTGGCCGGCGCCTCGATCAAGGACATCTACGCGGATGCCTTTCATGTTGACCAACGGCGCTGACGGGGCCATGCCGCAATCTGCCCGCAGTATGGGAATGTTCATCAGGCCGGCCACTACCCTCCCGATACTTCCGGTCGCCGCGCCGCGGCATCCTTGACCAGGATTCACCGCCCCATTGATGGGCCGGGTGAATAAGGCCATTCACTGCGCCTGAGCGCTTCCTCGTCAGCTCGGGCAGTCCGGTGTCATTCCCTCATGTCGGCCTATCGGTCCTTGAACCGAGTGGCGCGAGAATCCGGCGGGATACTCCCGGCAGCGTTCACACCGGGGCCGGCATTCACCCGCCGGTCCTGGCTTTCCCCACCGGTCCGGAGGGGCCGTCGGCCCTGGCAGAGCGAACCGTCTTGGAGTGCGCCGTGCGGCGGAATGGTTGCGGCAACGTTTTCAAGCGGCCGGTCAGCGCATCGCCGACCAGTCGTATCTGCTCTTCCAGATGCACACGAAGCAGGCCGGTAGCCGGCGACGCAGAGGCCGAACGACCCACGTAGGTCGGCAAAGCGACATCGCGTCCCAGTTCCTCGAGGATGTTGGCGAGCCTGGGCAGCACGAAGGCCCAGGCTCCCATGTTCGCCGGCTCCTCCTGACACCAGACCACCTCGGCCCGGTGGTAGCGGGCAACCTGATCGAGGATGCTCTGTCGCGGCCATGGATAGAGCTGCTCCACCCGAACCAATGCAACATCCTGGATACCGAGGCGGCGGCGCTGCTCCAACAAGTCGTAGTACACCTTTCCGGAACACAGCACGAGCCGCCGGACATCGCGCTCGTGCTGCAGTCGATCCGTCTCGGGCAGTACACGCCGGAAGGCTGCGCCCGGCCCGAATTCGTCCAGACTTGACCGGACGAGTTTGTGCCGCAGCAGCGATTTGGGCGAGAACACGATCAGCGGCTTGCGGAAATTGCGGCGGATCTGGCGACGCAACGCGTGGAAATAATTGGCCGGAGTCGTGCAGTTGACGACCTGAAGATTGTCCTCGGCGCACAACTGCAGATAGCGCTCCGGCCTCGCCGATGAGTGCTCGGGGCCCTGTCCGTCGTAGCCGTGCGGCAGCAGCAGGACCAAGCCCGACAACCGCAGCCATTTCGATTCCGCGGAGGCGATGAACTGGTCGATGATCACTTGCGCGCCGTTGGCGAAATCACCGAACTGCGCTTCCCAGATCACCAGAGCGTCCGGTTCCGCCAGCGAGTAGCCGTATTCGAATCCGAGCACCGACGCTTCGGCCAGCGGACTGTCGATGACCTCGAAACGGGCCTGCCCGTCGCGCAGATGGTTCAGCGGCACGTATCGGGCTTCCGTGTCCTGTGCCACCCAAACGGAATGCCGCTGCGAAAAGGTACCCCGACCGGTGTCCTGCCCGGACAGACGTACGGGAACGCCCTCCACCAGCAAACTTCCAAACGCGAGCGCCTCCGCGGTCGCCCAATCGATCTCGGTGCCGTCCCGCATCATGGCGCGGCGCTGTTCGAGCATCCTCGGGATCTTCGGATGCAAGAGGAATCCCTCAGGCTCCTTCGCCAAAGCGAGTCCGATCTCGCGCAGTCGGTCGATGGGTACCGCCGTATCGTATTCCGACATCTCCTCTTCGCCGATCAACGTCTGCAGGCCCTCCCATTTACCTTCCAGCCAGTCGGCCTTGTCCACCTGGTACGCAGTCGCTGCTGCAAAATCCGAATCGAGTCGGTTCAGTAACCATTGCTGAATACCCTCGACTTCCTGTGCCGAGACGATTCCCTCGCCGATCAATCGATCCGAATAAATCTGCCGCACGGTCGGCCGCGCCGCGATCGACCGATACATGCGCGGCTGCGTAAAGGACGGATCGTCGGCTTCGTTGTGCCCGTAACGTCGGTAGCAGAACATGTCGATGACGACGTCCCGCCCGAACGCCTGGCGGAATTCGGCTGCGATCCGCGCGACATGGACGACAGCCTCCGGATCATCGCCGTTGACGTGGAAGATCGGGGCCTGGATCGTCTTCGCCACGTCGGACGGATAGTGCGACGAACGGGAGTACGCCGGGCTGGTCGTGAAGCCGATCTGATTGTTCACGATGAAATGAACGGTTCCGCCGGTGGTGTAGCCTTCGAGTTCGGACAGGCCGAAACACTCCGCGACCAGACCCTGGCCGGCAAAAGCCGCGTCGCCGTGCAACAGAACGGCCATGACTTTGCTACGCCTCCAGTCCGCCCGTTGGGTCTGTTTCGCCCGAGTCTTGCCCAGCACCACGGGATCGACCGCTTCGAGATGGGACGGATTGGCGGCCAGAGAAAGATGGATCGCATGGCCGTCGAACACTCGGTCGGCCGAAGTTCCGAGATGATATTTCACATCGCCCGATCCCTGGACATCCTCCGGATAGACCGACGCACCCTGGAATTCCGCGAAGATCGCGGCGTAAGGCTTGTGCATCAGGTTTGTCAGCACATTCAGTCGTCCGCGATGCGGCATGCCGAGATTGACTTCCTCGACGCCAAGCTGCGCTCCGCGCTTCAGGATCTGCTCGATCGCCGGGATCAGGGTCTCCGCCCCATCCAACCCGAACCGCTTGGTGCCGGGATACTTTTGGTGCAGGAAGCGCTCCAGGCCCTCGGCGTGAATCAGCCGCTCCAGGATCGTTCTCTTGCCCCGGTCGGTGAAATCGGTCTGGTTGCGGATGCTCTCGATGCGCTGCTGGATCCAGGCTTTTTCGTCGGGGTCCTGGATGTGCATGAACTCGACGCCGATCGACCCGCAATAGGTCTCCTCGAGCACCTTGATGATCTGCCGAAGGGTGGCCGTCTCGAGACCGAGCACCTGATTGATGAAGATCGGGCGATCCAAATCCGATTCGTCGAACCCCCAGGCCTTGGGGTCGAGTTCCGGATGGTACTTAGGACCCTCCAATCCGAGAGGATCGACCCGCGCGATCAGATGGCCGCGGACCCGGTACACGCGAATGATCATCAGCGCCCGGATCGAATCGAGAGTCGCCTGGCGAACCGCCGCATCGCCCAACACCGCGTCGGCTCCCGTTGCGCCGGGTCTGATCCCGCCGCCACGGCCGTTCAGTTCCTTGAACAGAGCAGCCCATTCGCTGTCGACCGCCTCGGGATGGGTCAGAAAACGTCCATACAACTCCGCCAGGTACGATGCATTCGCCCCGCAGAGTAAGGTATCGTCGAAGCGCATGGCAGCCCACTCATTCGTTGTCATGCGGCCGGCCGTCGGCCCGAACCCGCCGGCTGCGACCGCCTCACCGCCCGATAGTGTATTCATCAGGCCCGAAAACACCAGGAGGGCATTTCCGGACGCCGCCAAGTTCGGTACACGCCCGGCCTTGGCTCACGCGGCCCGTCGCCGCGCCGCGACATCCCTGCCCCGGATCCACCCGGCCTTCGTCATGGGCCGGGTGGATCTAGACGGTACACCGACTCCGTCGGCTGCCGAGGCACGCCGCTACGGCTTGCCATCGACTCGCGGCTGCAGCAGGATGGGCGTGTACCGTACCAGAAACAGGCCATAAGCGGCGATCCAACAGGCGGCGGACAGCCACAAACCTGCAGCGGTGAACACCGCCAGGACCCGACCGATGGCTCCCAACGTGATCAGCACGAAAGCCCACCGCATGGCCGTGCCGGCCGTCAGGGGTCTACCCGTGTGGCCGAGCGCCACGCGCGCCGCCACGCCGAGGATCAAGCTGCCGACCGCGCCGTAACCCAACGCGTGCAGACCGGCATCCCGCGACGTCGCTTCCCCGAACACGGCGAGCCCCAGCAGCGCAAAACCCGCGGGAATCCACGCGTAGCCGACATGCAAAATCCACAACAAAGGTTCCGCAACCGTCAACCAGCCGCGCCAGCGCAGGAGCCGAACAGCGTGGATCATCGCCGCGCTTACCGCGAGCCAGCCGGTCGTCGTGGCTTCCGGCGCCAGCACGAACCCTACGCCGAACAGCGCCATCAGGCCGACGGCAATCTGGTCGAACCGATCGAAGCCAGGCAGTTGAACCGTGACGTCCGGCCGGTGGCACCGTAGCCAGTTCTGTGTGAATGCCGGCACGATGCGGCCGCCGACCAGTGAAATCATGCCCAATACCAGAAACAAGCCGGCGCGCAGGCATGCCTCTCGGGTCTCGGTGTGTTCTGGCCCCGCTGCAAAGAAGATCCCTTCTGCAACCGTGAACGCGAGCAATAGCATCGGCGCCTTGTAATTCCGAATATTACGGACGGCGTAGACCTCGCGCGCCATCAGCAGCACCAGCGCCAGCCAAAATGCGATGCTCGCCATCGCCCAAAGCGCCGAACCCAGTGTACCGGGAGCGAAGCCGCCCAGGCGCGCGATCAGCCAGGCAGCACTCAACAGCATCAGAGTCCGCCCTCGGACCGGAGGGCGACCGGTCCAGGTCGCCACCGCGGTGAGCAGGAACCCGGCAATCGCTGCGCCGGCAAAGCCGAAGATCATCTCGTGACCGTGATGAATGAAAGGCGAGCCGGAACCCGGCCAGCGCAGTACGCCGCCCAGAAACAGCGCCCAGGCCGACACCATCGCCACCGCATAGGTGCCGACCAGCAGAAAAAAGGGGCGGAAAGCATAGCTGAAGATCTGCTCAAGGGATCCTGACATGTTGCAACTCACTGCCTGGTTGAATGATCCGCCGATCGCGCCGGCCGCTACCGGGTTTGTAATGCAGCCGGCATGTTTCGCAACGATATGATGGCCTTGACGAAGCCGTGCCCGGGCCCGCCTTGCGGTGAATCGCGCATCGAGGCGGCCCGGGACGAAGCAATGACCGTGGAGTGGGTGGAATGCCCGGCGGCCGAGCGGGTTCCGACCCACGGCCCTTCTCCGTTCGGCCCGGGTTTGGCGAAATCCGACCCGCTCGACCGCTCGGCCAAGGCGTTCACGGCGTCCCGCCGAACCGCTCGGACCACAGACTGATTCCGTTTGGCTCTTTGCCGACCGCAATACGCGCTACTTCGGTGTCGCTGCCGGTATCGATCACCGACACATCGTCGCTTAGCAGATTGGTCAGGTAGGCGAACTTCCCGTCGGCTGAAATGACGACACCGTGCGGGGCCTGTCCGGCGGGAATGGCCTTGACGACCTGCCGGCCGGCGAGGTCGATTTTGTAGCACCGGTTCCCGGCTGGCTGTCCGAAATAGAAACCCTGGTCGGCGACATAAACGAAACGGGAATCCGGCGTCGGGTAGAGCTGCACCGGACCCTTGGCCTCCGCCGGCAGATCCACGTAGGCCAAGCTTCGGCTTGCCACGTCGTATAGTGCAACCTGCTTGGCATCATAGACGCTGGCCAGGGCGGTTCGACCGTCCGCGGTGACCCCGGCCTGCACCGGCGCACCGCCAAGCGGCACCACCGTCATGCCACCGGACCGGGTGTCCAGAATTCCGAGACTGTTGCCGTCGAGCAGGGCGAGAAACGCCCGGCTGCCGTCCGGCGCCAAGCGAATGCCGTGCGGACCCAGGCCGGCCACTCCGGTGAACCCGAGGACTCGGGCGTCCGCCGCAGCGATCCGGTAGATGCGGTGCAAATTCTGGGCGTTGACGAAAGCAGTGTGGCCGTCCGGCGAGACGACCACATGCGACAGATGGGCCGCGGGTGCGACATCGATGCGATGCACCACCGCATCGGTGCGCGGATCGATGACGATGACCTGATCCGTCGGCGGCGGCCCCGACTGCTGCAGGTCGCTGTCATGCCCGTGATGACCGTGCGCATTCGCCGTGACCCAGACCGATTTGCCGTCCGGAGCGACCTGCACGTTGTGCGGTGCGCGCACGACAGGCGCTCCATCGCCCGGTTCGGTCAGATCGATGCGGCGCACGATCTGCCGACTCTGCGTATCAAGAACCGCAACAACCCCCTCTCCTTCCAGCGCGATGTATGCCTTTTCAGTCGGAGTCGCTGCAGCGCAGGACAATGACGCGAACGACCCGCACAACACGACGCAGGACATCAGAATTCGGTTCATCATGGTATTTACCTTTCGACTCGGGTCAACGTTGCCGCACCACCTGGTACGGACGGGTCAAATAGCCGAGCGGTGCACTCCAGATGTGCACCAGACGGCTGAACGGAAAGATCAGGAACAGCGTCATGCCAAGCACGAGATGCAACTTGAAGACCCAGCTCACGTGGGCCACCTGCTCGGCCGCGCCGCCGCGGAAGGTCACGATGCGCTGCGCCCACTCGGCGAGCAGCAGCATGTTGCTGCCATCGAGATGAAACAACGACATCGGCAGGGTCAGCAGACCGAGCACCAGTTGCGCCATCAGCAGATACAGCAGCGCGATGTCCATTCGGGAACTGGTCGCCCGAATGCGCGGATCGGTCAGCCGGCGCCGCATCAGCAGGAACAGGCCGTAACCGCACATTGCGCCGAAGAGGCCGCCGGCGATGACCGCCAGAACCTGTTTCGCTGACGTGGACAGGCCGAAGGCGTGATAGACGGAAGGCGGAGTCAGCAACCCGACGAAATGGCCGACGAACAGTAGCAGGATTCCGACATGGAAATTGAGGCTCCCCTTGCGCAGCTCGCCCATGCGCAGCAGTTGGCTGGAGCCGCTCTTCCAGGTGAACTGGTCGCGCTCGAAACGAACCAAGCTGCCGAGCAGAAAAACCGAAGCGGCGATATACGGGTAGATCCCAAACAGCAATGTGTCGAGATAGGACATGGCTGCAACTCCTTCAGGCGATGGGGACACGGCGGCGGGTCGCGCCTGCGTCGATCTGTATCGGGCGATCTTCCGTCCGCCGAGGTCCGCAGCCAGGCGGTGGTGCGAGAAACGAGACCGCTTCCTCGGCCCATATTTCGTCCATGCGCACCAGCGCCTCATCCGGCGCTTCGGTGGCGACTGCGGTGTGGATCGCGACCACTTCCTCCAGCGAAGACCCGGCCAGATCACCCAGCGCGTCGAACACCGCGTGGTAAGCACTTCGCCGCTCATGCAGGCGCGCACCCAACAGGCTCACTATCGGCGAGGCATCGCGCATCTGTGCCAGCGCCTGGTCTGCCGGGATCAGTGAAAGAAACTCCAACAGCAGCGGCAGATAATCCGGAAGCTCACGTGCTGCGAGTTCGAACCCGTGGGACTCGTAGAGCTGCAGCAATTCCACCATTGCTTGTCCGCGATCGCGCGACTCGCCGTGGACATGCTCGAACAGGTGGAGCGACAGCGCCCTGCCGCGGTCGAACAGCTCGACATAGTGCTGCTGCGAGTTGATCAACTCGGTTTGGACCAGATCGGCGATCAGTGAACCCATGCCGGCCTTGCTTTCCTGACTGAGATCGCCGTCTCTTTCCACCAACTCCTGAAGCTCGGGCAGGGCCTCGATCAGTTCGGCCGTCGGGTAGCACATCAACGCTGAGAGCACCTTCAAGATCCGCATGGCTTTACTCCTTTCGCTCCACGCTGATCCTGATCGGGAAGGCCTTGCGGGCAGTCAGCGATTTACCGCCGAACAGGTTGACCCGCCCGGCTCCGTCCGAACAACCATTGCCAAAACTGAAACCGCAGCCGCCTCGCTCACCGTAGGCGTCGAACGTGGCGCTGGCATATTCGCGATGGCTGGTCGGAATCACGAAGCGATCTTCGAAACATGCCAATGCCAGATACCGGTACATCTCCTCGACCTGCGTTTCGGTCAGGCCGATCCGCTCCAGCAGCGCGCGGTCGGCGACGCCGTCGAGCTGGCGGCGACGGTAATACGCCCGCATGCCGAGCAGCCGCTCCAGCGCCCGACTCACGAGTGCTTCGTCGCCCGCCGTCAACAGATTGGCGAGATACCGCAGCGGTATGCGCAGCGAACGGATGTCAGGAATCTCGCCGTTGACCCCGATCGCCCCACTGTCCTCCGCCGACTGGATCGGCGACAACGGCGGGACATACCAGACCATCGGCAAGGTGCGGTACTCGGGATGCAGCGGGAAGGCCAGCTTCCAGTCGATCGCCAGCTTGTAAACCGGCGACTGCTGCGCCGCGTCCAGCCACGCTTCGGGGATACCGGCCCGGCGCGCTTCGACGCGGACGTTCTGATCGAAAGGGTCGAGGAAGAGTCCCAATTGCGATTGGTAGAGATTCCTCACGCCAGCGGCACTGGCGGCCTGCTCGATGCGGTCCGCGTCATAGAGCAGCACGCCCAGATAGCGAATGCGTCCGACGCAGGTCTCCGCGCAGACGGTCGGCTCGCCAGACTCGATGCGCGGATAACAGAAGATGCATTTCTCGGACTTGCCGGTCTGCCAGTTGTAGTAGATCTTCTTGTAGGGGCAGCCGGACACGCACATCCGCCAGCCCCGGCACTTATCCTGATCGATCAGCACGATGCCGTCCTCCTCGCGCTTGTAGATCGCACCGGATGGGCAGGACGCCACACAGCTTGGATTCAGGCAGTGCTCGCACAGCCGCGGCAGATACATCATGAAGGTGTTTTCGAATTGGCCGTAGATGTCCTTTTGTACCGCTTCGAAGTTGACATCCCGGGCGCGCGACTCGAATTCCGTGCCGAGGATTTCCTCCCAGTTCGGCCCCCATTCGATCTTTTCCATGCGCTGGCCGGTCAAGGCCGAACGGGGACGCGCCGTCGGCATGGCCTTGGCGTCCGGGGCCTGCTGCAGGTGCGCGTAGTCGAAGTCGAACGGCTCGTAATAGTCGTCGATCTCCGGCAGATCCGGGTTGGCGAAAATGTTTCCCAGTAATTTGTGCCGACCGCCGGCCTTGGGCTCCAGCTTGCCGTTCGCCTTGCGGACCCAGCCGCCGTTCCAGCGCTCCTGATTCTCCCATTCCTTCGGAAAGCCGATGCCGGGTTTGGTTTCGACGTTGTTGAACCAGGCGTATTCCACGCCTTCGCGGGACGTCCAGACGTTCTTGCAAGTGACACTGCAGGTGTGGCAACCGATGCACTTGTCCAGATTCAGCACCATGCCGATTTGGGCACGTATTCTCATGACTTCACCTCGGCTGCGGTTTGTGTGGTCGTTGGCGTCTCGTCCAGCCAGTCGATCCGATTCATTTTGCGCACGATCACGAACTCATCGCGGTTGCTGCCGACCGTGCCGTAATAGTTGAAACCGTAGCTTTGCTGGGCATAACCGCCGATCATGTGGGTCGGCTTCAGCGTCGCCCGCGTCACGGAATTGTGGATACCGCCGCGCGTGCCGGTGATTTCGGAACCCGGCGTGTTCACGATCTTCTCCTGCGCGTGGTACATCATCGTCATGCCCTCGGGCACGCGCTGGCTGACCACCGCCCGCGCGGCCAGTGCGCCGTTAAGGTTGAACACCTCGATCCATTCGTTGTCGCGGATGCCTGCCTCCAGCGCATCCTTTTCGCTGAGCCAGACGATCGGCCCCCCGCGCGACAAGGTCAGCATCAGCAGATTGTCGGTGTAGGTGCTGTGGATACCCCACTTCTGGTGGGGTGTGATGAAGTTCAGCACGATTTCGGGATGGCCGTTCGGCATGCGTCCGCGGATCGCTTCCACCGAACGGGTATCGATCGGGGGCTTGTAAACGCATAGCGTCTCGCCGAACGCACGCATCCAGGCATGGTCCTGATAGAACTGCTGTCGCCCGGTCAGCGTGCGCCACGGGATGCGCTCGTGCACATTGGTGTAGCCGGCGTTGTAGCAGACCTGCTCCGACTCCAGCCCACTCCAGGTCGGTGACGAGACGATCTTGCGCGGCTGGGCCTGGATGTCACGAAACCGAATCTTGTCGTCTTCCCGCGGCGAGGCCAGATGGGCATGCTCGCGTCCGGTGAGTTTGCTCAAGGCTTCCCACGCCCTGACAGCGACTTGGCCGTTGGTTTCCGGCGCCAGCATCAGGATGACTTCGGCGGCGTCGATGTCGGTCTCGATCCGCGGCAGCCCATGGGTGAGCCCTTCGTCGGTCACGGTGCGGTTCAGGGCCGCAAGCTGCGCGACCTCCGCCTCGGTATTCCAGGCAATCCCCTTGCCGCCGTTGCCGATCTTGCTGAGCAGCGGGCCGAGCGCCGTGAACTTGCGGTAGGTATTCGGATAGTCGCGCTCGACCACGGTCAGGTTAGGCATGGTCTTGCCGGGGACCGGGTCGCATTCGCCGCGCCGCCAGTCCTTCACGTCCAGCGCCTGCGCCAGTTCCGCAGGCGTATCGTGCAACAGCGGCGTCAATACCAGGTCCTGCTCCACGCCCAGATGCCCCGGCGCCAGTTCCGAGAACCGGCGCGCGATGTTCTTGTAGATCTCCCAATCGCTGCGCGACTCCCAGGCCGGGTCCACCGCCTTGGAGAGCGGATGGATGAACGGATGCATGTCCGAGGTATTGAGGTCATTCTTCTCATACCAGGTCGCCGTGGGCAGCACGATGTCCGAGTACATACAGGTTGTGGACATCCGGAAGTCCAGCGTGACCAGCAGATCGAGCTTGCCTTCCGGGGCCGGATCATGCCACGCGACCTCCTCGGGCTTGGTTCCGCCTTCAGCGCCCAGATCCTTGCCCTGCAAGCCGTGGGTGGTTCCAAGCAGGTGCTTCAGGAAATACTCATGGCCCTTGCCGGACGACCCGAGCAAGTTCGAGCGCCACACGAACAGATTGCGCGGGAAATTCTTCGGGTTATCGGGGTCCTCGCAGGCAAAGCCGAGCGACCCGTTCTTGATCCGCTCCAGCGCATAGGCCGCGGGGTCTTGTCCGGCCGAAGCCGCCTGTCGGCAAACTTCCAGCGGATTGGCTGCCAACTGAGGCGCCGACGGCAGCCAGCCCATGCGTTCCGCCCGCACGTTGTAGTCGATCAGGCTGCCGGTCCACTCCGCGGAATCGGCCAGCGGCGACAGGATTTGCTGCACCGACAATCGTTCGTACCGCCACTGGTCCGTGTGGCTGTAGAAGAACGAGGTGCTGTTCATCTGCCGCGGCGGACGGTGCCAATCCAGCGCGAACGCCAGGGGCAGCCAGCCGGTCTGCGGGCGTAGCTTTTCCTGCCCGACGTAATGCGCCCAACCGCCGCCGGACTGGCCGACACAGCCGCACAGCATCAAAAGGTTGATGATGCCGCGATAATTCATGTCCATGTGGTACCAGTGATTCAGTCCCGCACCGACGATCACCATCGACTTGCCTTCCGTCTTCGCCGCGTTCTCGGCAAACTGGCGCGCCACGGCGATGACGGATTGCCGCGGAACCCCGGTGATGCGTTCCTGCCAGGCCGGTGTATAGGGCACATCATCGTCGTAGTCGCCCGCGACGTCGCCGCCGCCGAGTCCACGATCGATGCCGTAGTTCGCGACCAGCAGGTCGAAGACGGTCGTGACCGCGATCGCCGTGCCGTCCGCCAGCGTGACCGATCGCACCGGGACATGACGTCGCTGCACCGCGGCATGTGCGGTATGCGTGAAATGCGGGTGCCGCGACCCGCCGAAGTAGGGGAACAGCACCGGCAGCACGTCATCCCGGACATCGATCACACTGAGCCGCAGCCGGCAGGGTTTACCGTCGGCCGTAGTCTGCTCCAGGTTCCACTGCCCCGGCCGCTCGGACGATCGGCCCCAACGGAACCCGATCGAACCGTGCGGGACCACCGGCGCGCCATGCTCCTGATCGAACGCGACGGTGTTCCATTCCGGATGATCGGTTTGTCCCGCCTGGCCGGGCAGATCGGAAGCGCGCAGGAAGCGTTCCGGTGCATAGGCGTCCCCGTGAGGAACCAGCCGGACCAGGAACGGCAGGTCGGTGTACTCCTGCGCATACCGCGTGAAGTACGGCTGCGGGTGCTGCAAATGGAACTCCTTCAGGATGACGTGCCCGAAGGCCATCGCCAGCGCGGCATCGGTGCCCTGCTTGGGGTGCAGCCACAGATCGGCAAATTTCGACGCTTCGCTGTAGTCCGGGCAGATGACCACGCTCTTGGCGCCCTTGTAGCGGACTTCGGTATAGAAATGGGCATCCGGGGTGCGCGTCTGAGGGACGTTCGAGCCCCAGAGGATCAGGAACGTGGCGTTGTACCAGTCGGCCGATTCCGGCACGTCAGTCTGCTCGCCCCAGGTTTGCGGCGATGCGGGCGGCAGATCGCAGTACCAGTCGTAAAAGCTCATGCAGGTTCCGCCGATCAGCGACAGATAGCGCGATCCCGCGGCGTAGGAAACCATCGACATCGCCGGAATCGGCGAGAACCCGATGATGCGGTCCGGACCGAAGGTTTTCGCCGTGTAGACATTGGCCGCCGCGATGATCTCGTTGACCTCGTCCCAGTCCGAGCGGATGAAGCCGCCGAGGCCACGGCGCGATTTGTAAGCAGCGGCTTTCTCCGGGTTCTCCACGATCGACGCCCAAGCCTCGACCGGCGCCAGCGACTGCCGCGCCTCTCGCCACAGGCGCGCGAGACCGCCGCGCAGCATCGGATACTTCAATCGGTTCGCGCTATACAGATACCAGGAGTAACTGGCTCCCCGCGAACAGCCGCGCGGTTCGTGGTCCGGCATGTCCGGCCGGGTCCGCGGATAGTCGGTCTGCTGCGTTTCCCAGGTCACCAGCCCGTTCTTGACGTAGATCTTCCAGCTGCACGAACCGGTGCAGTTGACACCGTGCGTGGAGCGGACCACCTTGTCGTGCTGCCAGCGGAGCCGGTAGGCGTCTTCCCAGCAGCGATCCTCATTGGTAACCATGCCGAAGCTGCCCGAAAAGGTGTCCACCTTCTTGTTGAAAAACCTCAAACGGTCGAGAAAGGCACTCATCGCTTCATCTCATCGGATGGATCGGAAGGAGGAGAACGGCGGCCCCAAAAAGGTCGCGCTCTCCAGCATGCGGCATCGTCGTCAGCACGGCACCTCGGCCCGCTTCCGGGCGTAGTACCACCAGGTCAGCGCGATGCAACTGAGGTAGTAGGCCAGGAAAGCGTACAGTGCCGCCTCGGGGCCCCCGGTCGCCGCGATGGAAGTGCCGAAGCTCTTCGGGATGAAGAAGGCGCCGTAGGCGGCAACCGCCGAACTGAACCCCAATACGGCTGCGGATTCCTTGGCTGCGGCACGCCGGGCTTGTACTGCGGCCGTCTCGTCTCTACTGCGCAACACTTGCCGGTGCTCGGCCAGGAAGATCACCGGGATCATCCGGAACGTCGACCCATTGCCAATCCCGGTCGTCGCGAACAGCACCATGAAAGCCGCCAGGAAGCCCCAAAAACCGTCGCCCGCATCCGGCCCCGGCAGAAAATGCAGCACCGCGAGTACACCCAGCCCCATGACGGCAAAGTTCCACAGTGTGACGCGGGCGCCACCCAGCCGGTCGGCGAACCAGCCACCGACCGGCCGAAGCAGTGCGCCGACCAGCGGGCCGAGAAAGGCGTAGCGGGTCGCATCGATGCCCGGGAACTGGGTCTTGATCAACAGCGGCAGCCCGGCGGAATAGCCGATGAACGACCCGAAGGTGCCGGTGTAGAGCCAGCACATCAGCCAGTTGTGCTTGCGCTTGAAGATCACCATTTGATCTGCGAACGTGGCCTTCGCAGACTCGATGTCGTTCATGCCGAACCAGGCCGCAGTCGCCGTCAGCACGATGAAAGGCACCCAGATGAACCCTGCGTTCTGCAGCCAGATCTGCTGTTCGGTGCCGTCGCGCAGCAAGGTCTGCGGCGCCCCGCCCAGTTCACCGAACACCCCGGCCGTGATCGCCAGCGGCACGACGAACTGCACGACACTGACACCGAGGTTGCCGAGGCCCGCGTTCAACCCCAGGGCCGTCCCCTTCTGCGCTTGCGGGTAGAAGAAACTGATGTTGGCCATACTCGAAGCGAAATTGCCGCCGCCCAGACCGCAAAGTAGCGACAGCACCAGCATGACCAGGTAGGGCGTCTCCGGATTCTGCACCGCGAAGCCGACCCACAGTGAGGGCAGCAGCAAGGATACCGTCGCGATCGTCGTCCAGCGCCGGCCACCGAAAATCGGCACCATGAACGAATAGAAGATCCGCAGGGTGGCCCCCGACAGACCCGGCAGCGCGGCCAGCCAGAACAGTTGATCGGTGCTGTATGGGAAGCCCAGGCTCGGCAGCTTGATGACGACGACGCTCCAGACCATCCAGACGGCGAACGACAACAGCAGTGCAGGGATCGAGATCCACAGGTTGCGCATTGCGATACGCTTCCCGGTCGCCGCCCAGAACACCGGATTCTCCGGCTCCCACTCCGTCAGCATGCGCGGAGCCGGATGCGGCAGCTCCGGAAAGTACTGCCTGATCGCGGCAAGACCATGCAGGATCTTCATTTCGCGGTGCTGAATCGCCAGATGCATCCATAGCAGGGTGATGATCACGACGACGAACAGCAGCATGAAGCAACTGCTCCAGATGCCGATCACGTCGTTCAGCATGCCGAAGGTCAGCGGCAACAGAAATCCGCCCAAGCCGCCCGCCGTTCCGACGATACCGCCGACGGCATCGACGTGGTCCGGATAGTAGACCGCAATGTGCTCGTAAATAGCGGCCTTGCCGAGCGACAGGACCAATCCGAGCACGAACATCTGCGCCACGAACGCCGTGGGGCCAATCGCCAGGCTGAAGGTGATGTCGCCATGAACGCCATGCACGACGTAGTCGGTCGGCGGATAGGAAAGCAGGAACGTCAGCACGGCCGAGATGCCGAAGGTCCAGTACATGACCTGGCGCGAACCGAACCGGCCCGACAACCATCCGCCGAACGGCTGGAAAACGCTGCCCGGGATGCAATACAGTGCAGCCAGCATGCCGGCGGTCCTGATGTCCATCGCGTAAGCACCGGCCAGATAGTGCGGCAGCCATAGCGCCAACCCAATGAACCCGCCGAATACGAAGAAGTGGTAAAGACAGAAACGCCAGACCTGAGTGTCCTTCAGCGGCATTAACTGATTCACATGGGACAGGGCCGCTACACGGTTTCGGCGTCGTTCGCGCAGCGCCGTGTCGTCTTCCGCGGCGAACCAGAACACGATGCCCATGACGGCGACGGCCGCGGCCCAGACCAGTGCCACGGTGCGCCAGCCATGGGCCACCAGCATGAAAGGTGCAACGAATGTCGTCACCGCGGCGCCGACAGCGCCGACCCCGAAGACGCCGAGCGCGAACCCGCGGTGTTCATTGCGAAACCAGCGCGACACATAGACCTCGCCCACCGCAAAGGAACCGCCAGCGATGCCGACGCCGGTCGCGGCCAACAGGGACATGACGTAGGTGTCGGCAAACGCTAGCAGAGCGGTCGCCAACGCGGCCGAGATCATCAGAGCGGAGAAAACGATCCGACCGCCGTAGCGGTCGGTCCACACGCCGAGCGTCAATCGAACCAAGGAGCCGCTCAGGATCGGCGTGCCGACGAGTAGGCCGAACTCGGTCTCGTTCAAACCGAGTTCCTGTTGGATCTGTAAGCCGATGATCGAGAAGATCGTCCAGACGGCGAAGCAAACCGCGAATGCCACAGTGCTGAGGACCAGCGTCCGGCGGGCTGGCGCAAGGTCATCCCGCCCCGGACGTAGCGAGACGTTTTCCGATGGTCGCAGCGTAGTTGTATCCATGCCCACTGTTGTGCCCGGTCGCGGTTGGAGCAACGACTTGCGGTCAGCTCACAGCACCCTCATCCACCCA
>CAZXXC010000038.1:30141-33625 GCA_964644665.1 uncultured Methylococcaceae bacterium
GCGAATCCGCCTCGGCTGGCAGTCCGACCGGAAACAGGCTCAGGGAACCCGTGTTGATACCGCCAGACGACTTAATACAGATACTCCTTATACCTGTATTATGCATGCATCTATTGAGGATGCAGCATAAATGGACGACAATCGATCGTCAAGAGTCGAGTTGCCCTCCTGAAACACTCTCATGCAATTGACCAGCTTCTCGGACTACGCGCTGCGGCTACTGATGTTTCTCGGCCTGCATCCGGAACGCCTCGTCACCATCACGGAAGTGGCGCGGGCATTCGACATCTCGCAGAACCATCTGATGAAAGTCGTGAATTTTCTGGCCGGACAAGGGCTGGTTCGCAGCGTACGTGGCAAGACGGGCGGGATCACCCTCGCGAAGGATCCGAATTCGATCCGGATCGGTGACGTGATTCGCCTGACCGAACCCCACCTGAATCTGGTCGAATGCTTCGACCCGGAGAACCGCAACTGCTGCATCCGCTCGGTATGCTCGTTGAGGCACCTGCTGCAGGACGGCTTGGAGCAATTTCTGGCCGTCCTCAATCAACGAACACTTGCAGACCTGGTTCGACCTCGCGAGGAATTCATCGCCGTGCTCCCCGCCAGCGTGCGTGCCAAGCCCTCGATTGCGGAGCCACCCAAGCTCTGAGAGGCCGCCGAAGCCTGAGCGCCCACCAAAGCCCCACGCCGCCACCGTCTCGCTTTCGCTCCGTCCGGTCACGGCTTGAACGAGACAAATCTTTTCCTGTATTCTTCATGCATGTTTACTCCACCCTCCCGTGACTCGATGCACGGCCGCCGGGGAACTGCCGAGCGAAGTGCTCCGACGTGCGGCGCCTTGGGTGAAACCCGACCAGTTTAAGGAAGTCATTCATGAACACCGACCCGAACGTGCCGCTCAAGGACCTCGTCGTATCGAACGCCGGCGCGCGCGTGTTGGAACGCTATCACCTCGACTATTGCTGCGGCGGCGATCAGACCATCGCTGCCGCCTGCGCCGCAGCCGGCCACGACCTTCAGGAGGTCCTCACCGCACTGGATCAGGCGGTCGCCGCGTCCGGCGCGGAGAACGTGCCGACATTCCGCTCTGCCGGCGAACTGATCCAGTACATCATCGATACACACCATACCTATACCCGCTCTGAACTCCGACGAATCGAGACATTGCTGCCGACGATCATCGAGCGCCACGGTGCCGCCCACCCGGAACTGAAAGCCGTGGCAGCCTGTTTCGACGCACTGCAGGCCGACCTCGGTCCACACCTGATCAAAGAAGAGCAGGTACTGTTCCCATTCATCCAGGAGTTGGAGCGGTATCGGCGTGGCGAACGCCCCGACCGGCCCGCCTGCTGCTTCGGTGCGATCGACAATCCGATTCGACAGATGACCACCGAGCATCAGACCGTCGGCGAGGTGCTGAAGAGGATTCGCCATCTGACCGACGACTTCACGATTCCCGCCGACGGCTGCGCGACTTACCGCAGTGCGTATCTGGCACTGGAAGGACTCGAACTCGACCTGATGCGTCATATCCATCTGGAGAACTATGTGCTGTTCCCACGCGCCCAGCAACTGGCCGCCGGTTCCTGAGCGCAACGGCATGGTTCACCCGCGAATTCGATAGGCCCGCTGATGATCGAACCGGTCGACCTGCAGGACTTCGTGATGACGTTCTTCGCCGCCGCTGCAGTGATCCTGTTCGGTGCCGCCTACGCGGCGCTGTTTGCCTGGGCACGGCTAAGCAGACAACGGCGGTGGATACCCTGGGCCTATGTCTGCTACGGCCTGCTCGCGGTGGCTGTCTATGTGCTGGCCGGAGTCGCACATCTGCGCGGCCCCTGGGCGGCCGTGACGGTCCTGATGCTGGTCGGCTATCTGCTTGCACCGCATGCCGTCTGGCACTTATGCACCGCCACTCATCGTGCGGAGCACGAAGGCTGATCGGGTACAAGCGGGAGTCGCTGGAAAAGCCGAACGGACCATCATTCCTCTCAACACGGAGATAACCATGTCAAAGAATCCGCCCCGCTGGTCGTCCGAGGAGTTCTGGAAGAAGATCGCGATCTGGGTCACGGCCGGATCGTTCGTGATCCTGATCGTTCTGACTTTCGACACGCTGTCGAAAACCGCCGTCGGCGGGCAGCGCGTGCAGAGCTACAGCGTGATCAACAAAGAGATCGACTACCGCTTCGACGCCCAGCGAAACCGTTACATGCCGGTCGTGGGCGGTGACGCCCCGTTGTTCGGCAAGGCACTGAACGAGCAGGACGCCGAAGCCCTGGTTGCCCTGGGCAAGAAGACGGTGCAGGCCAAGAACTGCATCAATTGCCACACGATCCTGGGCAACGGTGCCTATTACGCCCCCGACCTGACGAAAGCCTGGCTCGATCCCGGCTGGATCGATGCGGCCAACCGGGAGAACCTGATGCTGGCCTTTCTGAAGGATCCGGAGCGAAATGCGCGCACCTACGGCTCCGGTCGGGTGATGCCGAACCTCGGCCTGACCGACGACGAAGCCAGGGGCGTGGTCGCCTTTCTGAAATGGATGTCGGCAATCGACACCAACGGATTCCCGCACAACTTCAAGACTCTGAACGCGAAGGTACAGCCATGATCTATTCCGTCACAGCTCTGCCGGGCCGAATCGCCGGCGCCCTCGATGCGCTCGAAAGCCCTCATCTGACGGGCGGTCAGCGGCTCGCCGTGAAGTATTTCGCGGTCGCGGCCGTGCTGTTCATCGCCCAGATCCTGTTCGGTATGCTGGCCGGCATCCAGTTCGTGGCACCCGGCTTTCTGCACGGCATCCTCGACTTCAACGTTAACCGGATGGTGCACATCAATGCGATGGTGGTGTGGCTGCTGTACGGTTTCATCGGTTCGATCTACTGGTTTCTGGAGGAGGAAAGCGGAACCGAAATCGCCGGGCTGAAGCTCGGAGAGATCGCGTTCTACGTGCTGACCGCCGCGGTCACGCTGGTCGTGCTGGTCTACCTGCTGATTCAGACCGGACCCGGCAAGGACGCCAGCATCTGGTTCATAAACGAGGGCCGCGAATACATCGAAGCACCGCGCTGGGCGGACATCGGCATCGTCGCGGTGATGCTGGTGTTCTTCTACAACGTCGCCGGCACCTTCATGAAGGGCCGCTGGTCCGGCATCGCCGGCGTTCTGACCCTGGATCTGGTCGCGTTGGCCGGCCTTTACTGCGCCGGCATGTTCTACCTGACCAACGTGACGGCCGACCAGTACTGGTGGTGGTGGGTGATCCATCTTTGGGTCGAGGCGACCTGGGAGGTGCTGGTCGGTTGCATCATGGCCTGGTCGTTGATGCATCTGCTGGGCGCGCGGCGCAAGATCGTGCAGACCTGGCTGTACATCGAGGTCGCACTGATGTTCGGTTCCGGCATCCTGGGACTGGGACATCACTACTTCTGGATCGGCACGCCGGACTACTGGCTGACCATCGGCGGCTTCTTCT
>CAZXXC010000039.1:0-32844 GCA_964644665.1 uncultured Methylococcaceae bacterium
GGCGCGCGTTCGGCAGCGTGTGGGAGACCTCGCTGACGATCGGCGACGAAGTCACCGCGGAGATGCGTTGAACCGAGGCTGAGGACCGCCGCGTCCGAGCCGCGGCGGCCTGCCGGCAGAACGGGGCAGATCGCCCGAACGGGCAACGAATCGGCCGGCGAAGCAAGAGGAGACACGGCCCCGCCCTCCCCCATGCGAACAACGCGACGAGATCGGCGGAAACCACAGGGACTCGCCCACCTCTAAAACTGAAATCCCATCATCCCCATGGGTCCCGAAACGGTAGACATCGATACGCTGATCGGGCGTTATGCGGTAATCCTGCTGGACGCGTATGGGGTGTTGGTAAATTCCGAGGGTCCTCTGCCAGGCGCCTGCAGCCTGCTGCACCGGCTGAACGCGTTGGCCAAGCCGTACTACATACTGACCAATGACGCGACCAAACCGCCACCGATCGCGGCCCGCCGCTACCGAAATTTCGGTTTGGCGATCGACGAGGAACGGATCATTTCTTCGGGATCGCTGCTTCCGGCGTATTTCCGTCAGCATGGACTGGAACGAAAGCCCTGCGCAGTGCTTGGCCCTGCCGGCAGCGCCTACTATGTGGAACTGGCTGGCGGTCGGGTCGTCGCGCCGGACGCGCCGTTCGAAATCCTGATCGTGGCGGACCAGACCGGCTTTCCGTTCCTGGAAGCCGTGGACGCCGCTCTCAGCAGTATGATCCGCCGGCTCGATGACGGGGGTCCGTTGCATTTGCTGCTGCCCAATCCCGATCTGATCTACCCTTCCCCGAGCGGATTCGGCATCACGTCCGGAAGCGTCGCATTGATTCTCGAAACGGCGCTTCGGCTACGGTACCCGCGACGCGACGATCTGCGCTTCGTACCACTCGGCAAGCCTCAACCCGCGCTGTTCGAGCAGGCGGCAGACCGTTGCGGCACCCGGGACATGGTGATGATCGGCGATCAGCTGGCCACCGATATCGCCGGGGCACAGCAGTTCGGGATCCACAGCGCTTTACTGCTGGGCGGGGTTTCGGCGGCCGATGCCGTTTCGCGGGCTGACGGCGTGCGGCCCACTTACATCCTGCCTTCGCTGCTGCCTTGAGACCCGATGTGCGGCCGGCGGCTCGAGCGGACCCGTAGTTCCCCCTCGCTTCAGGAGATCGTCGAGGAGTCGGCGCGCCGATATGTCGCCTCGCGCCGAGAGCGGGTCGCACCGTTCTGTGCCCGCCATTTTTCTTCGCGTGGCGCCTGGCGCATCCACCGCAAGGCCTGGGGGCACGACCTGTGGCGCGCACCGGCCAACGTGTTGTGGGCCTTGCCTTATCTGCTTTCGCGAGGAGCCACAAAATGCGCGCGGCGGCTGGGTTGGCGGCGTGCGGCCGACTGGGCGCAACGCCTTCCGTCCGGCTTCCAGACCCGCGTCGCGCAGGAGGTGGAATGGCTCGTCTATACCGAACTGCTGGAGTTGCCGCTGGTGCACAAGGATCGACGCAGCGACCGTGACGCGCTGTTGGAAACGGTTTTGGCGCATGAAGCGATCGCGGAGCGGTTGCTTCCGGAACTCAGCGCGCTGCATCGGCTGGCGGGCTCGGCCGGCATGCGCGACAAACTGGAGCGGTTTCTCGGCACCTACACGACCAGCCGCACGGCCGCCGCCGAATTGACGACCTCGCTGTTGAGTCTTGCCGCCGGCGCAGCAGCTTTTCAGCAATTCACACCGGGCGCCTGGGCGGTCGGCGGTGCCGCAGCCGCCGCATTGGCGCAGCAGTTGGCGATCGCGCATTTCGCGCTCGGGCCGACGCTCGGCGCGCTGTACTACGGACTGTTTCCCGCCAGTGCGTCGGCTGGACTGATCGCTGGAAGCATTGGCGCGAGCATGGCCGTTTTGGGGGTACTCACCGCCTTCACCGGGATCGTCAGCGACCCGGTCCAGCAGGCGATGGGGCTCCATGAACGCCGACTGCACCGGCTGTTGTCGGCACTGGAGGGTCAGTTGACGGGCAGCGACACAGATTTCAGACTGCGTGACGCTTATGTTGCCAGAATCTTCGATGTGCTCGACGTGGTGCGCGGTGCCGTACGGCTACTGCGGCAATGAACCGCCGCGAGGGTGGTCGAAATCGCCGCCACGACAGGGCAGCCGGTGCATGCAGAATGCGGCCATCCCACGGCAGAACCCTCTGGCGGTTCCACCGCGCCCGCCCGAATTGAACTGTGACTTCTCCATCGGAGTACCCGGATGAAAACTCTCGATTCGCTGCTGCTCTCCGACATCGCGACCCGTCGCGTTCTCGGCGTCACCGGCGACTGTCCGCTTGCTGCAGCGGCCCGGCGCATGGGCGAGACGCGAGTGTCCTGCCTCGTGGTGATGGACGGCGCCGCGCCATGCGGCATCATCACCGAGCGCGACCTGGTCCGACTGCTACACCATCGTCCGGCTCCCGGAGCGCTGGTCGGGGACGTAGTGCGACTACCGGTGGTGACCGCACCGCTGCATCTGGACTTCCGTTCCGCTTATGCGCTACTGCGGCGACACGGCATCCGCCATCTGGTTGCCGTCGGTCATGATGGGGCGCTGGCCGGCGTGGCCACGGCGACAGACTTCCGGGTTCACCTCGGCACGGACGGTTTTCGCGAGATGGACGAACTGACCGCGTGTCTGGATCCGGTGACCCCGACCCTGCCGCCGGATGCCACGCTGGCCGAGGCGCTGGAACACATGGTCCGCGAACCGTGGGACTACGTACTGGTCATGAAAGACGAGAAACCGCTCGGCATCCTGACGGAACGCGACATTCCGCTGTTACTAGCTGCTGAAGTGGCTCCGGAGGACGTTCAACTGCACGAAGTGATGAGCACCCCCGTGCATTGGGTTGCGCCTGAATCCACGGTGAGGGAGGCGTCGGCCCGGATGGCGAAGCTCAGAATCCGACACATCGCGGTGGTCGGTCATGCGCAGCGGCTGATTGGCATGCTCAGTCAGGACACGCTGATGGAGAAGATCGGTATCGCGATTTTCGATGAAGGAATGGCCGCAGAGGAACGTGGTTCGGGACCAAATCCGGCCTTGCACCCTGAACTCGACGGTGTAATGGAAGCAACGGCAGTATTTGCCTGGACCTATGATGCGGTTAGCGACCGTTTTCGCTGCAGTCCGAACGCGGCAGCACTCTTGGGTCATCCCGATAAATGGAGCCCCGCGGGCTTCTCGGACTGGATCGCGATGCTGGATCCCGATGATCGAGTCCGATTACCAGAACACCTGCAGACGGCTCGCGCCGCGGCCGATGATCGCGTTTACGAGACCGAATGCCGTCTCCTCAAGCCCGATGGCACCCTGTTGCCCACCCGGATTCGGAGCCGCGTGACGCGCCGCGACCACGACGGCCGCGCGCTCGAAGTGGTCGCGGTGATCGCCGCCGGTTACATTTAAGCGGGGTCGCGGACGGCCGCCAAAGCCGGCGCTATGCGTTGCAGCGGCTTTTCGATAGACTTCTCTCCCCTGCCGACGGACCTCCTTGATGCAGATCGGCCCGTATCGACTCAGCAATCGACTGATTCTCGCCCCCATGGCCGGAATCACCGACCTGCCGTACCGCAAGCTCTGTCGCCGCTTCGGCGCGTCGCTGGCGGTCGCTGAGATGTCTTCCAGTAACCCGGCGTTGCAACACCACCGACAGACCCTGCTGAAAAGCGATTACCACGGCGAACCGGAACCCCGCTCCGCGCAGATTGTCGGGACGGAGCCGGCGTACATGGCAGACGCTGCCCGCTTGAATGTGCAACGGGGGGCTCAAATCATCGACATCAACATGGGCTGTCCGGCGAAAAAGGTCTGCAAGCAGGCAGCGGGCTCGGCGTTGCTGCGCGACGAACCGCGGGTAGGCCGAATTCTCGATGCCGTCGTGGCCGCAGTCGATGTCCCGGTCACGCTGAAGATCCGCACCGGCTGGGCGCCGGATCAAAAGAATGCGGTGACGGTGGCCAAAATCGCGGAGCAGGCTGGCATCAGCGCCGTTTCGATACATGGCCGCACCCGGGCCTGCGGCTTTTCCGCACCCGTGGAATACCTTACAATCAGGCACGTCAAAGAGGCTGTACGGATACCCGTCATCGCCAACGGCGATATCGATTCTCCTGCCAAAGCCAGAGCCGTTCTCGAGTTCACTGCAGCCGATGCCCTGATGATCGGGCGAGCCGCATTGGGGCGCCCATGGCTGTTCCGGGAAATCGACACTTTCCTGACTGGTGCGGTCGAGCCGTCCGCTCCGACGAGACCCGAATTGCTGGGCATGATCCGGGATCACCTGTTGGAGCTATACGGCTTTTATGGCGAGTTCCTCGGTGTCCGCATTGCCCGAAAGCACGTCGGATGGTATCTGCGGAATCGCTTGGATTCGCCACCGGTCGAGCGGCTTAAGGAGTTCCATGCGCAAACGGATGCCCAGCGACAGCTGGGATTACTCGCGGACTTGTTTTGAATCGAGGAAGGTAGTCAACGAATGACGTCCGAAACGACCCCGGCGCCAGCCCATGGATGCAACCTGCCCCCGGACCGGTGTGATGGGCCGCTGAGCGAGCATGTCCGATCGGCCGTAGAGCGCTACTTTCGGCAACTGGACGGACACAAAGCAAACAATCTCTACGCCATGGTGCTTCACGAGATGGAACGCCCGTTGATCGAAACGGTACTGGGCCAGTGCGGCCACAATCAGAGCCAGGCGGCACAGATTCTGGGATTGAGCCGGAGCACCCTGCGCAAGAAGATGGTGCAGTACGGCATCGAATGAGACCGCCGTGTGTGACTCATCTCCAGACCCGGGACTGATGGCCGGCCGGCCGAGTCGGAGTCCCGGCCACGCGGGTCGCACGCATTCCCCCAAATCACTCAGCAAAAACTTCCTCAAATGAATCCAGTCAAGCGTGCTCTCGTCAGCGTTTCGGACAAGAGCGGCATCGTCGATTTTTGTCGTGCGCTGCACGATCTCGGTATCGAGCTGATTTCTTCCGGAGGCACCGCCCGTCTGCTCGCGCAGCACGGTCTGGCGGCCATCGAGGTATCCGACTACACCGGTTTTCCGGAGATGATGGACGGCCGCCTGAAGACTCTCCACCCGCGTATCCACGGAGGAATCCTGGGCAGGCGTGGAATCGATGACGCAGTGATGGTCCAACACGCGATCCCGCCCATCGATCTGGTCGTCGTCAACCTGTATCCGTTCGAGGAAACGATTGCGCGACCCGACTGCGACCTTCCGACCGCCATCGAAAACATCGACATCGGAGGACCGGCGCTGCTGCGCGCAGCGGCCAAGAACCACGCTTCGGTCGGCGTCGTCGTCGATCCCGGCGACTACGGCAGTGTCCTGGATGAACTCCGCGGCAATCAGCGCATGTTGTCCGAAGCGACGCGGTTTTCACTCGCTGCGAAAACCTTCCGCCACACGTCCTGGTACGACGGCGCCGTCGCCGATTATCTGAGCGCTCGAATACCGGGTGGCCAGTCGCTGCCATCACGCTTGCTGCTTCGCTTCCGACAGCAGCAGGTGATGCGGTATGGTGAAAATCCACACCAGAGAGCCGCATTCTATGTCGAACCGGCTCCCGTCGCCGGCAGCGTGTCCGCGGCACGCCAGCGACAGGGCAAGGAACTTTCGTTCAACAACATCGCCGATGCCGATGCCGCTTTGGAATGCGTCAATTCGTTCGACGAAGGCCCGGCCTGTGTCATCGTCAAGCACGCCAATCCTTGCGGGGTCGCCCTCGGCAGCACGATTTCCGACGCCTATCTCCGCGCCTACGCCACCGACCCGACATCCGCATTCGGAGGAATCATCGCATTCAACCGGCCGCTGGACGCCGCTACGGCCGGCGCCATTCTGGCGCGCCAGTTCGTCGAGGTGATCGTGGCGCCGGGCATCGATGACGAAGCGCTCGCGGCGCTGGCGTCCAAACCGAACATTCGTGTTCTGGACTGCGGAGCCTTGAGAGCCGATCCGCTGCCCGAACTGGACTATCGGCGTGTGAGCGGGGGACTTCTGGTGCAAGATCGGGACATCGCCCGCCTACCCCGCGATGGCACCCGCATCGTCACGCGACGGCAACCGAACGCACAGGAACTTCAGGACCTGGCATTTGCCTGGAAGGTGGTCAAGTTCGTCAAATCCAACGCCATCGTGTACTGCCGCGAACGACAGACGATCGGAATCGGTGCCGGACAGATGAGCCGGGTCTATTCGGCGCGGATCGCCGCGATCAAGGCGGCGGATGAAGGACTCTCGATCGGCGGTTCGGTCCTCGCATCCGATGCCTTCTTTCCGTTTCGCGATGGCATCGATGCCGCCGCCGACGCCGGCGTCACCGCAGTCATCCAACCGGGCGGCTCGGTACGCGACGAGGAAGTCATCGCCGCCGCCGACGAACACGGTTTAGCGATGGTTTTCACCGGCATGCGCCACTTCCGGCACTAGCGCCGCCGCAATCGGGGACTCGATCCCTGAAGCTGCGGCATCGTGCCGATCGCATGTTCGTGGCGGCGGTCCCGTTCGCGGATCCCGCCGCCGACGCATTGACCGCTTGGTCCGTATCAGCGGCGGAGCTTGTAGTTCCGGCCGTAGAAAATCTCCGCCATTTCCTGTTTCAACTGCTTCTGGATGGCGATTCGTTCCTCCGGCAACAGCGCGTCCTTGTCCGTCTCGAACAAATAATTATCGAGCACGAAATCCTTCAGGATCATCTTGGTGTGAAAGATGTTCTCCTGGTAGACATTCACATCGATCATTTGATAGCGCTCCGCCATAATGTCGGAGATGTAGTTCTGAATCGACGTGATCTCGTGATCGATATAATGCTTCTGACCGGCGATGTCGCGAGTGAATCCGCGCACTCGATAATCCATGATCACGATGTCGGACTGAAAGCCGTGAATCAGATAATTCAGTGCTTTCAGCGGTGAAATGCGACCGCAAGTGGATACATCGATGTCCGCCCGGAACGTGCTGATACCGCCGTAGGGGTGACTTTCCGGATAGGTGTGCACGGTGATATGGCTCTTGTTCAGATGAGCCACCACCGATTCCGGTACCGGGCCAGGCGCCTCGATGTTCGTCACCGTATGCGGCACGTGCCCTTCGGAGATCAGCATCGTGACGCTGGCGCCTTGCGGTTCATAATCCTGACGGGCGATGTTGAGGATTTCCGCGCCGATGATCGCGTTAACGTCGGTCAGGATCTGCGTCAATCGTTCGGCGCTGTAGGCTTCGTCGATATACTCGATATATCTACGCTGCTGCTGTTCGCTCTTGGCGTAACAAATGTCATAGATGTTGAAGCTCAACGACTTGGTGAGATTATTGAAACCGTGTAATTGCAGCTTATCCATGGATTTCACCCCAACCCTGTCGTCAGCAAGGAGCAATCAGTTGGTGAAAGGGTTCTAGAGCGAAACCGCGAGGGCACCGCGTCCGCTGTAAAAGGCAAATTCAACGCCGGACCGCCAGTCAGCTATCCTTCGGAAAGGATTTCAAAATCATGGGTGATCGCCGCGGTCTTGCCGAGCATGATGGCCGCCGAGCAGTACTTCTGTGCCGAAAGCTCGATCGCCCGTCGAACCGCCGCCTCGCTCAGGCCGGCTCCGCTGACCACGAAATGGGCGTGGATCCGGGTAAACACCTTCGGATCGCTCTCGGCGCGTTCGGCGTCCAAAACCACCTCGCACCGTTCCACCGGTTGGCGCCCTTTGCGAAGGATGTGGACGACATCGAACGCCGTGCACCCCCCCATTCCGACCAGCAGCATTTCCATCGGACGGATCCCGAGATCTTGCCCGCCGCTCTCCGGCGGCCCGTCCATGACCACGCAGTGGCCGCTCCCCGACTGTCCGACGAAGAGACTGTTCTCTATCCACTTCACGCGCGCTTTCATGGCTCATTCGACCCGGGAAAAATAGCGCGTTAGGATATCATAAATTGACCCCGCCGGGACTCCGGAGGGACTACTGCTACACTTAGGTTCGTTCACCGAACCCAGATTTGAGAGGGACCCGTCGATGCTCAGCGAAACAGAACGTTTGGCGCTGGATAGCCTGCTGAAGTACTGTCACCGCCGCCGCTTTGCTTCCAAAGCCTGCATATTCCGGCCCGGCGATGTCTGCGACACGCTGCATTACGTGGTCGAGGGGTCGGTGGCCATCATCATGCCGGAAAAGAGTCTGAAAAAGGAGAGCACGCGCCACGGCAAGAGCGATCAGGACGTCGTCCTGACCTATGTCTGCCGCGGTGAATTCCTTGGAGAAGCCGGCTTTTTTCTCGGCGAGAGACCGTATGAGGTGACCGCACGGACCCGCGAGGCGAGCGTGCTCGCTTCCATCAATTACAAGCGGCTGTTGCAGTTGTTGAATACCGAACTCTCCGTCCAGTCTTGCGACATCTTCATGATGTTGGGACGACACCTGGCCGGACGGCTGCTGCAAAGCCACCGCAAAGCGGCCAACCTCGCAGTGCTGGATGTCGCGGATCGCATCTCCTACATCCTGACCGAACTCTGCGAACAGCCGGATGCGCTGACTCATCCGGACGGCATGCAGATCCGTATCACCCGCCAGGAGATCGGACGCATGGTCGGCTGCTCCCGCGAAATGGCCGGGCGCGTTCTGAAGTACCTGGAAGCCGAGAAGCGCATCGAAGCCAAAGGCAAGACCATCGTCGTCTACGGCCAGCGCTGAAGCTCAAGCCGCCCGGAGGATCCCGGTGTGGCGCAGCAAGGCATCGATGGTCGGCTCACGTCCCCGAAAGGCAACGAACAACTCCATGGCCTTGCGGCTGCCGCCCTGCTCCAGGATATCTCTCAGGAATGCGGCACCGGTGTCGGGATTGAAGACCCCTTCTTCCTCAAAGCGGGAGAAGGCGTCGCTGGAGAGCACCTCGGCCCATTTGTAGCTGTAATAGCCGGCGGCATATCCACCGGCGAAAACATGGGAAAAGCTGTGCTGGAACCGATTGAAACGGGGTGGAACGACCACCGCGACCTGCTGTCGCACCTGATCCAACATCTCTTGGATCTGTCCGCCGCGCGCGACATCGTACTCGGCGTGCATTCGGAAATCGAACAGCGCCAATTCGATCTGGCGCACCATCTGCATGCCGGACTGGAAGTTCTTCGCGGCCGTCATCTTGGCGAACAGATCCTCCGGTAGTTCCTCGCCGCTCCGGTAATGCCCGGACAGCAGCCCGAGCGCCTCCCGGTCCCAACAAAAATTTTCCATGAACTGGCTCGGCAGCTCGATCGCGTCCCACTCCACCCCATGGATGCCGGACACACTGCGATAATCCACTTGCGTCAGCAGATGGTGCAGACCGTGACCGAATTCATGAAACAACGTCACCACTTCCTGATGGCGCAACAGGGCCGGGGTGTTGCCCGCAGGCGGCGTGAAATTGCAGACCAGGTAAGCCACCGGAATCTGCACCCGGCCGCCGCACCGGCGGCGCGTCATGCAGGCATCCATCCAGGCTCCGCCGCGCTTGTTCGGCCTGGCGTACAGATCGAGATAGAACGAACCGCGAAGCCGATCGCCGCGATCGAAAATATCGAAAAAGCGTACCTCCGGGTGCCACACATCGACCCCCTGCCGTTCCCGAATCTTCAGCCCGTAAAGACGCTCGACCACCGAAAACAGGCCCTGGACGACGCGCGCCGCCGGGAAATAGGCTCTGACGTCCTCCTCCGAAAAGGCATAGCGGTACTGTCGCAACTTCTCCGAGTAATACGCCAGATCCCAGACCTCGAGTTCCTCCACCCCATGCTGTGTCCGAGCAAAGTTCTCCAGTTCCGCCAGATCGCGACGTGCGACCGGTAGCGAGCGCTCCGCCAGTTCAGTCAGGAAGCGAATGACCTGTTCTGCGGACTCTGCCATCTTGGCCGCCAGCGACAATTCCGCATAGTGCGCGAAACCGAGAAGCCGGGCCTGTTCGTGCCGCAGGGCAAGTATCCTCTCCATCAATTCCGAGTTGTCCCAACGACCCGCAAGCGGTCCCTGGTCCGATGCCCGCGTACTGAACGCCGTGTAGAACTCCTTTCGCAGCTCGCGGTCGTCGGCGTAGGTCATCACGGCGATGTAGGACGGAAATTCGAGATTGAACACCCAACCGGCACGCCCCTGCCGCTCCGCGGTCTGTTTCGCCACTGCGCAAGCGGACTCGGGAATCCCGGCCAGCAACGCCGGATCTTCGATCGCTTTGTCCCAGGCTTGTGTCGCATCCAGCACGTTATCCTGAAAGCGACTCTGCAGTTGCGACAGTTCCTGCGCGATGGTCTTGAATCGGGACTTGCTGGCCGGCGGCAGGTCCACGCCCGACAATCGGAAATCGCGTAGCGCATCGTCCAGGATCTTGCGCTGGGCGTGGTCGAAGTGCGCCGCCTGTGCGCTTTGCGCCAGGCTACGGTATGCATGGAACAGCGTCTCGTTCTGACCGATCTCGGTCCAGTATTCGCTGAGCCGCGGCAAGCAGCTATTGTAGGCGCCACGCAACTCTTCACTGTTGACCACCGCGTTCAGATGACCGACCGGCGACCATGCCTTGCTCAACCGATCTTCCAGATCCTCGACCCGCTGCACCAGGCGATCCCAGGTGGGTTCTCCGTGCTGCCCGGCGATTTCTGAAAGAGCCGCACGGTTCCCGGCCAGCACGGCATCGATCGCGGGAATCACATGGGAGGGGTGAATCCGGGAGAACGGCGGCAGCGAGTAGTCTTCGAGCAGTGGATTGGCGGTCATGGTGCGCAGTCGGACATAGAATCGGGAATCACGGTGAACAGACATCGGGCATCGCCATGCGGTTTCGCTCGTTGGCACCGAGCCGCGGCGAATCGGGGACACCCGGCAACGAAGTCCCCAGCGCGAAGCGCGATGGGGACAGCGGACAGAAGCGATCGCTCAAGACAACAGCGGGACGATCAGCAGCGCGACGATATTGATGATCTTGATCATCGGATTCACCGCGGGTCCTGCGGTGTCCTTGTAGGGATCGCCTACGGTATCCCCGGTCACCGCCGCCTTGTGGGCCTCGGAACCCTTGCCGCCGAAATTACCGTCTTCGATGTATTTCTTCGCGTTGTCCCAGGCGCCGCCGCCGGTGGTCATCGAGATCGCCACGAACAGCCCGGTGATGATCGATCCGATCAACAGCCCACCCAGCGCTTCCTTGCCCAGTATCAGACCGACGAGCAACGGGACGACGACCGGCAGCAACGACGGCCAAACCATTTCCTTGATGGCCGCTTTGGTCAACAGGTCGACCGCCTTCGAGTAGTCCGGTTTGGCTTTGAAATCCATGATTCCCGGAATCTCCCGAAATTGACGCCGCACTTCGGTGACGATGCCGCCGGCCGCACGACCGACAGCTTCCATCGCCATGGCCCCAAACAGATACGGCACCAGGCCGCCGATGAACAGACCGATGATGACCTTGTAGTTGGACAGATCGAACGAAACATTACCGCCGAGCGCGTGGGTGTAATCGGCAAACAGCACCAGGGCGGCCAGTCCGGCGGAACCGATCGCGTAACCCTTGGTCACGGCTTTGGTGGTGTTGCCAACGGCATCCAGCGGGTCCGTGATGGCCCGTACTGATTCCGGCAGTTTTGCCATCTCGGCGATGCCGCCGGCGTTGTCGGTAATCGGACCGTAGGCGTCCATGGACACGATCATGCCGGTCATCGACAGCATCGCCGTCGCGGCGATCGCGATCCCATACAGCCCGCCGAGCCAGTGCGCAGCCCAGATACTGGCGCAGACGCAGAGTACCGGCAGCGCGGTGGACTTCATCGACACACCGAGCCCGGCGATGATGTTGGTCGCATGTCCGGTGGTCGATGCCGAGGCGATGTGCCTGACCGGTGAGGACTCGGTCGCGGTGTAATACTCGGTGATCGCCACCATCAAGCCAGTCAGCAACAGCCCGATCAGCGCGGAACCGTAGATGCCGAATGCCGAGACTTCGGTACTTCCCAGCGTCGTGCTGAAACCGAACGTGAACAGCGTGACCGGCAGGAAGGCCAACGCCGAAAGGGCTCCGGAAACGATGACCCCTCGGTACAGGCCGCTCATGATCTTCTTGCCGGGAGCGATCCCGACGAAAAAGGTACCGATGATGGATGCGAAGATCGAGATGCCGCCCAGCACCAACGGATAAACGGTTGCTGCAGAAGACCCGCCGCTGAGCAGAGCGCCCAGCAACATCGTGGCCACCAAGGTCACCGCATAGGTTTCGAACAGGTCCGCAGCCATCCCGGCGCAGTCGCCTACGTTGTCGCCCACGTTGTCCGCGATCACCGCCGGATTGCGCGGATCATCCTCGGGAATGCCCGCTTCGACCTTGCCGACCAGATCGGCTCCGACGTCGGCACCCTTGGTGAAAATGCCGCCGCCGAGTCGCGCGAAAATCGAGATCAGCGAACCGCCGAATGCCAGACCGACCAGTGCATGCAGCGGATCGTCGGCACCCATCGCGGTAAGCACCGTGTAGTAGCCGGAGACCCCCAACAGTCCGAGCCCGACAACCAGCAGCCCGGTGATCGCGCCGCCCCGAAACGCCACTGTGAACGCGGCATTCATGTTGCGGCCTGCAGCCTGCGCGGTCCGGCAGTTGGCGCGAACCGAGATATCCATACCGATGTACCCGGCCGCCCCGGACAATCCGGCGCCCAGCGCAAAACCGAAGGCGACGGGCCAACCCAGCCCGAATCCGATCACGAAGAACAGGATCCCGCCCACCATGGCGATGGTTCGGTACTGCCGGTTCAAGTAGGCCTCGGCCCCTTGCTGGATCGCGGCGGCCACCTCGAGCATCTGCGCATTACCGGGCGGCTGCGACTTGATCCACTGGATCGACAGGATGCCGTAGATCAATGCGGCCAACGCCGCAAAGAATGCAAACGCCGTCGCCCAATCGACCGCGAAGCCGATCACCACGAACTGTACCAGCCCCCACCCGGTCATCTTCCTGGTACGCCGGTCGCCCAGCACGATCTGCAGCCCCTCCTCTGCGCAGGCGACGAAAGACATTGCCATTGTTACTCCTGAATTTGGTTGCTACCGATCCGGATCACGCAGGAACATCCGGACCGCGACTTAATTCGTGTGACAGCTCTCCAACCAGACCCGCTCGTCGCGCTCACGGCCCAATCCAGTTGTCCTCTCCTGCCGGCGGTTCCGGCCGCGGCACCGGAATCCAAGCCAAGCAACTGATTTTCTCTCTCGCTGCCCCCGGAGTGGAGGAGGGACACGTGAAGGGCGTTCTGCAACGGCACGGGGCATCCCCTCCCGTCGCGGTCTGCTCCTGAAACCCGCAAGGGTGACGCGAAGGGCTCGCCCGTGGCCACGAAGACGGGAGGGCCGGATCAACGCTGCGCATCCTGCGCTCCGCACTGCGATGGGAACGACAAACTCCGGCTCCGGATGTATCGCCACCCTCCCGCTTCGGCCTGCGCAGCGCATTCATGGCAAACCGAACCTGTCGGAAGCCGGGTGCCGACATCGTCCCGTTGTAGCGGGCTTGTGCCTGAGTTCGCTGGTGACTGCAGTCTCGATCCCGGTAGCCTGCCGAACGCGACCCGATCGGTCTGCGCCGACCCAGCGGACCTGTTGCCGCAACCGGGATTCCCCCTCGAGAAACCGCGTCGCAGGGTATAACAAAGCTCCCCCTCGCACAAGCGCAGCCACAACATGGGCTAGCGCGACCGGCAAGCGGCGGCACCGCGAGTCAGCAATCTGGGCGGATCCTCCGCTCCTGCCTTATAATTGCGTCTTCGTCCACTATCACAGGGCCGCTCCGCTGGACCATCCGCCGCCTTCGCTTCGTATCGCCAGTCCGCCACAGCCAATCCGCCGCACCGTTTCCGGCCGGGGAGTCCGGGCGACCCCGCATTTCTCCCATTCGATGCTCGCCGCGTGGAGCGGTACGGCGTTCACGACTCTGCGGCATTGCCGGATCGCGCGAACCCATGTGGTTTGACGTCGGTCTGATCCTGTTCCTGATCGTGATGAACGGCTTATTCGCGATGGCGGAAATCGCCATCGTATCGGCGCGAAAAATGCGCCTCCGGCAAAGCGCCGACAAGGGCAGCCGCGGTGCCGCCAAGGCCCTGGAACTCGCCGAACAGCCGACGCGGTTCCTGTCCACGGTACAGGTCGGAATCACCTCGATCGGCATCCTCAGCGGCGCGTTGGGAGAGCGCGCGGTCGTCGAGCAGTTGCAGACCCGGTTCGCCGAAGTGCCGGAACTGTCCCCTTACGCGCATGAAATCGCGATGACGGTGATGGTGACCGCGATCACCTATGTGTCACTGATCATCGGCGAACTGGTGCCGAAGCGTCTCGCGCTGCTGCGCCCGGAACAAATCGCGGCATTCTTTTCGCGGCCGATGCACATGATCTCGCTGCTCGCGCTGCCGCTGGTCAAACTATTGAGCGTGTCCACGGACCTGATCCTCAGGACGCTGGGAGTTCGGCGCACCGACGAGCCGACGGTGACCGAAGAGGAGATCAAATTGCTGCTCGAACAGGCCACGATGGAGGGCATTTTCGAACGGACCGAGCAGCAACTGGTCGAGAACATTCTGCGGCTGGATGACCGCAAGGTCGGTGCGATCATGACTCCGCGCAAGGACATCGTCTACCTGGATGTCCAGAAGCCGTTCGAGCGCAATCGCCAGACCATCATCGACCACCCCCATTGGATCATCCCGCTATGCCGGGACGGGCTCGACAACATCATCGGCTTCGTCAAGACCAAGGATCTGCTGAACCGCATGCTGGTCGGTGACAAGGCCGATCTGATGCAACTCAACACGCCCGCGCTGTTCGTGCCGAATTCGCTGTCGCTGATGCAGGTCCTCGAACAGTTCAAGCGATCGCATCTGCACACCGCCCTGGTAGTGGACGAGTACGGCGAACTGGATGGCCTGGTTTCACTCAGTGACATCCTGGAAGCGATTGTCGGCGACATCCCCTCGGAAACGGGCGAAGAGGAACCCCAAGCGGTTCGGCGCGAGGATGGCACCTGGTTGGTGGACGGCATGCTGGACAGCGAGCGATTGAAGGAACTGTTCGGTCTCGCCAGCTTGCCGGAAGAACAGACCGGCAACTTTCATACCGTCGGTGGGTTCGTGATGCTGCGTCTCGGTAACGTCCCCAAAGTCACCGATGCCTTCGAGTATCAGGGCTTCCGCTTCGAAGTGGTCGACATGGACCGCAACCGCGTCGACAAAGTGCTGGTTTCGACGATCGCACCGGACCACGACCCATAGCAGCGACGCCGCGATGTGCCGGTGCCACGGCCGCGATCCGCTCCCTGCCGAACAAGCCGCCATCGCCTCACGCACTCCGCATTATCAGCTCACACCCCCTGCACCGGAAGCGGCGATCGAACTCCCCCGAAATGCCGGCGGGGAGCGCTCAGAGCGTTCCGCCGTGGAACACGAGCTGCCCAAGAAACTCGTCTCCCTGCTCCAGGCACTCGATCCGCGTGATCTGCGCGTGGCCGACTTTGATCCGGAACAGGTTCGGCAACGGAATGTCGAGGATATGAGCAATCACCAGCCGCACGATGCCGGCATGGCAAATCATCAGAATGTGTTTACCCGCATGCCGTTCCAGCGTTTCCCGCCAGGCAGCGACAACCCGCTCCTTGAAATCACCCAGCCCCTCCGAACCGTCCGGCCGATTGTTCATCGGATCGCGGTAGAAACGCTGCAGGACCCCGGGATCGTAGAGCGTGCGAAGCTCCTCGCCGGTCTTGCCCTGCCATACACCGAAACCGAGTTCCTTCAGACGAGGTTCGACTTCGACCGGGATGCCCGCCTTGGCCCCGAGTTCTTCGGCAAACGCACTGCAACGCCGCAGCGGCGAAGTCACGATCACGTCCCATGGACACTGTCGGCCGATGGCCGCTCGCATCTGCGACCAGCCGGCCTCACTCAGGGCATCGTCCTTCTGACCTCGGTAGCGGCTGCCACCGACCGGCTCACCGTGACGCATCAGATCGATCAGCGTGGTCACGCGCTCGTCGGTAATCACGCCAGCTTTACCTCCGCAAGCTGCTGGCGCGCCGCGGCGACTGCCTGGAGCACCCGCTCCGGCGCGGTCCCGCCGAAATGATTGCGCGCTGCCACCGATCCTTCCAGCGTCAACGCGGCGAACACGTCGTTTTCGATCAGCGGCGACCAGGCCTGCAGATCGGACAACGGCAGGTCGGCCAGGTCGTGCCGGGTCTCGATCGCGTGACGCACCGCCTTGCCGACCACCTCATGCGCATCCCGAAACGGCAAGCCCTTACGGACGAGATAGTCCGCCAGGTCGGTCGCCGTGGCAAAACCCTTGCTGGCTGCCGCGTACATCTCCCGCCGGTTTGCCTTGACATGGGGCATCATGTCGGCGAACGCGTGGACACAGTTCTTGACGGTGTCGACGCTGTCGAACAGCGGTTCCTTATCCTCCTGATTGTCCTTGTTGTAAGCCAGCGGCTGGCCCTTCATCAGTGTCAGCAGGCTGAACAGATGACCGAATACACGCCCCGACTTGCCGCGGACCAGTTCCGGCACATCCGGGTTCTTCTTCTGCGGCATGATCGACGAGCCGGTGCAGAACTTGTCCGGCAACTCCACGAACGAGAATTGGGGCGAAGTCCAAAGCACGAGTTCCTCGGCAAAACGGCTCAAATGCATCATCAGGATACTGGCGCACGCGGTGAACTCGATCGCGAAATCCCGATCGCTGACGGCGTCGAGTGAATTGGCGGCGGGCCGGCCGAAGCCGAGAAGGCGGGCCGTGCAATCCCGATCGAGCGGGAAACTGGACCCCGCCAGCGCGGCCGCACCGAGCGGCATGACGTTGACGCGATCGCGACAATCCGACAGCCTGCCGCGATCGCGCGCCAACATTTCGTACCAGGCCAGCAGATGGTGGCCGAAGGTCACCGGCTGCCCCACCTGCAAGTGGGTGAATCCCGGCATCACGGTGGCCGCTTCGGCTTCCGCCAGATCCACCAACGCGGTCTGCAGGCGCGTCAGTTCGGACATGATCTGGTCCAGTTCGTCTCGCAGATACAACCGGACGTCAGTGGCCACCTGGTCATTGCGAGATCGTCCGGTATGCAGCTTCTTGCCGACATCACCGATCCGGTCGACCAGCCTCGCCTCGATGTTCATGTGCACGTCTTCGAGTTCGACCGACCAAAAGAAATCGCCCCGTTCGATGTCCAGCGCGATGCTTTCCAGTCCGCCGACGATCGCGGCCAGTTCCTTGTCCGTCAGCACACCGATCTGACACAGCATCGTGGCGTGCGCGATCGATCCCTGAATATCCGCCTTGGCCAGACGTCGATCGAACCCGATCGAGGCGGTGAACGCCTCGACGAAGGCATCCGTTGGTTCGCTGAATCGCCCCCCCCAAGGCTTTTGCTCGCTGCTCATAAACGTACCGCACCATTGACTTTGAGGCCTGAATTATAACCCGAAAGCAACGATCGTTCCCGATTACCGGCATTTCCGCCGCAACATCCCACGCTCAATTCAACTTGTCAGCCCACTGTAGTAGGATTCCGTCATCAGGACCGAACCGGAGCGAGAGGCTTTCATGACCCAACCCACCCGTTTGCCCGCGTGGCATGCGTTGAAGGAACACCACTCCGAGATGTCCCGCGTACAAATGCGGGACCTCTTTGCAGCAGACCCCGATCGGTTCAAACGGTTTTCGATCACGTTCGGCGAGTTTCTGTTTGACTATTCGAAGAACCGCATCACCGAACGCACCATGGACCTACTGGTCCGACTCGCCGAGCAGGCGGAACTGTCCCGCAAGATCACGGCCATGTTCCATGGCGAAAAAATCAATGTCACCGAAAATCGCGCGGTGCTGCATGTCGCCCTGCGCAATCGCTGCAACAGCCCGATTTGCGTCGACGGCGTCAATGTGATGCCGGATGTCAACCGCGTCCTCGCCCACATGCGCCGGTTCAGCGAGGATGTGCGCTCCGGCGCGTGGCGCGGGTACACCGGCAAAGCAGTCACCCACGTGGTCAACATCGGAATCGGTGGTTCCGATCTGGGTCCGCGCATGGTGGTGAAGGCGCTGACGCCCTACACCGACGGCGGCCCCGAGATCCATTTCGTCTCGAACGTGGACGATGCCGACCTGCTCGCGGCGCTGAAAGGGCTGAATCCCGAAACCACGCTGTTCTGCCTGGCGTCGAAGACCTTCACCACACAGGAAACCATGACCAACGCACGCTCCGCTCGCGTGTGGTTTCTGGAGCGCGCAAAAGACGAAGCGGCCATCGCCAAGCATTTCGTCGCGATATCGGCCAACGCCCAGCGCGTCGCCCAGTTCGGCATCGATCCGGCCAACATGTTCGAATTCTGGGACTGGGTCGGCGGCCGCTATTCGCTGTGGTCCGCAATCGGCTTGCCAATCGCGCTTGCGGTCGGCATGGACCGGTTCGAGGAACTCCTCGCCGGCGCTCATGCAGTCGACGAACACTTCCGCGATACGCCGTTCCACCGGAACATTCCGGTGCTAATGGGCCTGCTGGGCATCTGGTACAACAATTTCTTCGATGCCCAGACCTACGCCATCCTGCCGTACGACCAGTACCTGGAACACCTTCCGGCGTACCTGCAGCAGGGCGACATGGAAAGCAACGGCAAGACCGTCGATGCCAACGGCAAGGCCGTCACTTACAGCACCGGGCCGGTGATTTTCGGGCAACCCGGCACCAACGGCCAGCACGCGTTCTATCAACTGATTCATCAGGGCCGGAAGCTGATTCCCTGCGACTTCATCGGCGGCGCGCAAAGCCATCAGCCTCCCAGCGTGCATCACGACATCCTGATGGCGAATTTCCTGGCCCAGCCGGAGGCGCTGATGCGCGGCAAGACCCACGGCGAAGCCAAGGCCGAACTCGCCGAAGAGAACATTTCGGACGAGTGGGAGGAAAAGCTGGCCACCGCCAAGACCTTTCCCGGCAACCGGCCCACCAACACGATCCTGTACCGCAGGCTGACACCCGGCACGCTCGGGTCGCTGATCGCGTTCTATGAACACAAGATCTTCACCCAGGGCGCGATCTGGAACATCAATTCGTTCGATCAGATGGGCGTCGAACTGGGCAAGCAACTGGCCAGGACCATCTTGGCCGAACTGCAGAACGACGAGCCGGTGACGTCCCATGATTCCTCGACCAATGCGCTGATCAACGCCTACAAGCGCATACGTCACGCCGATTCCTGAGACCCTTCGCCGTACGGTGAACCCCGACCACCTGTACCGCAGAGAGCGTTCGTTCATCGACGATTTCGACTTCGGGCCGCGAACGGCCGAGGTGTTCGACGACATGCTCGAACGTTCGATCCCGTTTTATCACGAGTTGCAGCGCATGATCGGCGAACTGGCTGCCGATTTCGCCGCCCCCGGCACGGCGGTCTATGACCTTGGCTGTTCGACCGGAACCACGCTGCAGACGCTCCATGCCGTCATCCCGAATACGGTCCGGCTGATCGGCGTCGACGCGTCGCTGGACATGCTGCAGCGGGCCCGCACCAAGCTGGAGGGCCGACCGGACGGACGGTCGATCGAGTGGTTGTGTCTCGACCTAGAGCGGGGTGTGCCGATCCGCAACGCTTCTCTGGTCGTGATGATGCTGACCCTGCAGTTCATTCGGCCGCTACGCCGCGAGGCCGTCATCGCCGACGTCGCGCAGGGGCTCAATGAGGGCGGGGCGCTGATCCTGGTGGAAAAAGTGCTGACTGCGCACTCCACGATCAACCGGCTATTCATCGAGTACTACTACGCCTTCAAGCGCCGCAACGGCTACAGCGATCTGGAGATCGCCCAGAAGCGCGAGGCGCTGGAAAACGTGCTGGTGCCCTACCACGATACGGAAAATCGCGAGTTGCTGTTGCGCAACGGTTTCCGCTGCTGCGAGCCGTTTTTCCGCTGGTACAACTTCTGTGGAATACTGGCGATCAAGTAGCACCCGAGCCCCCCACGCGCACCGGAAGCCTCAGAATCCATCGACCAGTCAGGAACTGCCGCCATGTCGACCCTGCTCCCTCTCGCCAAAGGCCGCGATGTCTACGGCATCCTCCCCGCGATGGCCAACCGCCATGGCTTGATCACCGGTGCCACCGGCACCGGCAAGACCATCACGCTGCGCGTGCTGGCGGAGGCGTTCAGCCGCATCGGCGTCCCGGTGGTCCTGGCCGATGTCAAAGGTGATCTGTCGGGTCTGGCCCGCTCCGGCGAAGCCAACGCCAAGATCGACGCACGGGTTCGGGAACTCGGTCTGGGGGACTTCGGCTACGACGCCTACCCCGTCGTCTTCTGGGATCTCTACGGTGAACGCGGGCATCCGCTGCGCACCACGGTATCGGAAATGGGGCCGCTACTGTTGTCCCGCGTGTTGAATCTGAACGAGACCCAGAGCGGCCTGCTGAGTCTGGCATTTCGCGTCGCGGATGATCAGGGCCTGCTGCTGCTCGATTTCAAGGACTTACGCGCGCTGGTGCAGTATGTCGGCGACCACGCCGACGAATTCAAGACGGAATACGGCAACGTGTCCAAGGCCAGCATCGGCGCGATCCAGCGCGGGCTGCTGGTACTGGAAGAACAGGGAGCGGAGAATCTGTTCGGAGAGCCCGCCCTGGATCTCGACGACCTGATCCAGACCGCAGCCGACGGGTGCGGCGTGATCAACGTCCTGAGTTCCGAGCGGCTGATTCACGCACCAAAACTATATTCGACGTTCCTGTTGTGGTTGCTGGCCGAGCTGTTCGAACGGCTTCCGGAGATCGGCGACCCCGACAAACCGCGGCTGGTGTTCTTTTTCGACGAGGCCCATCTGCTGTTCGACGACGCTTCGCCGGCCCTGATGAGCAAGATCGAGCAGGTGGTCCGGTTGATCCGGTCCAAAGGTGTCGGCATCTACTTCGTGACCCAGAGTCCGCTGGACGTGCCGGACAGCGTGCTCGGACAGCTCGGCAACCGCATGCAGCACGCGCTGCGGGCGTTCACGCCAAAGGACCAGAAGGCCGTGCGTGCCGCCGCCCAAACCTTTCGCTCGAATCCCGATCTGGACGTGGAAACGGCGATCGGCGAACTCGCGGTCGGCGAGGCCCTGGTCTCGTTCCTGGACAGCAAAGGGCAGCCCGGTATCGTCGAACGGGCACTGATCTTCCCTCCGCACAGCCGCCTGCAACCCCTTTCGGATGCAGAGCGCTCCCAAACGATCGAGGGTTCGATCCTGTATGGTGCGTACGAAAAGGCCATCGACCGCGAATCGGCATATGAGATTCTCAAGGAGCGCGCCGAAGCCGCAGCCGCCGATGAGGCCGAGGCGCGCGTCAAGCGATCGGGCGCGGCCGGGCGCCGCACCGACACGGTGCTCGAGGCATTCGCCAAGACTGCGGCACGCTCGATGGCACATTCCATCGGCCGGGAACTGATGCGCGGCGTCTTGGGATCGCTGCTGGGAACCTCGCGACGACGTTGACCCGGTAAACGACGGGCGGACCGCCGGGACTTCGCCACCCGGGCGGCGGGATGACTCATCCCCACCGGACGCCAAAGCGATCGACCGTCCGGAACATTGCAATCGACCCCGGAGCCTGACCGATGTCCGAACCGTCCACCGCTCAGGCGGGTCGCGACGGGCCCGCCTTCTCGCTGGTCCGCGACGACCTGCTGTTTCGGCTACAGATGAAGGATCGGGTTGATTCCCGAGGGGGGACTCGGCACCGTTCGCCGCATCTTGTTCTGGTCGCCGCTCGCCTGGCTGCCGATCGCGGTTTGGTCCGCGCTGACCGGCCACTGGACAGCGGAACACGTCGGCGAGTCCCTGCTTCAGCATTTCGCGGTGAACGTACGCTGCCTGATCGCGATCCCGCTGCTCATCGGCGCCGAAGAGCTGAGTCACCGTCTGACGATGCAAGTGCTGCCGTATTTCGAAACATCGGGGCTGGTGATGCCTGTCGAAATTCCCCGTTTCCGTGGCATCCTTCGCGATGTCGCCCGGCTGCGTGATGCGGTCCATCCATGGGTCGTGATCGTCGGCCTCGTGGTTGCGGCTGGAACCCTGCCGAACGGTGCGACCGATCATCACGAACTGGCCTGGGCGGGCTCGGAGACATTCGGTCACATTCTCGGCTTCGGCGCGTGGTGGTATCTGCATGTCGCCCGCCCGATCTATCTGGTTCTGGCACTCGCCTGGCTGTGGCGCGTGATCCTGTTGACCATCTTGTTCACCCGTCTGTCCAGGCTCGACCTCGAACTCGTTCCCACCCATCCCGACGGCGCCGGTGGTCTCGGGTTCATCGAACGCTTTCCGCAAGCTTTCGCCCCGGTGGGCCTGGCCGCTTCGGCCGTGGCCTCGGCCAAATGGGCGCATGAGGTCGTGTACCACGGTGTCGCCGTCGAGTCGCTCCGGACCGGGATGATCAGTCTGGCACTCGCGCTGCTGCTGATCTTTCTGGCACCCGGCCTGGTCTGGATCCGCCTGCTGGCGAAGGCCAAGAAGAAGGCCTTGCTCGATTACGGTGCACTGGTCGGAACTCACGGCCGTCTGGTCAGGCGGCGCTGGATCGACCAGACCCTGTCCGGAGACGACGAACTGCTGTCCGCACCCGAGCTCGGGCCGGTTGCCGATACGGCATCGATGTATGATGCGGTCAAGAAGATGCGTGTGGTTCCGCTGGGCAAAGCCGCGCTTCTGGTTCTGGCGGTGCCCATCGCGATCCCGATGCTGGGGGTGATCGCGATCGAGATTCCACTCAAGGCGATTCTGCTGAACCTGCTGAAGACGCTGGCGTGATGCATAGACCGAGTCAGCCCGGATGGAAATCCAGCCGGCACAGGTCTTTCGCCGCATGGATCCTTCCGCTCAGCAACAGATTCTTCAGGGTCCGGATGCGTGCCATGTAGCAGTCGGTGAACTCGCCGAAGACCTGGGGCAGCCGCTGCCGTTCCAGCACCGACAGATGGGCGTCGAAGGCAGCCGCGACGCTCAGCAAATCCAGCAGGAAATAGCGTTCCGCGGTCGTCACACGGTCCAGCAACGGCACGAATACCGACCAATCGTCATAGTCGCTGCGGTCCTCGCAGGCCAATGTCTCGCTGAACCGGACCAACAGCATCAACATGTTCGGATGGTAGTTCTGGGTCATCGCCATCATCGTGCTGATCGCCCGGATAGCGCCTTCTTTGGCGGTCGCCGACAGTCGACCGAGGACTTCGTCGGTCAGGATTTCATCGGTCAGGTAATGCACCAAGCGGTGGCCGAACAGACGTAGTCTCGCTTCGCGCGCGACCCGGTACATCACCAGGGCATTCCAGAGGCCGGCAATCGGTACCGAGACCCACGCGAACCCCAAGCGTAGCGCCAGCTTACCGCCCAACCGACGCAGTAGAAACTTCGCCGCCACCGTGCTGAGCAGAACCTTGCCTTTGTACAACAGGCCGAACACCAGCAGTTTCGGTCTGGACACATACTTCAACGGATCGACACCGAGGTAGTGGACCACGGGGTCTGGCAGTTCCAGCGCGGCCCGAGCCAGCAGGTTGGACACCGCGTCATCTCCCGGCAGCAGCGGATCGTCGTTGGCCCGATGGTGCTGGGTCATGCAGGCGATGATATGAACCGTCCGCAGACTGACCCAGAACAGCACGCCGAATTCGACCAGGGCGAACAGCAGCGTCGTGCCGATCAGCAATGCGTAATAGTCGGCCGACTCCATCGTCTGGGCATAGTTCGCCTCGATCCAGACTGTCGCCAGAGAGACCGACGCGCCGATGAAGAACGCGCCCAATGCGGCGAAGTGCGCGATGTCCCGCGACAGAAAGCGCAAGGTGTGGTCCGGCGGCAGATCATCGATCCGAACACTCTCCGCCTCGCCGGTGTCCGCCTGGCTCGCCAGCCGCCGGTAGTAGAACACGCCGGCACGCTCCAGAAACCCGGCCGGTCGTTCTCGCGAATAGCTGGTACCCGTCATCTGATCCCTCCGGTGCGCCCCATGATGGTCGCGTCTCGCGGTTTTGGCATCGCGCGGCAACGCTCGGTACCCCGCCATGCTGGAACCGGCCGAGCGGCCCCTAGGTGTCGCTCGACGGATGCACCGATGCATCCCGCGGTTCGGCGGATTGTACTTCGCGCGAGTCGGCCGACGAGAACAAACGTTGTCGGGCGTTCTCCAGAATGGCGGTCACCGCCGGATGTTTCAGCTTGCTGCGTTGGGTGATGGCATAGAACCGTTCCTGTACGTCATCGATTCGGCCGACGACTTCAACGTCGTACTGTTGCTTGATCTCGGTCTCGACGACGCCGGGCGCGACGAACAAGCCGGAGCCGCCGCTGCCGAAGGTCTTCAGCAAGGCGCTGTCCTCGATTTCCGCCTGGATACGCGGACCGATGCTCTCGGCGTCGAACCACTGATCCAGGGAACGCCTGAGAGCGGTGTTCCCGGTCGGCAGCAGGAACGGCGCCCCGCTGAGCGAACGGGGAAAATCCGGACGATACACCGCGGCCAATCGCGGGGCACCGAACACCGAGACGGCACATTCCCCGAGCAGGTGATTAAATGCCTTGGCACCGCTCACCGGCGTCAGCGGAACATCGGATAGCACCAGGTCGATGCCCTGCAACGAGATATCGGCAAGCAGTCGCTCGGCCTTGTCTTCGTAACACAGAATCTGTACGGGCTCCGGGAGCTGCAATGCCGGCGCCATCAATCGGTAGGCGACAAGCTTCGGCAACGCGTCCGCCACGCCCACGGTCAGCCTCATCGCTCGCCCGGTCGGTCGGCCTTTCAGCGTGTTGGTCAATTCTCTCCCCAACGAGAAGATCTCATCGGCGTAGCGAAACACGACGCGCCCGGTATCGGTCAGCGCCAGTTTGCGGCCGTTCTTGCGGAACAGCTTCGTGCCGACGGACTTCTCGAATACTGCCAACTGACCGCTGACGGTCGGCTGGGCCAGGTGCAGCTTTTCGCAGGCACGGGTGACGCTTTCCTCGCATGCCACATTCCAGAAATAGAACAGGTGCTGATAGTTGATACGCTCCACCCACAGTCCTCCGTATCGGTATTTTCGATATCTTTATTCTGAATATTCTATTTCACAATGTCACGGCTCTCGGCTAGCTTATAGCCCGAACGTCAACTCAGCGAGGATGAACCATGCAAAAGCTGATTTCGGGCCTCCATCACTTCCAGACCACATTGTTCGGTTCCCAACGCGAACTGTTCGAACGCCTGGCAGAAGGGCAGCACCCCGAGACCTTGTTTATCACCTGTTCGGACTCACGGATCAATCCGAACCTGCTGACCCAGACCGAGCCGGGTGAACTGTTCATCCTGCGCAACGCAGGCAATATCGTGCCACCTTATGGCGCAGCCCAAGGCGGCGAGGCGGCGACCATCGAGTTCGCAGTGGCGGGTTTGGGCGTCAAGGACATCATCGTCTGCGGCCATTCCCACTGCGGTGCGATGAAAGGATTGCTGGAGCCGCCGCCGAGCCGAGACTTTCCGGCGTTGACGCAGTGGCTCTCCCATGCCGAAGCGACCCGTCGGATCGTTCGGGACAAGTACGCCGATCGCGAGGAGGGTTCGCTGCTGAACGTCACGATCCAGGAAAACGTTCTGGCGCAGATGGAGAACCTCCGCACCCACCCGGTGGTGGCGTCCGGGTTGGCGCAAGGCAAGCTGAAACTGCACGGCTGGGTCTACAAGATCGAGACCGGCGAGGTCTTTGGCTACGAACCCGTCAGCAGTCAGTTTCAGACGCTGACCCAACAGCGCCCGCTGCCGTCGGTGCCGGAGCGCAGGCTGGTCGCGTTGGAAATCTGACGCAATGAGTTCCCGACCGAGACCGGCGCGTAACGGCGTCGAGGAGCAGGTGATGACTACACCATCTTCTTCACCCAGGCCCGGAATCTTCCGGTACTGGAAGGAAGACCTTCTGGCTTCGCTGGTGGTCTTTCTGGTGGCGCTGCCACTGTCCATGGGCCTCGCGCTCGTCGCCGGGTACCCGTTCGAAAGTGCAGCCTCAGTCGGCCTGATCAGTGGTGCGATTGGTGGCCTCGTGGTCGGCCTGCTATCGGGCACGCCGCTACAGGTCAGCGGCGCCGCCAACGGCGCCGCAGTGATGGTTGCCGTCTTTGCCAAAGAGCACGGCTTCGAAGCACTCGGCCTGATCGTCATCATCGCAGGCTCGATCCAGTTCGTTGCCGGGATGCTACGCCTCGGCCCGGTATTTCGGGCCGTTTCACCGGCGCTCATTCAGGGCATGCTGGCCGGCATCGGTATCCTGATCTTCGCCTCACAGTTCCACGTCATGGTGGATGACATGCCACCCGGCACCGGTAAGGAGTTCGGGGGGCTCATCAATCTCTGGTCCCTGCCCGAGGCAGTCTGGAAAGGGGTGACTCAGCCCGCGCATTTGCCGGCGGCGCAGATCGGCATCGTGACCATCGCGATCATCACGCTTTGGAGCAACTATGCCCCGGCGCGGCTCAAGCTGATTCCGGCGCCCTTGGTCGGCGTGGTGGTCGCGACGACCGCTGCGTGGTACCTGGGCTACGCCATCAAGTACGTTCCGGCACCCGACGATCTGCTGGCCGCCGTGAGCTTCCCCACCGTGGCAGCCCTGGAACGCGCCGCCGACGGCGCGATCTGGTTGGCGGGCTTGTCGCTCGCCTTCGTCGCGGGCGCGGAATCGCTGCTGACATCAACCGCCGTGGACGCGATGCAGCGCCGAACGCCGCGCACCCGATACAACAAGGAACTGGTGGCCCAGGGTGTCGGCAACCTGATGTGCGGCGCGCTGGGAGTGCTGCCCGTTTCCGGCGTGATCGTCCGAAGTTCGGCCAACGTGCAGGCTGGCGGCCACACGCGGCTCTCGACCATGCTCCATGGCCTCTGGATCCTGCTGTTCATCAGCCTGTTGCCCGATGTATTGAGGCTGATTCCGGTGGCGAGCCTGGCGGCCGTTCTGGTCTATGCGGGTCTCAAGCTGATCAAGCTGAGCATCGTCAAATCGCTCTGGACCCAGGATCGCGCGGAGATCGGGGTTTACGTGGCCACCTTGGTGACTGTCGTGGCGACGGACGTGCTGACCGGCATTGCGGTCGGCGTCGGGTTGTCGATCATCCGCCTGCTTTACACGTTCTCACATCTGGAAATTCAGGTCGATCAGGACGAGAAAACCGGCCTCACCGAGATCCATTTGAAAGGTGCCGCGACCTTCATGCGTCTCCCCTCGCTTGCGGCGGCATTGGAGAAACTGCGGCCCGACGCGCAGGTGCACGTACATTTCGATGAACTGAGCCTCATCGACCATGCCTGCCTGGACTTGCTGGTCAATTGGGAGCAACAACACCACGCGGCCGGCGGCGAATTGGTTGTCGACTGGGACAACCTGCACGGCATCTTCCAGCGCTACGCCTGGGTCGGTGACGCGCGCCGCTCGGCCTGAATGCTGCGGGGGAATCAATCGTCATGACTGTCGGACACGCCAGCACCCGCGAGACGCCGCGCACCATCCCCGGAAGCGCCCGGCCGCGCTCGACGACACCGCCCGATGTCGAACTCCGCCGCGGAATACGGCAACTGACGGCAATCCTGCATGCGGTGCTGAAAACCCAGGCCGCAGCGGACGTCGCAGAGACCGTCGAACAACTGTACCGAAGCTTCAGAGGAATTCACCGCAACGGGAACCCTGCTGAATCCCAGCGGCTGATCGGGGTCATCGAGCAACTGAGCCCCGAAATCCTCGATCAGGTGGCTCGCGCCTTCAACCTGCATTTCAGCCTGCTCAACATCGCGGAAGAGTCGCACCAACTGCGCCTGCGCCGTCGCCAAGCCGAGCGCGGAGGACACTACTGGCCGGGCTCGTTCCATGACACCCTGCTCGCGCTGAAACAGTCCGGAGTGACGCCCGGGAAGCTTCGGGAGATGCTCGACGAACTGTTGTACCAGCCGGTGCTGACCGCGCACCCCACCGAGGCCAAACGGCGCGCCATCAAGAACACTTTGCGCCACATTTTCCTGACCCATGACCGGCTGGACGACCCGCGCCTGCGGGGCTACTTTCGCCAGGAAACCTTGGCCCGACTGCGCAGCCTCGTTCAGTTGCGCTGGAAGACCGATGAAGTCCGTGCCCACGCGATGAGCGTGGAGGATGAAATCGACACCGCGTTGTCCTACTTCCCCCTGTCCCTGTTCCACGCGCTACCGCGGCTCTATCGGAACTTCGAAAACGCCGTGCGGGATGTCTATGGCGAAGACGCTGCGCGGCGGATTCGGATCCCTTGTATCCTGCAGTTCGGCTCCTGGGTCGGCGGTGACCGAGACGGCAACCCCAACGTGAGGCCCGAAACGACCGCGTCTGCCTTGCGACTGCAGGCGCAGACGATCCTGCAGGAGTATCTCCGCCGCCTGGACGAGTTGCGTCAGCAACTGACCCACTCGCACCAGCTGTGTCGGCCGACGGCCCGGTTTCTGGCCAGTCTAGAATTCGACCGCACGGCACTGAGCCCATCTGGCCAGGCCATCGAAAAGCTGTATGCGCAGGAGCCCTACCGGCACAAACTTGCACTGATGAAATGGCGCATGGAACGCACGCTCAAGCGCGTGGAACAAGATCTCGTCGACGCCCGGGAGCGGCACGACGACGTCGCGTATCGGGACGCGGCGGAGTTCCTGGCCGACCTACACCTCATCCACGAGTCGCTCTGCGCTCACGACGACGGGGACATCGCAGATCTGGAATTGCGCGAACTGATCCGGCTTGCGGAAACCTTCGGTTTCCATCTGATGCAACTGGACCTTCGGCAGGAGTCGGGTAGACATACCTCGGCGGTCGCCGAAATCCTCGCGCAGGCACTCGACGTCGACTATCTCGCACTGGATGAAAACGGCCGGCTGGCATTGTTGACCGAGGTGATGACGGCGACCGGCGGACTGATTCCTGACCGTGGCGCAGAGTGTCAGCGGATCGTTGCGCCCGAGCCCGTTCCGGGGTCGGAGAATCTGTCCGAAGCCACACGGGAAACGCTGAACGTCTTGCTCGTCATGGCTCGCATGCGGCAGGAGATCGGTCCGGATTGCTTCGGCCGCTACGTGATCTCCATGACCCATTCCGCCAGCCACGTGCTGGAAGTGATGCTACTGGCCGGACTCTGCGGCCTGGTCGGGCGGTGCGATGGCCGGTGGTACTGCCATATCGGGGTCAGCCCGCTGTTCGAAACCATCGCCGACCTCGACCACATCGAATCCGTGCTCGCCACGTTGTTCGATCACCCGGTCTACCGCACCTTGCTGCAGGAATCCGGTCTGCGGCAGGAAATCATGCTCGGCTATTCCGATTCCTGCAAGGACGGCGGCATACTGGCCGCCCGCTGGGGGCTATATCGCGCCCAACGGCAAATCGTCGCACTCGCCGACGAGCGTGGACTTCGCTGCCGGCTGTTCCACGGCCGTGGGGGAACGGTGGCACGCGGCGGCGGCCCTACACACGACGCCATTCTGGCTCAACCTCCCGATACCGTGCGCGGTCAGATCAAATTCACCGAACAGGGAGAAATGCTCTTTTATCGCTACAACAACGTGGAAACCGCGGTGTACGAGTTGACCATGGGCATCACCGCACTGCTGAAGGCGAGTGCGAGAGTGGTGCAGCCCGCGGACCGCCCGGAAGACCTGGCCGTCATGGCGGAGTTGGCACGGCTGGGGGAGAACTCCTACCGCGAACTGACCGAGCACACTCCGGGATTCCTGGACTACTTCTACGAAACGACGCCGGTCGCCGAGATCGGCCGACTCAATATCGGTTCCCGTCCCTCGCACCGTAAACAGCAGGATCGCTCCAAACGGTCGGTGCGGGCCATCGCCTGGGTGTTTGCCTGGGCGCAGTCACGGCAGACTTTTCCCGCCTGGTACGGCATCGGGGCCGGTCTGGCGACCTGGTGCGCGGGAAAACCCGAACGTCTGGAAAGGCTTCGGGCGATGTACCGGGATTGGCCGTTCTTTCGCGATCTGCTGAGCAACACTCAGATGGCTCTCAGAAAGTCGGACATGAGCATCGCCCGGGAATACGCCCGATTGTGCGTCGATCAGGAGACCGGCCAGCGGATTCATGGCATGATCGACGCCGAGTACCAGCGCTGTGTGGACTGGATCCTGGCCGTCTGCGAATCGGATCGATTGTTGGCCGACGCCCCCGCACTGGCCGAGTCGCTGGACCGCCGCGACGCCCACCTCGGACCGTTGAACTACATCCAGATTTCCCTGTTGCGGCGGCTGCGCGCCGATGCTGCAGGAGATCGCGAGAAAACCCGCTGGATGCCCCCGCTGTTGCGCGCGATCAACGCCATCGCGGCAGGAATGCGGAATACCGGTTGACGTACAGGTCGCCAGGAAGGAATGTCATCGGGGAATCGTGCCTGTTCGCCGAACGGGTGCGTACCCCGTCCCAAGCGTTCGGCGCCGGGTCCAGACCCGCGCTGCGGTCGCCACTTCCGTACGACGAGGTCGCATCATCGACCACGACCCGATCAATTCGACAGAACATCAACAACAACGAGGGCTACATTCGATGTCCAGTGATTCCGCACGGCTGAGTTCGAGTGCATCCGCCGGCTCCACTCGAGACGGAGTCGATTCGCTCGTCCGCCCCACAGGTCGGATGCCCGAACGCATTCCCCGAGGCTTGTTCGTGACCGGCACCGACACCGGTGTCGGCAAGACGCAAGTCGCCGCTGTGTTGGCCCGCCTGCTGGTGAACCGGAATCAGACCGTGCGCCCGCGGAAGCCGGTGGAATCCGGCTGCCCGCGGCAGCAGGACGGCGATCTATTGGCGCAGGATGCGCGAACGCTCTGGGCGGCTGCCGGCACCGATGATGCACCGGAGCGGATCTGCCCCTACCCGCTGGAGGCTCCGATCTCCCCGGAACGTGCGCTGGCGTCGGCCGGCATCCGGCTGTCCCTGGACGACTTGCGTGCGGCCTGTCTCACCGGTTTGCAGGAGTCGGACTTTCTGCTGGTCGAAGGCGCCGGTGGATTCTATTCCCCGCTCGCGCCAGGAGTGCTGAACGCCGACCTGGTGGCGGCTTTGCGCTTGCCGGTCCTGTTGGTGACCGCAGACCGGTTGGGCACCATCGGGCAAACGCTGCTGGCGGTGGAGGCGATCGAGCGTCGCGGATTGGTCCTGGCCGGAGTGGTATTGAACCAAATCGCCGCTGCGGGCGATCCGCGCATGGACAATGCAGCCGACCTTTCGCGCTGGCTGGATCGGCCCGTGATCGTGACGGAACGCTTCGACCCCGACTCCGCCGACCCCGGCTGGATGACGCTCGCCCCGGCTCTGGCGCCACTCGCAGATCGTCTGGCCCTCGGTGTCATCCGGCTCTGAACGGGTGGTCGTTCGGTGGCGTGAAGCGCTCGACCGCATGATCGGCGCTGCACCCGGCGCCGCTATCGGGCGGATTCGACGACGTTGTTCCGGTCCTCCAGAAACTTCCGGCCCTGCTTCTCGCCATCGGCGACCAGCCGTTGGACGTAATCGAAGTTGCGGTCGAGCTTGCTTTCGTAGTTCAGTCCCTTGGCAATCTCCTCGGACATCGTGATCAACGGGATGTGGTACGGCTGGTTGGGATCGTCCGCGTAGACCTTCGGTATCCTGATCGGTTGGTGCATCGAAAACTCCTGCAGGAACTCGGGCTTGAAGGCTCCCTGCAGAATCAGGGAATTCAGGTATTCGATCTTCTCCAACCCCTGCAGCAATGAAATGTTCCCCTCGAGTTCGTTGCGCCGGTCGACAATATCGTCAGGGGCTTCCGGTATCGTGTCGCTGGCGGTCGGATTGATCTTGATCACCCAGATTTCATCCGGGATGTTGTCGGCTCCCACATATTCCGGATTGATCAGCGAGTAAATGGGTGGATTGTCCGAGAACAATCCATCCCAGTACGCCATGCCGTCGATCACCACTGCCGGAAAGATATTGGGCACACAGGCCGAGGCCAGAAGATGTTCGATTCGGATCGGCTCGTGGTAGGAATTGAACTTGTGCAGTTTGCCGTTGAGTATGTTGCACGCTCCCAACAGCAACACCGGTCTCGCGGGCTGCGGGCCCCAACTTGCCAACTCCGCAAAATCGATGTGGTGTCGCAGCAGCGCCTCGAAGTCGGTGAATCGCCGGCGCACGCCCAGGCTCGACCACTGCAGCAAGGCCTTCGAGAACGGTGAAGACGGGCTGATGTTGTATTGCGGAAGGATGCCTTTGCTGGTCCACTCCACGGTCTTGATCGCGGCGTCATTCAAAAACCGCTCGCCCTGGTCTTGCGCCGAGTTGTCCTCCCAGAAGTCCAGCAGGCGCTTCCAGACCGGCTGATCTCCTCGACGTAACGCGTACCAGATCAGGAAGGCGCAGATACCCCCACCGGAGGTTCCACTGAAGCTGACAATTTCGAATTGCTCGTGGACCCCGCTGTCGAACAAGGACTTGAGCACCCCTGCCGTGAATGCGGTCTGACTGCCGCCGCCCTGGCACGCAATTGCGATTTTCGCTTTGTTCATGAACCTTCAGCCAGACTGAATGCAATCGGGTCTTATACGCCTGGCCCAAGCGCCGCACAAGCCGCGATTCATGACACATGTTGTGCTCCATCAGGCACCATCGCCGTTCCGTATTCCTTTCATTCGCTGGTCACCATCTATGCCGCGCCGTCGCGCCACGCGACATCAATAGCGTTCACCGACCAGCCTTACGACCCGGACTGGACGCCCGGCGACTGAG
>CAZXXC010000040.1:0-31976 GCA_964644665.1 uncultured Methylococcaceae bacterium
ACCCCGTCCGTTCACAGTCATCGGGCGATCAACAGAAACCGGCAAAGTCACCTCTGCTGGATGGACATCTCTCGCCGGGGATCGTCCACGCGGGCAGCCGGGATCTTGACCGCCAGAATTCAATGGTCTCCGCGACCCATCCGGTGGACAGGATGGGTTCGCTTTACCGTCGTTGCAAAGGAGCGTCGTCCGATTCTCCGCGCGCGATGCCGCAGCCTGGAAGGCCGATCGAATCCGCGATCACGATATCCTGAATGGCGCGAATCTCAGGGTGTGGGAGATCCGGTTCCCGTCTCCGGGCCGGCAGGGTTTGGCGGAGTGTCTGCCGATGGACTCTTGCCGCTGAATGGTTTGCTGACGAGCCCTGGCCGGCGAGCCGACTGGGCCATCATCTTCTCCTGGTGCCGTTTGGCGTGCGCAGAGCGGTCCTGAGGCCCGGCACCTTTTTTTCGGGCGTTCCGTGTAGACGACTTCGCACTTCGTTTGGCTGCCGGTTTCGCGCTGTGCTGATCTGATTTCACGGAGCTGTCGGCGCCGCCTGCGGCAGACGCTTCAGGGGTGCTCGACGCGGGCGGATTCTCCTCGCCAGACGCCGGACCCGTCAGCGCAAAAACAACGCCAAGCGCGAGCAATTTCGGAATTTGTCTCATCGTCATCAGATTCCTCCTCAAGATTGATTTAGCCGGACCGGCACCCCGCAAAGCCCATGCGATTCGGATCGTTCCGGGAATTTGTGATTAGCCCACCGGTTCCCGGGATGCCGAAATGCGCCGCCGACGCAATCGCGGTAGCCGATCGCATTGTCTGTCACCGGCAAACCGCAATTGCCGGCGTTGATCTCTGACAAGCCCGCTCCGAACTCGTTCAGAAATTCCTTCACCCGCGAATTGACCTATAGGCCATTTCGCGGATACAGCGACCCAGCCGCTGGAGAGGAGGAGTCCGCCGCAGGCACGTTGTCAACGAGCGCAGTCGACCCGGACGGTAGCCGAGTCTGGGCGTCTCGGGCTGGGAAAGACTTACGACGTGGGCGCCTGGAGAGGCGACCCGGTGCGCGCGCAACCACTGCAATGTTCGATGCGTCCGTGCGCGGAGGCTTTCCGGTTCGGGGAGCTGCCGTGTCGAGAGTGCGAAGGTCGCCGTGCTCGCGCTTTTCCGTGTTCGGCGGCATTCCAGTAGCCGGCTGCGGCGCCGGCACAAATGTCCGCGCGACGACCCGACGTCGCGATCGGCAACAGCGGGCTGACTGAGCCGAATCGGATGATCAGGTCGACAGTTCACGAACGTCCAGCGTGAACTCCGGAAAGCATGCCGGGGCCAACAGGCCTTCGGACGCCGTCGTAACGTTCCGGTAAAAACCCTTCGGCGCATCCGGTTCACGTTGGATCCCGATGAACCCGGCGGTGATGTTGATCAGCCAGAATTCCGGTATGCCATGACGCGCGCAAAGTGGGCCTTTGATCTCGCGGTCGTAACGTAGGCTGGAATCGGCGATCTCGACCAGTAGCAGCACATCGCCGGGGTAGGCGGTGCGTGTTTGTAGTGGTCAGGACGGTAGCGCAACAACGCGAAATCAGGTTGCGGCTCGGAGTGACTGTCGAGCCGGATCGGATTCTGCACACACGCGATCGCCCGCCCTCTGACTCGGTGGCCCAGCAGATCATTCGCTGCGGTCATCGGGCAGTGCTGGCGGGTGGGGCTGTTCATCGGTTTCATCTCCGCTTTTCCCGCCGATGCCCAGACTCACAAAGTACCGAAGCGGCGTGAGATTGTCGTCGCTGAGGGATGCGGAGCCGAACAGCCCCCAGCCCGCGTCGGCTGTTCCGACCAGCGGACCAGATACTGGTCGAAACCGTGGAACAACGTGTAGGAGTTGGGGACGGTCGGCTCCGGGTATTCGCCGGGCGGCGGCTCACCGAGGCGGAGGTCGGTCAGCGGAACATGCTTCCACAAGACCCCGATATGCTGTTGTCCTGGAAGACCGAAGTAATGGGTATCCACTTTCACTCCGCTGCCCGCGATGACCCCTTTCGAAAACACGGATCCGCAATCGAAAGCCTCCGCCGTATGGTCCCCGGTATCGTAAGCGAAGGCCGTCACGCGCCCCCAGTCCTGCGACGAAACGGTGGCGAAGGTAATGCTGGAATAGGGCAGTCCGAGCAGGAATGCCCGATTGGCGATCAGCGCCTGGTTCAGAAATTGGTCGCTGCCGTCGCCGCTGGCGAAAAGGTCCTGATCAACCGCGCCGAGTACGTCGCGTTTGCCTGCCACCAACACGAGCCGTTTCGAGATCGGTTGGGTGTATTGCAAGTTCGCGAGAAAAAGTGTCCCCGGATCGTTTGACTCAGAACATCGTGGTACTGGCGGCGCTGGCAAGGCCGAAAACGATGAACGTCAGCCACTCGGCGCCGACCAGGCGCCCCCGGAGTTCTCGTTGTATCGCGGAACATCGGGACTTGGTCGGATGGTGCCGATCGAAGTCCCGGTCCAGCTACTCGTTGATGACATAGTTGGCGGATGCGACCAGAAACGCCGCGGCCAGGCCGAGGGCGATGCCCTGCACCGGCGAGGCCGTTCGAATTCCACGCAGCATTACCGCCGGTACGATGCCGGGCAGAATGAAAACGTGTTTCGTCTTATGGTCCAAGGGGCGATGGCCAGACAATCCGCGAAACGTGCAGTCTCCCTGCCGCTTCCGTCAAAGCGCCGGGTCAAAGAATCGCTTGTCATGGGTGCCGTATCCGCGGGTGCAATCGTCACATCATGGTGCCGGAGCCAAAGCCTGCGGCGCGCGCTGCTGCTCGGGTGCAGCCAGCGGTGGAAGGTCGGATTTCCGGTTTCCTTCCACGATCACGTGCTGCGGGAAGATCATGATCGGCAGCAGCATGCTGACGGCGGTGATGATTGCATCCGACACGGTGTCCTGTGTTCTGGCGCGCACTTCGACCAGATTCTCCTTCCGGATGATCGCCTCGGGCTGCGTGGTCCAGATCGGAACGAACCCGTACAGCACGTACCAGTTCTTGTACTCGGTGCGGAACCTGGTTGGTTCGTCCTGCGCCAGCAGGCGGATGTCCCGGCCCAGCGGCGCGTACAGTTGCGTCTTGAAGCAGCCCGACAACAGCACGGCACCGCAAATCAGGATCACGAGGCGAGGCAGCGACATGACGAGTGTCTCCCGACGGTTCGGTTCACTTTGGCGGCAAGGCCGGCTGGGCCGGATTGCCTTCGACGACCAGCGTACGCCGTGGGAAGCCGAGCGGACCGGTGAAGGTGCTGATCAGGCCGTCCGTGAACGTGTTGACCATGGAGATGCGCGCCGAGGTCAGGTGTTTGTCCTGAATGATCGTCGCGGCATGGGTCTCTGCCTCGGAGAACGGTTCGTTGCCCCAGTACTTGAACCAGACGACCTGCTCCACGCGAACCTTCGCCGGGCTCTTCTCTCCCAATAGCCTGATGTCGGCGCCGTGCGGCGCGTCCAGGTAGATGTCGCCGCATGCGGTTAGAAGGACCGCGATCGCGAATGGGCTCACGTGGCGCATGCGGCAGTGTATCGATGGCCCGTTCCTAGCAGCGGGAACCTTCATGCTTGAAATTCTCCTCGTGGCGCGGGCGCCAAAGTCATGTCGTCCTGCACGGACTTCGTCCTGACGTGCACTGCGTTGGAATGGTATCCCTATATTCGGAAGCGATTATATGCGCGTATATGCGCGCGCGAGAAGTCCCGGGAAGGGGCGCGAGGTGACATGGCCGTCGCGGAGATAGAATGGCGGCATTTCGGCAGGAGCCGTCGCACCGGCGCAGCCCTGCGTGGTCCAGCGAACGAGGGATGGATTTTTTCATGCAGTCACCCGCTCCGGGTTCAAAATCTTCGAACGATCGCGACCGGATGACGGCCACCATCGCGGCGCGCATCGATCGCCTGCCGCTGTCCGGCTTTCACCGCCGGTTCATCGCGCTGATCGCTCTGGGCGGCTGGTTCGACTTCTACGACATCTTCATGATGGCGTACATCGGGGCGGCACTGCAGTCCTCGGGATTTCTGAGCCGCGATGAGTTCACGCTGGCGATCGCCGCGGGATTCCTCGGGATGTTCGTCGGCACCCTTCTGTTCGGCATGGGCAGCGACCGTTTCGGCCGGCGGACCGCCTTTCTGTTCATGCTGCTGATCTACTCGGGCTTCACATTGCTCGGCGCATTTGCCCCGAATGCCTGGACGTTGATCATGCTGCGCGGCCTGGCCGGGATCGGCATCGGTGCGGAGCTGGTGGTGATCGATACCTACGTGACCGAGATGCTGCCGAGCGATGCGCGCGGACGCTACGTGGCGATCACTCAGGTCGTGGGATTCACCGCGATCCCGGTGGCGGCTCTGCTCGCCAAGCTGCTGGTGCCGACTCACTGGCTGCTGGACGGCTGGCGCTGGGTGATGGTGATTGGGGCGGCCGGCGCGGTGTTCGTCTGGTATCTGCGCCGGAAGCTGCCGGAATCGCCGCGCTGGTGTGAAACCGCCGGTCGCCACGAGCAGGCCGAAGTGATCGTTGCGGCGATCGAGCAGCAGCTCAGGCGGGAAACGGGGAGAAGGCTGCCGGCGCCGCGGCCGGTGGCCGTTCGCTCGACGAGCCGCGCCGCATTCGCGGAACTTTGGCATCCGGCGTATCGGTCCCGCACGCTGATGCTGTCGGTGTTCCACTTGCTGCAGACGATCGGCATTTACGGCTTCGCCAACTGGGCGCCGACCTTCCTGCTGGCGCAAGGCAAGACGCTAGGACAGGCGCTGGACTACGGCTTCTGGATCGCGCTGATCAGCCCGGTCGGTCCGCTGATCTGCGTGGCGACGACCGAGATGCTGGAGCGGAAGCGGGCGCTGGTGGTGCTGGCCTCATCGATGGCGGTCAGCGGGCTGGCATTTCCTTTTGCTCAGACCGGCCTGCAGATCGTCCTGACCGGCGCCGCGCTGACCCTGTTCAGCTATTGGTTCTCCGCGGTGCTTCACGCCTACCAGGCGGAACTCTTTCCGACCCGGATTCGTGCGACCGGAGTCGGCTTCACCTACAGCGTCAGCCGCCTCAGCGTGATTCTGTCGACCCCGCTGATCAATGTGCTGCTGGCGCACAGCGTGCTGGCGGTTTTCGTGTTCATGGCCGCCGCGATGTTCGGGGTTGCGCTGGTCATCGGAGTGTTGGGTCCGAAGACCAACGCCGTCGTTCTGGAGACGCTGTCCGACTGACGATCTCCCCGCGTTTCACGCCCGTTCGGTGGACTGTGCCAGAACACGCGCCCGCTTGAACTCCACCCGAGTCGTGAAGCCGTACCTCACCAGGTCGGCGAAACGCTGCTCGTCCACTCCGGTCAGACCGATCGCCTGCGGCTCGCCCTGCTTCAGCGTGCCGAACAGATGGTCCCAGATCGACAGCACGGCGCCGTAGTTGCTGTCATGTTCCTCGCGCAACGCGGAGTGGTGCATCCGGTGCAGGCGGGGGACGATCAGGAAATGCGACAGGAAGTGTTCCTGCGGAAAGCGCACATTGGTGTGGTGGAATAGCACAAACAGCGAGATCAACGTCTGATTGATCAACACGACCTCGGCGCTGACCCCGATGACGGCGATGAAGGCCACGCGTACCAACACTTCCAGAAACAGTTCGCCCATGTGGAACCGAAGGCCGGTCGTCACGTTGAAGCTCCGGTCGCTGTGATGCACCTTGTGAAACAGCCACAGCGCGTCGCAGTGGTGGGTGGCGTAGTGCCACGCGTACAGCGTGAAGTCGAGCAACAGGAAGGCCGCGAGATATTTCATCAGACCCTCGGGCAGGGCACTGAGCAAACCGCTGCCGGAAAACTGCTGGGCGATGAAATAGAGGGAGGGGATCGATAACAGCGAAAGCGACAGGTCGTTGAACAGGTAGGTGCTGACGTTCGTCCAGTAGGAGCGCTTCAGGGTTTGTAGACCTGAGCGTAGCGAAGGGTGGCGGAATTCCATCGTCACACACAGTCCCAGGAAGGAAAGGAATGCCAGGGCAAGCAGATCCTCGGTGCTCGCCTGGGCCACCGCTCCGATGACCGCGCCGGACAAGTGCTCGATCGCCTGTCCGACCGCCAGATTGCTTTCGACGACATGGTCCAACATCGTTCTGCCCTCGGGGTTGATGCTTTGTATATGCATGGACCCGCCGATCGGCCGATAGTTTCACATGTTGTCCATATAAAAGATGAATGTTTTGTGGTGTTGTACATCTCTGGCCGACAACATATTATATGCGGTGTCGAAACAGTCGACCGTCGACCGCTCAGATGCCGTCCGATCCGATCATGAGTGCTGATCACCACGAGCCTGTTTACGGCATCGGCGCCGTTGCCCGACTCACCGGCATTCGGCTCGAGTCGCTGCGTGCATGGGAGCGTCGCTATCGAGTGGTGACGCCGCGCCGGTCGGACGGAAATCAGCGTTTGTACAGCCGCGAGGATGTCACCCGGCTGCAGTTGATCAAACAACTGGTGGACCGTGGTCATGCGGTGAGTTCCGTCGCCGCACTCTCCGAGCAGGTGCTGCGCGAACGATTGCGGCTGCATCTCGGCGCGCGGCCGGAAGTGCACCCGGACGAACGCCCGTTACGGGTGATGGTCTACGGTGACGTGTTGCCGTATCTGGTCGAGAGCTGGCGTACGGACCTGAATTTCGAGCTGCTCGGCACCCACGCCGGCTTCTCCGCATTCGAAAGCGATGCGATCGAACTGAGGCCGGAGGTGCTGATTCTGGAACTGCCTTCGCTGAACGCCGACGTGCCCGGCCGCGTGCGCGATTTGCGGCTGAAGTCGGGTGCCCGAGCCGTGGTGATTTATAGCTTCGGCCCACAGTCCGTGATCGACCGTTTGCGCCGCGACGCCGTCATGACGCTGCGCGCGCCGGTGACGCCGCGGGAACTGGAACGGGCGTGTTACGCCGAGGGCGAAGACGCTGCGGAAGCGCGCCTGCCGGTTCCGGGAATGCCGGGGGAGCCGGACGAGCTGCCGGCCCGTCGCTTCGACGGCCAGCAACTCGCCGCAATCGCCTCTGGCGTGACCGGAATTCGCTGCGAGTGTCCGCATCATCTGGCGGATTTGGTGCTCCGGCTCGGCGCGTTCGAAACCTATAGCGCCGACTGTGAGAGCCGCAACGAGCAGGATGCCGCGCTGCACGCCCAGTTGCACCGCACTGCGGCCAAGGCGCGAGCCCTGATGGAGGAAGCCTTGCACGAGTTGATGCGGTACGAGGGCGTCGATCTGACCCTGCCCCGCTGACAGCCCGGGGGCGCTGCAGAACAACAAGACAACGGTGCTGACCCATGAAGCAACTGTCTCCCGTCGCCGTGAACCGCATCAAAGTCATGCTGTTCATCGCCTGCATGATTCCCGCCGCGCGTTTGCTCCACGGTGCATTGGTCGGCACCTTGGGTCCGGACCCGGTGGAGGCCATCGCCCGCGGCACCGGCGTGTGGTCGCTGCGGTTGCTGATGTTCACGCTGGCGATCACGCCGCTGAAGCGATGGACCGGTTGGCTCTGGCTGGTGCGCCTGCGCCGCACCGTGGCTCTCTACGCATTCTTCTATGCCGGCCTGCATCTGGCATCCTATCTGGTGTTCGACCAGTTTTTCGACTGGCCGGAGATTGCCAAGGATCTGGCCAAGCGCCCGCACCTGACGGCCGGTTTCGCGGCGTTTCTCCTGATGATCCCGCTGGCGATCACGTCGACCAATGCGATGATGAAACGTCTCGGCGGGCGCCGGTGGCAATTGCTGCATCGGCTGACCTATCTGATCGCCGCGGCGGCGGTGCTGCATTTCTTCTGGCTGGTCAAGAAGGACGTGACGGAGCCGACGCTGTACGCACTGATCCTGTCGGCATTGCTGTGCGCGCGTCTGCTTCATCGTCCCCGCAAGGCATCGGCAGCGGCGCCGTTCGTTCCGCACCATACATCGGTGCTGTAGGCCCGGCGTTTCCGCGGTCTTCGGCTGCGGGCTAGGCACGCAGCTGCCGCGCGAGGTAGCGCGCGAGCCAGTCCAGCACCCGAGTCGAGGTGTGCGCGCGGCGCCAGTTGCCGGCGACGGCCTTGTTGGCTTCGGTCAGGGTCGGGTAGACGTGGATGGTGCCGAGCAACTTGTTCAGCCCAAGCCCGTGGCGCATGGCCAGAACGAATTCGGCGATCAGTTCGCCGGCGTGATGACCGACGATGGTCGCGCCGAGGATGCGGTCCCGGCCGGGAACCGTGAGCACCTTGACGAAACCGTGCGCCTCCTGCTCGGCGATCGCACGATCCAGTTCGCCGAGATCGTAGCGCGTCACTTCGAAAGCGATGCGCCGCTGTCTGGCCTGCTGCTCGTTCAGGCCGACGTGCGCCACTTCCGGGTCGGTGAAAGTGGTCCACGGGATCACGCGATCATCGACGCGCGATTTTCGGAATCGGCCGAACAGGGCATTCACCACCGCGTAGTAGGCCTGATGCGACGCAGTGTGGGTGTACTGGAAATCGCCGGTCAGATCGCCCACCGCATAGATGGTGGGAATCGTCGTTCGGAGAAACTCGTCCACTGCGACCGAGCCGTCGGATTTCAGCGCGACGGGCAGACGGTCGAGGCCGAGACCGGAGACGTCGGCGCACCGGCCGGCGGCCACCAGCAGCGTGTCGAATCCCAGTGTGATTTCGCCGTCGCTCCGCCGACCGGTCAGGCACCAGTCCGAGTCCCGCGGCTCGATGCGGAGCGGTGAAAATCCGGTGCGGAGTTCGATGCCTTCCGCCTGAAGCCGCTGCGCGACCAACTCGGCGACATCGTCGTCCTCCTTCGGCAGCAGCCGGGGGTTTCGCGTCGCCAGTGTCACTCGGGAACCGAGCCGCGCGAACGCCTGGGCCAGTTCGCAGCCGACCGGCCCGCCGCCGACCACCAGCAGACGCGCGGGCAGGGCCTCCAGATTCCACACGGAATCGGAGGTGACATATGGCGCATCGGCAAGGCCGGGAATGTCCGGGATCCTCGGCTTCGCGCCGGTGGCCAGAATGATGTTGCGGGCGGCGATCTGCCGTCCGTCGACCTCGACGACATAAGGCGATAGCAGCCGGGCTTCGCCCTGAATGCATTCCACGCCGAGTGCGGTGTACCGCTCGATCGAGTCGTGCGGAGCGATCCGGGCGATCGCGCCACGTACCCGCGCCATCACCTCGGGAAAATTCACCTGCGTTTCCACCGCGCCAAGCCCGAATTCCGGAGCGCGGCGCAGGTACGAAGCGATTTTGGCGGAACGCAGCAGGGTCTTGCTCGGCACGCAGCCGGTGTTCAGGCAGTCCCCGCCCATGCGGTCGCGTTCGATCAGCACGGTCCTGGCCTTCAGTGCGGCGCCGAGGTAGGCGGCCACCAGACCGCCCGATCCGGCGCCGATCACCACCAGATTGGCATCGAACGCGGCCGGCTTCGGATACGCGGCCAGCACTCGTCGCTGTCTGATGATCTCGAGCGCGCGCCTGGCCAGCAACGGAAACAGCCCCAGTGCTGCGAACGACAGCAGCAGCGCCGGCGAGGCGATGGCGCTGATCGAATCGATTCGGGCCAGTTGCGTACCGGCGTTCACATAGACCAGCGTCCCCGGCAGCATGCCGAGCTGGCTGATCCAGTAGAACGGCCAGATGCGCATCGAGGTCAGTCCCATCGCCAGGTTGATCGCGAAGAAGGGAAACAACGGCACCAGCCGCAGGCCGAACAGGTAGAAACCGCCCTCCCGCTCGATGCCGCCATCGATCCGCTGATGCAACGTCCCGAAGCGATCGGCCACGACATCGCGCAGCAGATAACGGGCGGCCAGGAACGCCAGCGTGGCGCCCAGACTGCTGGCGAACGAGACGATCAGCGTACCCCAGCCCACACCGAACAGCGCGCCCGCGGCCAGCGTCAGGATCGCGGCGCCGGGAAACGAGGCTGCGGTCGTGCCGACATAGACCAGGAAGAAAAGCGCGCTGCTGGTCACGGGGTCCGCGCGCACCCGCTGCTGCAGCGAGGACTGCTGTGCATGCAGGTAGTCCAGATTCAGGTAGTCGCCGAGGCCGAGGGCGAAGTACGCGATGAAGGCCGATGCCATCACCGCGAGAAGCAGAATCTTGGATCGACTCATGATGCGGTCTCCCGAACTTGACCAGGTGTCGGATGCGGCGCCGAAGGCATCGCAGTATAGCGACAAAGTGCTGCGCCGGTGCCCTCCGGCTCCGGGCTGCCCGGCTGTTGTATCATGCGCGCCATTGTTCCCGTGCGGCCCTGAAGCCGCCCCTTACCGCGATGCCCCAGCTTCTCCGTCGTCCGCAACACCGCTATCACGATCCGCTGGCCCGCATCTGGGTGCTTTGTGCCGAGCGGGTGGGTTTTGGGATCGCGCGCAGCCCCGATGTCTACGCCTCGACCGACGGTCGCGGGACGATCCTGATCGGTACCGACGACACCCTGGACCCGGATGATTCGCTGGCGCAGATGATCTTTCACGAACTTTGCCATGCGCTGGTCGAGGGTGAGGAAGGAGAACGCCAAACCGACTGGGGCCTGGACAACACCAGTAACCGGCATCTGTGGCGGGAACATGCCTGTCTGCGGCTGCAGGCCTATCTGGCGGGCGGTGTGGGCTTGAGGGATTTTCTTGCACCGACCACCGATTTCCGCGTGAGGTTCTGGGACCGCTTGCCGGCGGACCCGTTCGCGGCGCCGGCGGCGGAAGGCGGCCGCCGCGAGCCGAGCTGTGTCGCGGCAAGGCTCGCAGCCGGGCGTGCCGCCCAGCCGCGCTGGAGGCCGCATCTGACCCGGGCGCTGCAGGATAGCGCGGCGATCGCCATGGCGGTGCGGCGTTCCGAGAAGCCGGACGGCGGCGGGACGCGCTCCGCCCAGCAGATGCCATCGCTGTGGACGACGGTACAGATGCCGCCGCCTCTCCACCCGGCCGGCCATGCGCCGGTCGCCGAGTATCACGCCGGACACGGCTGCGACGATTGTGCCTGGTCGTTCGTTCTAAGAAATTCGCGGCGCTGTCGGCATGCGCCGGAGCGACGCCTGCCCGGCGAGTCACCGGCCTGTTTGCGCTGGGAGCCGGCCGACGAACTCGATTGCGCGGCGTGCGGCGCCTGTTGCCGTGAGGCCTATCAGGCGGTGGAGGTCGGACTGCGGGAACCGGTCGTCCGCCGGCATCCGGAACTCGTGCGGAGCCGGAACGGGGGCTTCAAACTCCGCCGCGACGGCGAGCGCTGCGCGGCTTTGGCCGGAGGCGGCGCCGCGACCGAAGCCTATTCCTGCACCATCTACCCGGACCGCCCGCGCACCTGCCGCGATTTCACGGTCGGCAGCGCCAACTGCCTGGATGCACGCCGGCGGGTGGGCCTGTCGCTGTGACCCCGGCGCAAAGTTCGACAGCCTCATAGGCTCGGCTGTTCCGGAGTCCCTCGACGCAGGTCTGGTGAAGACCATCGCATTCAAGGTCTCGCGTTGAGCACGTCGGTCAAAGTAGGCGCCCTCAGAAAACGCTTGCCCACTCGCAAGGTCATCCGGTCTCGGAAACAAGGGATTGCCGGGCGACCATCCAGGCCAGCAATTCCAGCGCATCGCGACTGTATTCATCGGGTACGGCGAGCGGGGCCGCCGCGAGATGGCGCTCCACGAGAGTGCGCATTTTCTCTCCGCGCTGGATGGCGTCGATTTCCGTCGGGTCCAAGGTATAGCCCATTACCAGCCGCATCCGGCCGTCATGGCGCACCAGTCCCGCGATCCCTCGCAACGCCAGCGCTAGGGCGGATGCAGTGAAATAGCCGGTCAGCCGATCTAGCGCGCCGTCTCTTCCAAAACCGGAAGGTCGAACAGCCGAACCAGACCGCCGTCTTCCGGAGCATATTTGCACTGCCAGGGATAGTCGGCCAGCGGCGGCATGGCTCAGACCCACAAATCCGCGAGGGAAAAAGTGATCGCGTCGAAGGGTGGTATGCTCACCGGATCATCGTTTTTGAGCGTGGCGATCAGCAGCCAGCCTTCCTCCCGCCATTGGTAGGCCTCCAGGGTCCGTGCCAGCGGGTCCACCAGCCAGGCGTGGGCGACCGTATGTCGGGCGTACAGCGGCAACTTCCGGGTGCGGTCCTTTTGGGCAGTGGACGGCGAGAGGATTTCGCACACCCAGTCCGGCACGACCTCAAAGCGATGGTCCTCGGGAAGCTCCGGCATCCGTTCCCGCCGCCAACCGGCGAGGTCCGGTACGGCCACCTGGGTATCCCGGACGAAGTGAATTTCTGGTTCGACCAATATCCACCAGCCGCCAGGCCCTCCGTCGCCAAACCGGAAGGGATTGCCGATCCGCATCCCCAACGCGCTTTCGGCGGCCCCGTGGCGTCCCGACGGACGCGGCTGGGTAAACAGTTCGCCGTCGATGATTTCGCCGGTGATGCCTTCCGGCAAGGCGAGCAATTGTTCGTACAGCGAGCGTTGATCGACCGGTCTGATCGCATTCATGGCGCGCTCCTCCAAAGATCCAACTGCGTCGGCTCATCCAGTAGAAATCGAGCGTCGCTTGCTTGCCGCCGCTGCTGGCGAGGTCCGGGCGAGCCAATTCCACCAGTTCCGCTATGCACTTGGCAGTCTTTTCGGTCGCACAGTCATACCCGATGCCAACAATCAACGGAACCATTTCGTCGTAGGACCATACAAAGGCGGAATCGTGTCGGTCAAGAATCGATCAGACTCGGCCCGTTGTCGTATCCCATCGGCACGACCGACCGAGCGTCAACCCAGCTCCAGTCGAATCGGCGCAACCAGCATCATCCTTGCCGGAAGCGGATTGTCATTGTATCCCGCGACGACTTCCTCGTGGGCACAGCGGAACCCGCCAAGACAAAGGGTTGCAGGGTCATGATCGCCCACGCCCACAGTGAGATTCCGGCCGTAGGCGCGACCCAACTCGCTGATCTTGCCGTCCGTATCGAAGGCCATCAGCCAGGTTCTTTCCGCCGCCCTTGCTGGATTCGATCATGGCGGTCGCCATCGCCGCGGAGCGCGGGACCCCGCTATTCGTGCGCCAGAAACACTCCCAATGCGTTCAGCAGATAGACGGCAAACAGTCCGAGACTGACCCAGCCGACGGTGCCGAACACGCGGGTACCGCTGCGGCCGAACAGGCCGATGATCGCCAGGCTGGTCATGATCACGGCGGACATCGCCGAGACGCCGTGGATCGGGTCGACATGCGACAGGATGGGCCCGGGGAGGAAAAGCAGATCGTCGATTGCGATGATCAGAATGTCGAACAGGTTGCTGCCGAGCAGATTGGCGATCGCCATGTCGACGGCCCCGAGACGCAGCGCGCCGACCGTCGTCGCGAGTTCCGGCAGCGAAGTCGCCGAGGCGACCAGCAGGGTGCCGACGAAGCTGTTGCTCCAGCCCATCCGGGTCGCCAGTTCGGTGGCAATGAACGGCATTGCGACGCCTGCTCCGACGACGACGCCACTGGTGAGCAGATAACCGAGCAACGCGCGGCGAAGCGAAACCTTCCGGTAGCGGACGCTCACCACTTCGACGAAGTCGGACATCTTCTCCTGCTCGTAGAGAAAGATCGACCGCATCGCGACGAAATACATCAGGATGATCACTGGCGTGTAAAGTCCGACATGCCCCAGCGCCGGCAGTTCGGCCTGTCCGTCGATCAGCAGATTCAGCCCGACGACGCCGATCAACGCGATTCCGTATGCGGCCGACAGCACATGGCCCTGATGGGCGCGGCGGTACACCGAATCGTCCCTGTGAAGAAGGTCGACGATCACCAGAATCCAGAGATTGAACACGCAACTGCCGAGCACATCGCCGACCGCGATGTTCGGCGCATCGGCAACGGTCACCGCGCTGATGCCGGTGATCAGTTCCGGCAGAGAGGTTGCGGTCGCGAGCAGTATCAGCCCGATCCAGTTGCCGGAAAGTCCGGTTTTTTCGGCGATAATGTCGCCATATCGGGAAAGGCGGGTGCCGGCGATGCCGATGGCGATCACACAGGTGAGGAATTCGGCCCAGACGGTGAGCGTGGTGGCGGGGGCGATCATCGATTCCTTGATTCGGGTCAGCTTCGGATGTGCGCGATGTTCGGCCATGAATTGGCGCGTCCATTGCCGCCGCCGGCCGAAGCAGGTGTCAGCATGCGGGAACTGCCGGATCGGCGCAAGGGAGCCGGCTTGCGGCGGCCGGTCCAATGCCCGACGGAGTCGGGCTGATAGGCCTCGAGGGAGTCATCGAATGACGTTCCACTGGCCAGTCAGGCCAAGGTGCCGGGGCAAGGGAATTCCCCTCGCGGTGCTGTTGTTGGGAGTGTTGCTTCCGTGGGCTTGTGCCCGCATCAGCCCGATCCGCGCGCCGGCGTCGGTGGCTGCCGACTGCTGGCGCTACTTCGAGGAACTCGATGTGCTGACCGATGCGGCCGGCGTCCGGGATGCCGGCGCGGTGCGTGTCGATGGCGCCCGCTACCTGCGGGCGGACCGTTTTCTCGCATCGTTTGCCGGCGAGGTCACGACGGCGGAGGGCTATGCGGAGTGGTTGGAACGACTGCGGGCTACGGATGCCGAACGCCGTGCAGCCGAGCTGATCAACCTCGGCTTGGATCGTCCCGGCGATGGGCCGGCGTCGCCGTTTCCGGGTTTGAGCCCGATCGAATCGGTTCGCGAATGCGGCCGCCGGCTGGTCGATCGCGATCTGCGCACCGCCGAACGGCGAGCCTGGCTGCACCGTCGGGTGGCCGTGCCGGATGCGTACAGTACCTGGCGGCAGACGCTGGGCCTCTATCCGCTGACTCGGCTGGCGCTCGCCGAGGGGGTCGGCGCCTTGCATCGCGAGCTGCGCCGCTCGTTCATGCAGCCGGACCGGGGGCCGATGCGCCGGGTCCGGGCGGTGCGATATGCGCCTGAAGCCGCGGAAACCCTGACCGCCGATCGGGTTGCGCAACTGTTGCAGGCCGCATCGCGGAATGCCCTGCAGATCCCCGATCCCGGTGCTGATGAGCTGGACCGCCTGTACGACACCTTCGCGCCGGCCTGGGAGGTCGAGACCCGCGATACCGCCGATCGTATCGGTGCGGTGCGCTGGGATGCGGCGGGCCGGCCGGAGGTCGATGTCGGGTCACCCGCGGTGTACCGATTTGCCAGCCATACCCGATTCCATCGGAACCATCTGCTGCAGCTCAACTATCTGATCTGGTTTCCGGAGCGCCCGGCGTCACGGCTGCTCGATCTGTACTCCGGCCGGCTGGATGGGCTGATCTGGCGGGTGACGCTGTCTCCGACAGGCCGCGTGCTGGCTTATGACACCATCCACCCGTGCGGCTGTTACTATCTGCTGTTTCCAGGCCTCGGTTACCGGGTGGTCCAGCCGAGCGCTCCCGCGGAACCGGTCCTGTCGCCGTACCCGTTGGCGGAGCCGAAAACGGGGCAAAGGCTGGTGGTCCGTATTTCGGCGGGCCGCCATTTCGTGCTGGAGGTTGCGGCCGGAGAAGTCGGGCAGCCGGACCGGATCTACCATGCCCGGGAACTTCGCGAGCTGAGTTCCCTGCCTACCGCGGACGGTGGCCGGCGCAGCCTGTTCGATCGCGATGGCCTGGTCGCCGATACCGATCGTCCCGAGCGGTTCTTGCTGTGGCCCAGCGGAATCGCCAGTCCCGGCGCGATGCGGCAGCCGGGGACCCACGCCATCGCGATGCTGGGCCGCCGTCACTTCGATGACGCCCGTCTGTTCGAGGAGTTATTGCGTCCGCTTTGAGGTCGGTGATGAGGATCGGGCTGCTTCTGCTTTGCTGCTGCGCGGGCTGGTGCCTCGCCGACCCGCTGCGAATCGATGTCGGCGAGTTTTCCAGGGGACTGCTGTCGGGTTGGCAGAGCAAGGCGTTCAAGGGCCGGACCGACTACCGGCTGGTGACAACGGAAGGACGCACCGTTCTGGCCGCGCTTAGTGCGGCTCAGGCCTCGGGGCTTTACCGCGAAATGTCGGTGGATCTGGACCGCACGCCGTTCCTGAACTGGTCCTGGCGCATCGACCAGACGCTGGGGACGCTCGATGAAAGGACCAAAGCCGGCGACGACTACCCGGCTCGTGTCTACGTGATCGTCAGCGGCGGGCTGGCGTTCTGGCAGACGCGTGCGCTGAACTACGTGTGGGCGAGCAGTGCCCGGCAGGGTGAGCGTTGGCCCAATGCCTATGCCGGTGCCGCGGTGCAGATGCTGGCTGTGCGCTCGGGGAATCGGGACGCGGGACAGTGGCGATATGAAAAGCGGAATGTCCGGGATGACCTGAAGCGAGTCTTCGGGGAGGATATCCGTCGCATCGACGCGGTGGCGTTGATGACCGATACCGACAACTCCGGCGGGCGAGCAGCGGCCTACTACGGCGACATCTCTTTCACGGATCGTTGATGAGCAAGCCCGGCGGGGCCGGGCGGCCCGAAGTCATGGCCGAAGGTGTGACCGTGCGGCGCGGCGGGGCGCGAGGCTTCCATGCGAATATTGTGCATGAAACTTGCTTGATTCGACTCCGGCCGGGTGCGGCTCGACGTCAACTTCCTCGAACTCTCTGATCAAATCCATTTTGAATCCCTCGACCGGCTCGATTCTGCTGTCGCGTTTCCGTTCACATTGGCCACGGCCGCGGCGTTTCCTGCGCGCGCTGGGGATTGCGCTGGTCGCCGTTTCCTTGCTGCTGGCATCGGTGCTTTCCAGAACGCCGAGCTTCCAGTCCTCGCCGCGCAATCCTCAGGAAACCCTGCGGTTGACCAATACCATCCTGCGCAGCACGGTGCCAGGCAACCAGCGGAAGGTGACTCGCCGAACGGTTTCGCTGACCGGCGATGATCTGGAGACGATCGTCAACTATGGGTTCTCGCGCAAGCGCCTCGATGCGTCCGCCGAAGCTGCGATCCGCGATGGCCGATTGCGGATGCGGGCCGTGATCAAAGTCCCCTGGAAATCGGTCGATCTGTACCTGAACATCCGGATGATCGTCGATGACGCCGAACCCGATGCGGTCGTGCAGCAGTTGAAGATCGGCCGGCTGGCTCTGCCGCACCCTCTGGTGGGCTGGTTGCTGCGAGCCGCATCGGCGTTTGGACCCTTCGCCCGCTTCAGGCAGATCGCGGACGATGTGGTGCGGCGGGTGCGCATCACGGACGACACCATGCGCGTCGATTTCGACTGGAATCGCGAAGCACTGGCGCGCGCCGATGAACTGGTCACGGATGTCGCGCTCAGGGAACGCATGCAGGCCTACTATCGGCCGCTGGTCGATGTGATCAGCCGGCCCGAGGTGAAGCGTTATGTCCGGCTGTCGAGCCTGATCCAGCCGATGTTCGCCGTGGCGCGGGGACGATCCCAGCAGGATGGTGTGCCGATCGAGGAGAACCGGGCGTTGATCCTGCTCTTGAACGCGTATGTCAACGGCAGGGATCTGGCCGCCATGGTCGGATGGCCACGGACGGAAACCGCGGTGCCGGTCCGCCTGGTATTGTTGAACGGGCGGGCCGATCTGGCCCAACATTTCGTGACTTCGGCCGCACTGGCGGTCGCCGGCACCAAGACTCTTGCGGACGTCGCCGGAATGGCCAAGGAGATCAACGATACGCACAGCGGCAGCGGTTTCAGCTTCGCCGATCTGGCCGCCGACCGCGCGGGCGTCTACTTCGGCAAATTCGCGGTGCGGTCGGACGACACGGCTCGGAAGCTGCAGAAAACCTTGAGCGAAATCTCTGACGAATCGCTGTTCATGCCGTCGGTCAAGGATCTGCCGGAGCACCTGAAAACCGAGGAGTTCCAACGGCGGTTCAAGACGATCGACAGCCCGGAGTTCGGCGAACTGAAGGGCTTGATCGAGAAACGGATTGCCGCGTGCCCGATCTACTTGTTCTGAAGGCGGTGGGGAATCGGCGGAGGGGGCGGCGAAGGATGGAAGCGGCGGATAGCGCCCCCATCCTCCGGCATGGCCGGAACCCCCGAACAGGGGTTCTCCGGGCTTACTCGTAAGTGAAGGTCTTGTTGGGGTAGGCCGGCAGACGCGGCATCTCCTGCTTCGGGAACTCCCCGGTCAGTCCGTTCAGGAAGGCCACGATGTCGTCCCGCTGCTGCGGCGTCAAATCCTTGCTCAATTGGGTCTTGGCCATGATCGTCACGGCGTCGCTCAACTCCATGACTTTGCCGTTGTGGAAGTACGGCGCCGTCAAGGCGATGTTCCGTAGCGTCGGTACCTTGTACATGTGCTTGTCGGCGTCCTGCTTGGTGACGTCGAACCGGCCCATATCCTTCATGAACCCGTATTGCGCTTCCAGCGCGCCGTTCTCGTGAGTCGGGAACTTCATGAAGAATCCGGTACCTTGCGGCTGGGTCGGCCCGTTGAAGGCCGGCCCGCTATGGCAGGAAACACAGCCGACCTCGGCGAAGGTGCTCATGCCACGAACCTGTTGTTCGCTCAGCGCGCTCTTGTCCCCGCTGACGTACTTGTCGTACGGGCTGTTTGGCGTGATCAGCGTCCGTTCGTACGCGGCGATGGCCTTGGCGGCGTTGTCGACGTTGATCGCGTCTTCGCTGCCGAACGCTGCGGCGAACCCCTGTCGGTAACCAGGAATCGCTTTCAACCGCACGACTACGTCATCCCAGCTCTTCATGCCCATTTCGATCGGATTGGTGACCGGGCCTTTGGCCTGCTCCTCCAGGCTGGGCGCGCGGCCGTCCCAGAACTGTACCGAGTTGAAAGCGGAATTCCAGACGGTCGGCGCGCTGCGTCCGCCCACCTGGCCCTTCACGCCGACCGAACCGCCGCGGTTGTCTTCTCCGCCCGACATCACGTTGTGACAGGACGCACAGGACACGGTGCCGCTGGAGGAAAGCCGCGGATCGTGATACAGCATCTTTCCGAGTTCGGCTTTGGCAGCCGTCGTCGGGTTATCAGCCGGTTCCGGCGCCTTGCCGGGCAGTGCCTGCCACTCGACCGCCATCGCGGCGGAGGACCCGGCAATCGCTACCGCACTGGCTAGCGACCGAATTTTCAGATTCAACATTGCTCACTCCTCGAAAATGGCCAAACTGGTAGTCGTCGATGGAACAGGCTCGACCCGGCTTGAAAGCCGCAACGCCGATCGGCCTTGTCTCGCAGAACGGGGAAATGGGTAGGCGAAGCGAGCCCTCCCCGCGACCGTACATGCCGCGAGCGGCACCCGTGAACCGGCAAGCCGCTCGCGCCCGGCACGTCTCCTCATCCCCGCGGTCCCGCGCGGCAACCGGTGTTTACGACGCACGAAAGCGTCGCGACCAGGCAGCGCGGGCATCGGCTCGCTTCGCAGTCTCGCGGCTCCGGTCCAAGCCCGTTCGCCGCCTCTTATAGAGAATTAGCGAGGTGAATGCAACACTCACGGAGCCGCTCCCGCCGCGGAACGAGCATGTTTTCGCCGGCCTGGACCGGAGCCGCGTACCGGAAGCGCGAGCGCGGCTTGCCCGGAACCTCAGTGCTTCGTGACCGCCTCGTCGGTGTCGATCACCAGGTGTTTCGGAATCGCGACCAGATTGAAGGAATCGAGATAGCGCGCGACCAGCTCAGCGCTGACGTTGATCTGGACTTGCGGTGTGGGCACCGTGATCGGCTGCTGCCGCAAGCCGTCGATGCGTCGCGCGAAGTGGCTGATGCTGAACAGCAGCCCGAGCCCGAAGCCCGCGCTCAGGAACAGGAGATACAGGATGATTTCCATCGAAGCTGAACCGTTCGGAACTATGGTTGCAAGATCGTCGATACCGCGGCACTGCGCGAACCGCGCTCCCGGAACGGGTGGCGGCGGTGCCAGATGCTTTCAGAAGTAGGGCCGGGACGGCCGCATTTCAATAGACGTGACGGGGCGCCGCTGGTGCGCCGTCGTGGCAATGCGGCGGATGTCGATCATCGAAACCCGGAGTGCCAACGGTCCGGGGCTGGCGGGCTCTCGCTATGCCGACCAGTCGACCCAGCCGAAGTAGGCGGTCGCGAGCACGATGAAACCGAAGACGACGCGGTACCAGGCAAACGCGGTGAAGTCGTGCCGCACGATGTAACGCAGCAGTCCCCGCACCGCGAGAAACGCGCTGATGAAGGCGGCGACGAAGCCGACGCCGAAAACGCTGAGATCATCGACCGACAGCAGATGCCACGACTTGTAGAGGTCGTAAGCGGTGGCGGCGAACAGCGTCGGAATCGCCAGGAAGAACGAAAACTCGGTGGCGGCCTGACGGGACAGGCCGAACAGCAGTCCGCCGATGATCGTCGCTCCGGAACGGGACGTACCGGGGATCAATGCAAAGGTCTGGGCGAGTCCCAGCTTCAAAGCGTCGCGCCAGCGCATGTCGTCGACCGTTTGCACGGTGATGCGATGGTCCCGGCGTTCGGCCCAGAAGATCACCAATGCGCCGACGATGAAGGCGGTCGCTACCGGCACCGCGTGGAACAGGTGCTGTTTGACGGCCTTGCCGAACAGCAGGCCGAGGATCGCCACCGGAATGAACGCGATCACCAGGTTCAACACGAACCGCTGCGCGTCGGTCTCCCGGCCCAGGCCGGCCAGTACCCGGCCCAAACGCGCGCGGTATTCCCAGCAGACGGCGAGGATCGCGCCGGTCTGGATGAAAATCTCGAACAGCTTGCCCTTCTCGGTATTGAAATCGAGCAGTTCGCCGACCAGGATCAAATGGCCGGTGCTGGAGATCGGAAGAAACTCGGTCAGTCCCTCGACGACGCCGAGGATCAGCGCATGGAGCAACGCAATCCAGTCCATAGTGTTCAACTCGAGACGCAACAAAAACCGGCGGTCGGGTACGGACTCGTCCGCTTCCGGCGCCGGTGGCTTCGGCAGGGCGACGTTGGACATCCATGATGTCGCCGATCACCGCCCCATGATTCAGTCGTAGTGTACCAGTTCGTACGGCAGGCTGGGCTCCCGGCCCGAGGCCAGGTCGGTCAGGAACTTCCAGAAGACATCGGCGGAAGGGGGGCAGCCGGGCAAAAAGTAATCGACCTTGACCACTTCGTGGATCGGATGGACCTTGTTCAGCAGCAGCGGCAGTTCGACGTCGTTGGGTATCTGCGGGTTCTCGATGCCGACTGCGTCGAGGTAGGACTCCTCCAGGCATTCCTGCAGTGGAATGTGATTGCGCATGGCCGGCAGGCCGCCGTTGATCGCGCAGGCCCCGACCGCGACCAGAATCTTGCAGGATTTGCGAAACTCCCGGAGCGTATGGACGTTTTCCGAGTTGCACAACCCGCCTTCGATCAGGCCGATGTCGACATGCTCGCTGCAGCGTTTGATGTCGGTCAGCGGCGAGCGGTCGAATTCGGCGATTTGCGCCAAATCCAGAATGCGTTCGTCGATGTCCAGGAACGACATGTGGCAGCCGAAGCAGCCGGCCAACGAAGTCGTCGCGACCTTGATCTTATCCGCCATGGCTTTCTCCCGCGACCGCTTCTTCCATCGCCAGACTCACCTCGCTGATGTCGCGATGGTCGTAGATCCGCTGTCCGATCGGTACTTCGAAACCCTTGCGCTTTACCAGGATCGCCCCGACCGGGCAGACATGGACCGCTTTGTCGTCCACCGAGATGTCGGTGTCCGCAAGCTTTCCGCCGGTCGAATTCACGATCAAACGGGTGTGGATGCCGCGGCCGGACAGCGCAAAGATGTTTTTGCCGTCGACGTCGCGACTTGCGCGGACGCAAAGTTCGCACAGGATGCAGCGGTCCCGATCCAGCATCACGTCCGGATGGCTGGCATCGACTTCCCGGCTCGGATAAAAGAACGGGAAATGCGCATCGAGCATGTTCAGAAAGTAGCCGACCGCCTGCAACTGGCAGTTGCCGCTCTTCTCGCACGAAGGACAGAAATGGTTGCCTTCGACGAACAGCATCTGGGTGATGGCCCGGCGTGTATCGTTCAGTTCTTCGGTGTTGTTCAGCACTTCCTGGCCGTCCACCGCCGGGAAGGTGCAGGCCGAGCAGTTCCGTCCGTTGACCGTCACGGTGCACAGCTTGCAACTGCCGTGCGGATGGAATTCCGGATTGTGGCAAAGGTGCGGGATGTAGACCCCTGCCGCGGTCGCGGCCTCGATGATGGTCTGTCCCTCGAGGAACGGAACTTCTTGTCCGTCGATCGTGATGGTGTGTGCCGTCACAGCGCTGCCTCCTGTTCGAGATGGGCATGGGCATCGTCGCGTCCGGCCATGCGCCGGGCGACCTCCAGGGCACCGTCCAGATCGAACCCCGGCTCGAAGCCTTTTGCCTTCAGCCGGCTTTCGTAAAGATCGGGATAGCGTTCCAACGTGCTCAGGATCGGGTTGGCCGCCGTTTGGCCCAGCCCGCAGTGGCTGGTGCTCTTGATGAGTCTGGAGATGTGGCTCAGTTCCACCAGATCGCCTTTGCCGCCATGGCCGGCGCAGATCTTGTCGAGCTGACTCTTCAGCAGCGAGGTGCCGACCCGGCACGGCGTGCAGAATCCGCAGCTCTCGTGTGCGAAGAAGTGTGTGAAATTGCGCACGACCTCGAGGATGTCGCGGCGGCGGTCGAAAATCATGAACGAACCGCCGGTCGGCAGATCCTCGAAGCCGAGCACGCGGTCGAATTCGCGATCCGAGATGAAAATGCCGGACGGCCCGCCGATCTGCAGGCCCTGCGTGTCGCTCGCGCCGCAGTCGTCCAGGATCTTGCGAATCGGGGTTCCGAATGGATACTCGTAGATTCCCGGCTTGGCGCAATCGCCGGAAATGCTGAGGATCTTCGTTCCTTTGGATTTTTCGGTGCCGGCTGCGGCGAACCAGGCGCCGCCCTTCAGGCCGATCAGCGCCGCGGCGGCGAAGGTTTCGACATTGTTGACCACGGTGGGCCGGTTGCGGTAGCCGTGTGTGACCGGGTAAGGCGGTCGGTTGCGCGGTACCCCGCGCTTGCCCTCCAGTGATTCGATCAGTGCCGATTCCTCGCCGCAGATGTAGGCGCCGGCGCCGATGCGGACCGCGATGTCGAAATCGAACCCGGCTTCGCCCAGGATGTCGGAGCCGAGCAGCCGGTTCTTCCTGCGCTGTTCCAGCACTCGGTTCAGATGTCCGAGCAGGTAGAGGTATTCGCCGCGCAGGTACAGGAATCCCTGCCGCGCGCCGATCACGCGCCCGCACAGCGTCATGCCTTCGAAAACCTGATCGGCGTAACTGTGCAGCAGGACACGGTCCTTGAACGTGCCCGGTTCGCCTTCATCCGCGTTGCAGACGACATAGCGTTCGTTAGGGACGGTGCCGTCGCCGGACTTGGCGTTGCGGCAGAACCGCCATTTCATGCCGGTGCTGAACCCGGCACCGCCGCGGCCGCGCAAGCCCGATTTCTCGATCTCGGCCAGCGTCGACTCGGCGCCGCGCGCGTTCGACCACTTCAATGCGCTGCCGGGTTTGAACTCGGTGCCCAGGATCAGGCCGCTGAGCCGGATATTGTCTTTGACTTCGAAGAACTCGCTCGGCCAGCGATCGACCGGCGTGCCGGCATCGACCAGTTCGACGATCCGATCGACCCGCTCGCGGGTCAAGCCGGTCACCGTCAGACCGTTGACCAGTCCGGCCGGCCCCTGTTCACACATGCCGGTGCAGGAGGTGAAATCCACACTGACCTGGCCGTCGGGCCGGGTCTCACCCGGCTGTATGCCGAGCTTCTGGCACAGATAGTCGGCGATCTCGCGGCTGCCCAGCATGTGGTCGGTGATCGAGTCGCTGATCAGGATGTCGAAGCGCCCGCGGGGCTTGGTCGAGAAGAACGTGTAGAACTCGGCCACGGCCTGGACCTGGGCGCGCTCGATGCCGAGGGCCTCGGCCAGGAAATCCATCGCCGTCGCCGGAACGTGTCGAAACGAGGCCTGGACGTCGCGCAGGATTTGCACCAGTTGGGTCGCATCGGCGGCGTGCCGCGCCACGATCCGCGCCAGCTCGGATTGGTCGGATTGAGTCAAGGACATCGTTGTTTCCGCAGCATCGAGTGATGTCGAGATTGTACAACCTCCGCCTCCGCTTTTGGTCTGCGAGTGGCGGCGGTAAAGCGGAATGCCTGTTGACAGGCTGTTTCTGGGCTTCGATCGCTCAGGAATCAGCGAGATTCCGGTCCTTGCAGGAACGGACTCTCACTCCGGCCGGAACATCGCATCCGCCTGCTGCCGGAGAACACAAGCGATTGTTATTGCCTGCGTTGAGGCTATCGAGTAACTTGCCGATCGCGTCGGTGAATCTTTCCGCAAGCGTATTCGCCCCGGCGTCGAAGTGTCAGTCGAACGATCCGGATTCGGTGGTCAGCCGTCCCGTCAATGATGCGGCGCGAACTGGCCTGAGGCCCGCGGGACGCGCGTCAACCCGCACCGACAGCAGACGCGACGCATGCAGGAACAGGTTCATCAACACACCTGAGAACAAGGGGGGGGCATGCAAAAGCTGATCATCAAACACCTGAAGGGTTCCAAAGCCAACCAGGTCGAGTTTTTCGACCTGCCGGTGACAGAAATCCTTCTCGGCAGAGATCCCGGCGCCCAGATCGTGTTCGACCCGATCAAGGACGACCTTGTGAGCCGCCGCCACCTGAAGATCACTCAGGAGGGTGACGACCGGTTCACGCTGACGGATCTCGACAGTCGCAACGGCACCTTCGTCAATCGGATCAAAGTGGCTGGCGCCACCCGGCTGCAGCCTGGCGATGTGATTCAATTGGGCGAAGGCGGGCCGGAGTTCCTGTTCGACCTCGACCCGCGCCGGGAAAATGTTCCCGGGGCGACCCGAATCGTCGCAGCGCCGACGGCGACGCCGATGACGCGCGAACAGCGTATCGGGTCCGCCGCAGGTAGTAACGAGGCCGTCGGAGCCCCCCAGACCGCCGCCGTTTCTGGCGGCGTAGGCCGCGCGACGGTCGAGAGGTTGATCTCGGAAACCCGTTCCGATACCCGGCGTAACCTGATCAATATCGGTGTCGGGGTCCTTGGACTGATCGTCGCGGTTGCCGGTTTCCTGATCTATGAGAGTCATCGGGCCGAAGATGAAACGAAACAGCAATTGGCGCAGACCCAGACGGAACTGCAGCAGCAGATGGCAAAAATCACCAGCGACACCGCTGCGGCGCAGGAACGCGAACGGCAGAATGCCAGGATGTCTGCCACCACGATTTCCCAGGACTACGGCGCGTCTACGGTATTCATCGAAACCAGTTGGAAGCTGATCCACATTCCGAGCGGCCAGCAGCTCCACCAGAAGGTGGCTTGCATCGAACGGGACAAAAAGTCGCGCCGGTGCCGCGCGCGCCTGCCCTGGTATGTCTTCTATAAAGGCAGCGTCGAACCGCTGCTGGAAACCGCATCCGGCGATGCCGACGGCGGCTACAGCCCGATCGGCACGGTGGGGCACGTGCAGACCGGTTCCGGGTTCGTCGTCACCGATGCGGGATACATTCTGACCAACCGCCACGTTGCCGCGAGTTGGGAGACGCGTGGGGATCAGAGCCTACGCTTCCCGGGTTACCTGCTGATTTGTCCGGACGACGCCTGCAGCAAACCCCAAGGCAGGATCCTGGAAGAGAACGATCCAACGGACATCGATTATATTCGGTCGGCCTTGGGTTGGGTGCCATCGAAAACCAAGACGCTGGGCGGCAAGCCGATTACCGGCAAACTGGTCGAAGGCCGGCCGGACTACCTGGAGGTCACCTTCCCGAAAACGCAGCTCCGAATTCCGGCGCGGCTGGTGCGCGTGTCCGATACCGCGGACGTCGCGCTGATCAAGATCGATGTTCCACAGAACATCACGCCGGTCCAGATGAGCGCGGAGGCGCCGGTGCAGGCGGGTGACACGATCACCGTGCTCGGATACCCCGCCGTGTCGCCGGATATCGAGATCAAGGTCAATTCCCAGGATCCGATGTCCCGGGAGGGCGAGTGGCGCGTGGTGCCGGAACCCACCGTGACCGGCGGCAATGTTGGAAAGGTGATTCGCGGCGATGCGGCGCTGGTCAGCGATTCCGTGATCGGCTATTTCAGCGAAATGGGCGACGTTTATCAGCTTACCGTGAATTCGACCGGTAGCGGCAACAGCGGCGGGCCGATCTTCAACGACAGGGCGCAGGTCATCGGCATTTTCACTTATGGGCGCTCGGACCGGCAGGGCACTCAGATCACGTTCGCGGTTCCGATCAAATACGGCATGGACATCATGGGAATCCAGCGCGTCGTCAAGTGATGAGGCCACCGTTCGACCTTGTCCTGACGGGGACGCGCCAAACGAAGGCTGCGTCAGCGGGCACCGCAGTGCTGGTCGCGCTGTTTCAAGCATGCTGAAAGCTTTGCTTCCGAGCTGGCTGCGTGACCGTGCCGTGCATCGGAACGCCGTCTCCGCAGCCGCCTTCCGGCTGGATGTCGGGATGTTGACCGACGAGGGCTGTGTGCGCCCGCAAAACGAGGACTGCATTCTGTTTTGCAGGCCCGCGGACCCGGACGTGCTCGAAGCCAAAGGGGTCCTCGCAGTCGTCGCCGACGGCATGGGCGGCCATCAGGCCGGGGAAGTCGCGAGCCGGCTGGCGGTGGACGCGATTCGGCTCGGCTATTTCGAGGCGCCGGCGGGCCGCAAGCACGACATTTCGCCGGGGCGCGCCTTGAGGGATGCGTTTCTTCACGCGAATGCATCGGTCTATCGTCTGTCCCGCCAGCAGGATCGCTGTCGGGGTATGGGTACGACCGCCACCGCACTGGTGGTGAAAGGCAACCTGGCCTTTTACGCGCATATCGGCGACAGCCGGATCTACCGAATTCGCGACCGCGAATGCCGGCAGCTCTCCGTCGATCACACGGTCGTACAGCAAATGCTGCAGGATGGGCTGATCGAGCCGGGGGAGGCGGAAGCCCACCCGGAACGGAACGTTCTGACCCGTGCGCTGGGGACTCACCCCGAGATCGAGGTGGATCTTGTTCCCGAACCGCTGGCCCTACAGCCGGGAGACTGTTTTCTGCTGTGCTCCGACGGCCTGTACGATCCGGTACGCGACGATGAACTGCTGGATGCGGTTCGTTCAACGGAGCCGCAAGCGGCCTGCCGGATCTTGGTCGATAAAGCCAGGGAGCGCGGCGGGCACGATAACATCTCGGTGATCGTCGTTCGAGTGGCAACGGACGAAGGTTCGGCCGAAACCCCGATTACCCGCGTGTAGAGTCCCGGCATGATGGATCAGATTGGCGAATACAGGATCGTCGAGAAGCTCGGCGAAGGGGGAATGGGGGAGGTCTTTCGGGGGCTCGACGTGATGCTGGACCGCGAGGTCGCGATCAAGTTGCTTCGCCCCGAATTGAGCAGCCGAGCCGATATTCTCGATCGCTTCCGCACCGAGGCAAAGGCGCTCGGACGGCTGGACCACCCATCGATTGCCAAGGTTTATCGGTTTGCGCTCCACGAGGACCGCTATTTCATGGTCATGGAGTTCGTCCGTGGCGAAACCTTGGACCGTCTGATCCGTCGGCGAGGCGCGCTGGCCTGGCAGCAGGCGGCGCGTTACGCGGCATTGGCGCTGAACGGGCTCGAACATGCCCACCGCCTGAATATCGTGCACCGCGATATCAAGCCCGCGAACATCATGATCACCCATGATGACCAGGTGAAGCTGATGGACTTCGGGATCGCCCGAATTCTCGAGAGCGCGAGGCAGACCCGTACCGGGTATCTGGTCGGTACGCTGGAATACATGTCCCCCGAGCAGGTGCAGGGGCGCGATCCGGATGCGCGCGCCGATATCTATTCCGTCGGTGCGGTGCTCTACGAAATGCTGACCGGGCACCTGCCGTTTGAAAAGGACACCGAATACGACCTGATCAAGTCGCACGTCGAGGAGATCCCTGTCCCGCCGAGGACCTTGGCGCCGAATCTACCGCAGACCATCGACCGGCTGGTGATGCAGGCGCTGGAAAAGATTCCGGATCGCAGATTTCAGAGCGCTGCAGAATTCAGCCGCGAGTTGCAGTCGCTGCTCGGAAGAACCTTCGACGCCGCGCGAGCACCCGAAACACGACTGGACTTCCGGCGGCAGCCGACCACTTCGACGTCTTCACCGGCGGCGGGTAACCTGAAACGCGTCGACGGTCGCGAAACGGCGCTTCTTCGGGTCAAGGAATTTTGCGAGGCTTACCCGGCGGTGCCGATCGTGTTGGCATTATTGTTGGCGGGAGGGGTCGCATGGAGTCTGTTCATCGGCAAACCGGATCGGCCCGCCCCGGCGGTCGCCCGGGAACCCTCGGCGGTGCCGAAACCCGAGCCGCCCCCGGTCACGGCGCTGGAACCGAAGAGCGAACCGGCCCGCCCCGCTGAATTGCCGGCGGAGCCGGCACCCGGTCCCGGATCCGTGTCGAGGCCGCAGTTGGAGCCTCTGCCGGTCCCGGAGGGTGAGCCGCCGCCATCGATCCGGCAGGACACCGTTCCGGACGAGCAACGCCGGGTTGCACCCAAGGCCAAACCCGTCGCGAGATCGGCGCCCAAGCCCAAGCCGAAGGCCCGGGCGGATACCGGGGCGTCCTCTTCGCGCCCCGCGATCGAGCGCGAGCCGCCCAAACCGGCGCCGGCAAAACCTGGTTGGGTGATCGTGCCGGGTGGGACCAAACGTACCGACTGATGCAATGCAATAATCACGGGGATGCCGGAGCCGGCTGTCACCGAATCAACTCAACGAAGGAGGAATTACTGATGAGCACTTCCCCTCGGATGGCCGTCACCGGCGTGCTGGTTACTGCAATCGCGCTCAGCGGCTGCGCGACGCAACAAGGAACCGACCAACTCAAGGGAGCCGGGTTCGGAGCGCTTGGCGGTGCGGCGCTGGGTTGTGTGACCGGCGCAATTTTCAGCGGCGCCAGCGGCTGCGCGACCGGCGCCGCAGTCGGTGCAGTCACCGGCGCGGCGGTCGGATGGGGTGCGGTCAAGATCAGCCAGTATCAAGCCGAGCAGGTCCGTTCCGCGCAGGCCGATCAGCAGGTGTACGGTCTGACCAAAGCGGTCGACAGTACCCAGGTGAAAATCCGGAAAGGCACCTCGGTACCGGGCACGGTGAAACCGGGAAGCACGGTGCAGGTGACCACCGACTACTCGGTGATGCTGCCGAAGAACATTCCGAGTGCCACTGTCATGGAGAGCTGGACCCTGAAAAAGGATAACCAGGTGTTGGCGAGCCTTCCACAGCCGAGTGTCCAGCGCGTGGCCGGGGGTTGGTCCGCCGATGCCTCGATTCCGATTCCGGACAACGCGGACCCCGGTACCTATGTGATCGAACACCGCGTCCAAGCCGGCACTAGCTACGATACCGATGATTCGGTCTTCGTCGTCGCCAAGTAATCGGAAAGGCCGTTGGCCCGCCTCAAGTTCGGGGATCATCAGCCGGCGGATTCGAAGCTGTTTGCTGCTTGCCGTATGGCTGGTGACGGAGACGTGGATCGGAACGGCAACCGCAGGGTGCCCCGGCGAAGCCGAGCGTGCTGAAGCGCTGTTTCAGCGCATCGAGCGCGAGTGGCCGTTGCGCGGCAGCGGAGATCCGGTCACCCGTTATGTCCGTCAGCTTGGCCTGCGTCTGGCGGCGGCCGCACCGCTGGCCAGGCCTGGCACGCTTCGATTCTTTGTCGTTCGGAACCTCGCCGCCAATGCCTTCGCGATCGGCGGCGGCTTCATCTTCGTGACCGACGGCGTGTTTGCGTTCGTGAAATCCGAGTCGGAGATCGCGGCCATTATCGCCCACGAATTGGGGCACGAGACGGCCGGTCACCTGTGTGCAGCCCAGGCTGCCGATACCGGCGGGTCTGTGTTCGATCGATTTTTCGCCTCGGACGATGCGCCGGTGCGGTTTCCAGTGGGCTCGATGATGCAGATCGTCGACCCGGCCAAGGAACAGCAGGCGGACCGAATCGCCCTATCGATCCTGCAGGCTGCCGGTTTCGATCCTCGGGCGATGCTGCATGTGGCGCAGCGCCTTCCGCAGCGCGACGGGATCCAATCTTCGGATGCGGAACGGGTCTCCCGGCTGAGGGCACTGGTCGATATGTATCCGTCCGTCTCCCCTCGGGATTCCGAGATATTCACCGAACTCAGGCGGCAGATCGCGGTACAGGGATCCCCTTCTGTGCACGAATAGGTGGCATAAGGAAGCGCACGGCATCACCGCCGGGCTTGCGGAGCAGGGTCCGGAGGGGCTCCGACAATTGCCGCTGCCGGTTGCAGCACTGATGAGCCGGGAGGGCGGTGACGCGGTTGCGACCGGCTATGGCGAGCGGAATCGCCACGCGAAGCGGCTGCGGAGCACACTTCGGTCGCCCTTGATGACTCTGGGGTTCATGGCGCTGCTGATGATTCCCGAATTCAAGCTCAGTGATCGCGGCTTGTTCGGCAGCTGCCGATTCCGTTATGTCCGCTCGGTCATCGCGGACGGCCCGGGCCGGTGACGAGGCCCGGTGGCCCGGTGGCAGGCCGCTGCGGGTCTCGGCAATGGTATGATGCCCGGACGACGCGCCCGGCCTCGGTGCTCGGGCCGGCATGCCCGAGACCGGCTGGCGGCGGATCGAGCCCGTGGATTCAAGAGTTTTCTTCATTCCCGTAGCCGCCACTTCGACGACGATGCGCCTGGTCTCGACTGTTGCTCCGCTGATCGTGCTGGCCGTGATCGTGTTCACGACGGCCTACGACCTGGGCGCCTACCCGCTGCTGCAGCCCGATGAGGGGCGCAATGCCGAAGTGGCCCGTGAAATGCTGGATTCGGGCGCATGGCTGGTACCACGCTATAACGGGCTGCCCTATCTGGACAAACCGGCATTCTATTTCCGGGCGGTCGCGCTGATGCTCGATCGGTTCGGCGAAAACGAAACCGCGGCGAGGTTGGCATCGGTCTGTTTCGGCTGGGGCTTGCTGCTGGTGCTGTACCGGTTCTGCCAGCGCCATTACGACCGCCGGACCGCGGTGCTTGCGGTGTTGGTGATCGCCTGCGCACCGCTGTTCATCGGCTTTTCCCGGATCGTGATCTTCGACATGGCGCTGGCGTTCTTCGTGTCCGCAGCGATTCTGGCCTGCTTCGAGGCCGAGGAGCGGACCGGAGCGGAACGCGGCCGCGCCTATGCCGTCGCCGCCGCCTGCATCGCTTGCGCGACACTGGTCAAGGGGCCGGTCGGTTTCATGGTGCCGACGCTGGTCGTCGCGGTCCACCATGCGTTGGAGAAGCGGGGTGGCTGGTGGCGGTATGCGTTCGCCTGGCGCAATTTCGGCATCTTCTTCGCGCTGGTGCTGCCCTGGTTCATCGGCGTGAGCCTTCAGCATCCGGACTTCCCGTATTACGGGATCGTCAAGGAGTCGCTGCAGCGATTCGCGTCAAACGAGTTTCATCGCGCCTCACCGATCTATTTCTACGGGATCATCGTCGGTCTGGGATTTTTTCCGTGGAGCGTGCTGTTGCCGGAATCCATCATCGCCGCCTGGCGAAACCGGGGTCTCTGGACCCGGGCCGACCGATTGTTCGCGGTCTGGACCTTGGCGGTCCTGGGTTTCTTCTCGCTTTCGCAGTCCAAATTGCCCGGTTACGTGCTGACGGCGATCGTCGCGTCGGGCGTGCTGGTGGGCCGGCTGTTCGCACAGGCGTTCGACGGCCGTGAACCCTGTTTCGGGATCGTCCGGCGCGGCGGATTGGCGATGGCGGTGGTGGCATTGTCCGCCGCCGCGCTGCTCTCACTGCCGCTGAACGATCCTGATGTCCTATCCCGGTTTGGGCCGAAGACCGCCGCGCACCTGCGCGATCTGTCGCCGTTGTTCGCACCGGTGCTGGGGCTGTGCGCGGCGACGGCCGTGATCGCTGCATTCGGGTTTTTCCGCCGTGAGGTCCGGGTCGTGTTCGGCGCGTTCCTGCTGTTCCCGCTGCTGCTGGTGCCGATCACGACCGACCGGGTCGGCGGCTATG
>CAZXXC010000041.1:0-31357 GCA_964644665.1 uncultured Methylococcaceae bacterium
TCCGGCTGCAGGATCCAGGCCTGGCTGTCGTCGCGCAGATACAAATCCAGATCAACCCGAATCCGGTCGGCCATCTTCTTGTTCTCGATCGGAAAGCAGGTCTCCACCCGGCGGAACATGTTGCGCGACATAAAATCGGCACTGGCGCAGTAAAGCTCCGGCTCGCCGTCGTTTTCGAAGCCGAAGACGCGGCTATGCTCCAGAAAGCGGCCGACGATCGAACGGACTTCGATGTTCTCCGACAGACCCGCCATACCGGGCCGGAGGCAACACACGCCGCGCACGATCAACCTGATTTCGACACCGGCCAGCGAGGCCCGGTACAGCGCCTGAATCAATTGCGGCTCGACCACCGAATTGACCTTGATGATGATCCTGGCGCGCTTGCCCTTCCGCGCATGTTCTGTCTCACGCTCGATCTTCTTGATCAGGGTCTTGTGCAGTGTGAACGGCGCCTGCAACAGATGGTTCAACCGACCCACCTTGCCGAGGCTGGTCAGTTGCACAAACACCCTACGGACATCCTCGCCGAGTTCCTTGTTGCCGGTCAGCAGGCTGTAATCGGTATAGAGCCTGGCCGTCTTCGGATGGTAGTTGCCGGTACCGAGGTGCGTGTAATAGCGCAGATGTTTGCCTTCCCGCCGCAGAATCAGCAGCATCTTGGCGTGGGTCTTGTAGCCGACGATGCCGTAGACCACCTGAACCCCGGCCTCCTGCAACCGGGTCGCCAGCGAAATGTTGGCCTGCTCGTCGAAACGAGCCCGCAATTCGACGACGACGGTCACCTCCTTGCCGGCGCGCGCCGCCTTCTCCAGCGCCTCGACCACCGGTGAATTCGAACCGGTACGATAAAGCGTCTGCTTGATCGCCACGACCTGAGGATCTTCGGCCGCCTGGCGAATCAATTCGATGATCGGCGTGAACGATTCGTAAGGATGGTGCAGCAGGATGTCGTGCTTGCGGATCGCTTCGAACAGTGACTTCGGATCGCTCAGTGACGCCGGACAGCCCGCAGTGAACGGCGGATATTTCAACTCGGTGCGGTCCACCAGATCGTAGATTTCCCGCGCCCGGCTCAGATTGACCGGGCCGTCCACACGATAAAGCCGGTCCGGCGTCAACCCGAACTGCCCTAGCAGGAAGTCGACCAGTTCGTCGGGGCAGTTGTCGGCCACTTCCAGCCGCACCTCGTCTCCGTAATTCCGGCTTGCCAGTTCGCCCTCGACCGCGCGCAACAGATCGTCGATTTCTTCCTCGTCCAGAAACAGGTCGCTGTTCCGGGTCACCCGGAATTGATAGCAGCCGAGGATCCGAATGCCGTGGAACAAATCCTCGATGAACGCGTGGATGATCGACGACAGAAACACGAAGTCATGAGGGCCGCTGTCGGTCTGCTTTTGCGGCAACTGGATGATCCTGGGCAGCGAGCGCGGCGCCTGCAGGATCGCCCGATCGAGATCACGCCCGAACGCGTCCTTGCCCGACAGCGACAGAATGAACGTCAGCGCCTTGTTCAGGATGCGCGGAAACGGATGCGTCGGATCGAGCCCGATCGGGCTCAGGATCGGCAGCAATTCGTCATTGAAGTAGCGGCGGAGCCAGTTCTGCTGCGAAGCATTCCACTCGCTGCGGCGCACGAAGCGAATGCCTTCCGCCTCCAGTGCCGGTAACAACACCTGATTGAACACCCGGTACTGTTCCGCGACCAGGTCATGCGCCCGTAAGCCGATTTCCGTCAGGCTCTCGGTCGGTGTCAGGCCGTCGGCCTCGGTTTGCAGCGACGCCAGATCCGAGCGCTGGATCAACCCGGCCACGCGAACTTCGAAGAACTCGTCGAGATTGGAGCACGAGATGCTCAGGAAATTCAGCCGCTCCAGCACCGGGGTCCGGTCGTCCTTGGCCTGCTCCAGCACCCGTCGGTTGAATTCGAGCAGACTGAGTTCCCGGTTGATGTACCACTGGGGATCGGACAGGTCGAAGGCCGAAGCGGGTCGGTCCCGGTCCGGAGCCTCCGAATCGCCCGAGGCGGCACCCAATCCGGTCGTCTTCTCGAGATCGCCGACCATGTACTTGGCCGCCCGAATCATCCTGAGAGCCTTTTGCTTGCTGACGCCCGGAATGCTGAGCAACCGTTCGACATCGGCATTGGCCAATTCCTCGACCGAAAAAATGCCGTTTTCGGCGAGGCTGGCGCGGGTGGACTTGCTGATACCTTTTACGCTGCTGATGATCAAGCGACGACCTCGGCTGGTCTCATCGTTCTTCGTGCCGTCAGCAGGCTGAGCCGAAATTCCCCGGCGATCGCTGGCGGCGCTCAAGCCGATACTCGGGCGCGCCTGGCGACCCGAAAGCGAATCGGCCCAGTCTACTACAAACTGCCGTCACTCCTTGAACAATGCAAGATACTCGCCGTAGCCCTCGTCGGCCAGTTTCTCCTTCGGAATAAACCGAAGCGCCGCCGAATTCATACAATACCGCTTACCGGTGGGTTCCGGACCGTCATCGAAAACGTGCCCCAGATGCGAATCGGCGTGCTTGCTGCGAACCTCGGTGCGTACCGAGAACCAAGATCGGTCGGTCCGCTCCACGATGTTGTCCGGCTCCAAAGGCCGCGTAAAGCTCGGCCAGCCGGTGCCGGAATCGAACTTGTCGCGGGAAGTGAACAACGGCTCGCCGGACACCACATCGACGTAGAGACCCTCACGGTGCTCATCCCAGAACGCATTGCGGAACGCGCGCTCTGTCGCATTCTTCTGCGTCACGTCATATTGTTCCGGCGCAAGCATCCTGCGCAGCGCCTCGTCATCGGGCTTTTGGTAACTGGAGCCGTCCCAAGCCATGACCGAACCTCCCGGCAATTTAGCAACATGGGCCAACCCGGCCGGTCTGCCCCCCGTCGCCGCGACGGTTCAACGCGGCCTGGGGTGGCGGTCGACCTGGACCGGCATCATAGTCTAACGCCCGCGGCCCAGCCTGTCGCGTTTCCGATCTCGCCTTGCGACCGCCCCGCCGCCGGGGGTGGCATTCGCCGCGACGACCTCGATCCAGTGCCGCACCGGCGTTGCCGTGGCTGCCTGCAAATACAGCAGACAGCCGATGTTGGCGGTCACGATCAGGTCGGGATGGCCAGCCTCCAGCGCCGCGATCCGGCTGGTCCGAAGCCGCCGCGAGAGTTCCGGCTGCAGCAGCGAATACGTTCCGGCCGAACCGCAGCACAGATGCGCGTCGGCGACCGGCGTCAGCGTGAAGCCCAGGCCTGACAGCAGTCGTTCGACGGCACCGCCCAGGCGCTGGCCGTGCTGCAGTGTACAGGGTGAGTGAAACGCGAGCCTGGACCGCTGCGGCGCGACGTAGCCGGAGCAGTCGTGTTGCGCCAGCACCTCGACCAGGTCTCTTGCGAGTCCGGACACGCGGCGGGCCTTTTCCGCATACTGCGGATCGCCACTCAACAGATGGCCGTACTCCTTCACCAGCACGCCGCAACCGCTCGCGGTCGTAACGATCGCCTCGACACCGGAGACGATCGACGGCCACCAGGCATCGATGTTGCGGCGCATGAAATTCAGCCCCTCCCGATGGGCGCCCAAGTGATGGCTGAGCGCCCCGCAACAACCGCCACCGGGCGCGGAGATCAGGCTGATGCCCAATCGATCGAGAACCTGCGCGGTGGCGGCATCGATCGCCGGCGCCAGCACCGGCTGCACGCAACCGGCGAGCAGCAACATCCGGCGCCGATGGCGCGGCATCGGCCAGGGGGCCGGCCGCCGCACCGCCGGCAATAGTTCCCGCAGCGATTGCGGCAGCAGCGGGCACGTAGCGCAGGCGAGCCGATACATCGCTGCGAAGCGCGCCCGATGCGGCAGGATCGCGCGCAACAGATACCGGAGTATCCGCTCCCGCCATGGCCGGGCGACCTTCTCGTCGCTCACCGCTCGTCCGATGTCGAGCAGACGCCCGTAGCGGACTCCCGACGGACAGGTGGTTTCGCACGCGCGGCAGGTCAGGCAGCGGTCCAGGTGACGCTGTGTGCGTCCGGAAACCGCTTCACCTTCCAGCATCTGCTTGATCAGATAGATCCGGCCGCGCGGCCCGTCCAACTCATCGCCGAGAAGCTGGTAGGTCGGACAGGTCGCGGTGCAGAATCCGCAATGGACGCAGGATTGAAGGATGGCGCGTGCCTCGGCACCTTGCGGCGTGTCCCGGATGAAATCGGCCAGCCGAGTCTGCATCGCCGTCACCAAGCTTCGTTCAGCCGGCCGACGTTGAACAGCCCGTCGGGGTCGAATGCCAGTTTCACGCGCCGCTGCAGCGCCAACAGGTTGGCCGCCAACGGCTGAAATCGGGAGTCGCCTCGAACGCCACGAAACAAGCTTGCGTGACCGCCGAGAGCCCCAGCGCTGGTGAAGACCTCGCCCGGCTCTGCGGTCGTCTTCAACCAACGCAGCGCCCCTCCCCAGTCGATCAGCCAATTTCCCGTGATCCGTGCGGCCGCGGCGGCCGGGGGCAGCGAAAACCGCCACAGATCACCTTCCGCCCGGAAGAACGGCAGCACCTGCTCTCGCAACCCGACCCAAAAGTCACCTACAGCAGCTTCGACATCACCGCCCATCTGCCGGCGCGCGGCGGCCACGGCCTCGGCGCAACCGGACAGTCGGACTCGCAGCCGGCCATCGTAGGCCAGTGCCGACACCGGCAGTGGCATCGAAGCCCAATGCAGCATCATCGATCGAGCCTGATCCGGCGTGGTGTCGAACGCTACCGTGGTTTCCGTTTCCGGCGCCGGTAACACTTTCAGCGCGATCTCCAGCAAGACGCCGAGAGTCCCCATCGCGCCCACCATCAATCGCGACAGATCGAACCCCGCGACGTTCTTGATGACTTCACCACCGAACGACACGATCTCGCCACGACCGTTGATCAACCGGCATCCCAGCACGCAATCGCGCGCCGATCCGGCAAACGGCCGGCGCGGTCCCGAAAAACCGCAGGCGATGGTCCCGCCGATCGTTGCATCACTACCGAAATACGGCGGTTCGAATCCCAGCATCTGCCCCTCCGCCGCCAAAGCCGACTCCAGTTCCGCCAGGGGCGTTCCGGCACGGGCCACGACGACCAGTTCGGTCGGTTCGTACCGGACGATGCCGCGATGCCCCGCGGCCTTGAGCGGACGTCCCTGCGCCGGTCGCCCGTAGAACGACTTGGAACCGTTGCCCTCGATCACCAGTGGCGCCCGATCTCGAACCGCGGATCGCACCTGGCCCAACAGCGCTGCGGCGCAGTCCTCGGCGGAAGCGGGACCGGTCATGCTGACAACGCCTCAAAAGCGCGGTAGTTCCGGATGCGGCAGACGACCGCGGTGCACATGCAGGCGGCCGAACTCGGCACAGCGCGGCAGGCTCGGTACCGCCTTGCCGGGATTCAGCAACCCGTCCGGATCGAACGCCCGCTTGACGGAATGAAACTGTTCCAGTTCCCGGGTTCCGAACTGCACACACATCTGGTCGATCTTCTCGACACCGACGCCGTGCTCGCCGGTGATGGTGCCGCCCACCTCGATGCAGAGTTCCAGGATCCGGGCCCCGAGCGCTTCCGCCTTCTGCAGCTCGCCGGCCCGGTCCGCATCGAACAGGATCAGCGGATGCAGATTGCCGTCACCGGCATGAAACACGTTCGCGACCCGAAGACCATATTCGACCGACAGCTCGCCGATTCGGGTCAGCACCTCGGACAGACGCCGGCGCGGAATCGTTCCATCCATGCAGTAGTAGTCGGCGGCAATCCGGCCGACCGCAGGAAATGCGGCCTTGCGCCCGGCCCAGAACCGCTCGCGCTCCGCGGCATCGCGCGAAACACGCACCTCGCATGCGCCGCAGGTCCGCAGCAGCGCTTCCGCCCGTGCGATGTCGGATCGGACCTGCTCGGCTTGGCCGTCGAACTCGCACAGCAGGATCGCGGCGGCCTCGGTCGGATAGCCGGCGTGAACGAAGTCCTCGGCGGCACGGATCGCCAACGCATCCATCATTTCCAGCCCGGCCGGCAGCAGCCCATCGCCGATGATTCGCGCGACCCCGTCCGCTGCGCGGTCGATACGGTCGAACGAGGCCAGCAGCACCTGCGCCGTCGCCGGCAGCGGCACCAATTTCACGATAACCTCGACGACGATCCCGAGCAGTCCCTCGGAGCCCGTGACCAGCGCCAGCAGATCATAGCCCGCCTGATCGAGCGTGCGACCGCCGATCTCGATCCGTTCGCCATCCGACGTGATCAGCGTGAGCCCGAGCACATTGTGCACCGTCAGCCCGTACTTCAGGCAGTGCACGCCGCCAGCATTCTCCGCGACGTTGCCGCCGATGGTGCAGGCGATCTGCGAGGAGGGATCCGGCGCATAATGCAGATGGTGCGGGCGGACGGCCTCGGTGATCGCCGCGTTGCGCACGCCCGGCTGCACCCGGGCGCAGCGGTTCGGCACGTCGATCTCCAGGATCCGGTTCAACCGGGCGAGGCTCAGCAGCACGCCATTGTCGACCGGCAGAGCCCCGCCCGAAAGGCCGGTACCGGCTCCGCGCGCCACCACCGGAACGCCCCATTGCCGGCACTGCCGGACCACCGCCGCCACCTCGTCGACCGTTTTCGGCAACACCACCAGCCAGGGCGGCGTCTGATAGACGGCCAGGCCGTCACATTCGTAGGGGCGGACCTCCTCGCGTTCGGAAAGAATCGCGTCGGGACCCAGGCATTTGCGGAGCGAACGGATGAAAAGGGCGCGATCGGTGCGATGATCGACCCGCTCGCTGCCGTGAGGACGGTAGCTCACGCCTCAACCGTCGGACGGCGCCGGCCGGGTCCGGCCGGGATGACGTTCGGGCAGCAGGAAGAGCCTGAAGGCCAGCATGCCGGCGATGAAGCCGCCGAGGTGTCCCCACCAGGCCACATCGGCATAGCTGACGCCGAGCGCGAGGCCGGTGGTCGCCTTGTACATCTGGATCAACACCCAGATGCCGAGAAATCCGATCGCCGGAACCGGCACGAACAGCGGCAGGAAGAACACCCAGATAATGACCTGCGCATACGGATACAGGAAGAAGTACGCCCCCATGACCCCGGCGATGGCTCCCGAGGCACCGATCGTCGGAACCAGCGAAAAAGGGCTGAAATAGGTCTGCAGCGCTCCGGCGACCAGCCCGCAGAACAGATAGAACGTCAGGAAACGCACGCTCCCCATCCGATCCTCGATGTTGTCGCCGAAGATCCACAGCAGCCACATGTTCATCAGCAGATGGACCCAACTGCCGTGCAAGAACATGCAGGTCACGAACGGCGCATAAATCTCCAGCGAAAATCGTTCGGCCAGATCGGGGTCGGCGAACACGTAGCGCGCCGGGATCAGGCCGTAGACCTGAAACAGCACCTGCCGGGCTTTCTCCGGCAGCATCGCCGAATAGGCGAACAGCGCGGTATTCACGGCGATCAGACTCCAGGTGACCCAAGGAGTGTAACGGCACGGGATGGTATCGCGGACGGGAATCATGCAGCCTCACTGAACGCTATGGGGGTCGAAAGAGACCGGGCGCGTCGGTATAACTTAGCGCACCGATCCACCAATAAAAACCCCGACGACCGCATCGCCGGATTCCGGTGGCTTCGACGTTCGCGACTGCGGCATAATCCCGCTGTCCGGTGTTCCGGCCGAGCCGTCCCCATCGCGAGATCCACCGTATGTCCAAGACCGTACCGCCCAGTCGTCCTCCGGCCGAGGAGCCGCCTGTCATCAGGCCGGAGATGGACCGGCGCGCCTTCCTCGAGCGGAGCCTCACATGGGGCGGAGCCACCGCGTTGGCCGGCATCACGGCCGAAGCGGGAGTCGCCGCGGAATTGCCGCCGTGGATGACTCGACCCGGAGACCCGTTGTCCAATTACGGACAACCCGCTGCGGCCGAGGCCGCCACGATCCGCTGGGTTGCCGCCAACAGCGCTGCGCCCGGCAACGGCATTTCGTGGACGCCGCTGCACCGACTCGAAGGTACGATCACGCCCAACGGGCTGCATTTCGAACGCCATCACAACGGAGTGCCGCGGATCGACCCGGCGCAGCATCGCCTGTATGTCCACGGAATGGTCAAGCGGCCGCTATCGTTCGGCATCGACGACCTGCTGCGCTATCCGCTGGTATCGAGGCAGTGCTTCATCGAATGCGGCGGCAACAGCAACGCCGGCTGGAATCAGGAACCGGTGCAGGCTGCGGCCGGCCATCTGCACGGCCTGGCATCGTGCAGCGAGTGGACCGGCGTGCCGCTGGCGACCGTCCTCGACGAATGCGGCCTGCTGCCGAACGCCGAATGGCTGATCGCCGAAGGCGCCGATGCCGCCGCAATGAACATCAGCCTGCCGATCGCCAAGGCACTGGACGACACGCTGCTGGCCTTGTACCAGAACGGCGAACGGTTACGCCCGGAGAACGGGTATCCGCTGCGCCTGGTGGTCCCCGGCTGGGAAGGTGTGCTGAACGTCAAATGGCTGCGGCGGCTGCACGTCGCGACACAACCGGTGATGGCCCGCAATGAGACGGCCAAATACACCGAACTGCTGCCATCCGGCAAGGCCCGACAGTTCACCTTCGTGATGGAAGCCAAGTCGCTGATTACCCAGCCGACATTCGGTGCGCGGCTGCCCGCGGCCGGCCTCCAGCAGATCAGCGGCCTGGCCTGGAGCGGACGTGGCACGATCCGCCGCGTCGAGGTGTCGACCGACGGCGGTGAAACCTGGCGCGAGGCGACGCTGCAAGCGCCGGTGCTGCCGCGCTGCTTCACCCGATTCCGGCTCCCCTGGCGCTGGGACGGCAAGCCGGCGGTGCTGAAGAGCCGCGCGATCGACGAAACGGGCTATCTGCAGCCGGAACGTTCCGAACTGATCGCCGCGCGCGGTCGCCACGGCTATTTCCACTATAACGCCATCGTCGGCTGGGCGGTGGCCGAAGACGGGACCATCAGCCATGTCTACTGACCGCCGGCCCGCGGGCGATACCGTGCGCCATCTGCAGCAGCGGATCGAGACGAATCGACCGCCGACCGCATGCCGCTTCCCTTCCGGCCGCTGCGGACCGCTGCTCGCGCTACTGTCGAGTCTGGTCGGCGGCTCTGCCCTGTATGCCGCGGAGGGACCGGCCTTGGGACGCCCGATCCCGATCGACGAAATCGCCGCGATCAGCATCCACGTGTTCCCGGACGGTTCCGGCCTGCCGCCCGGCCGCGGCACCGCCACCGAAGGCCGCGCCGTCTACGACAGCCGGTGCGCCTCGTGTCACGGCCCGAACGGGATGGGCGGCAGCGCCGAGGAACTGGCCCAAGCCGCAAATTCGCTGACCGATGAACCTCCGGACAAGACCATCGGCACGTATTGGCCCTACGCCACCACCCTGTTCGACTACATTCGCCGGTCGATGCCGCTGGATGCACCGCGTTCGCTCAGCGCGGACCAGGTCTACGCGGTCACCGCTTACCTGCTGTTCCTGAACGGCATCATCGAACAGGACCGTACACTGAACGAGGCCACGCTGGCGCGCATCGAGATGCCGAACCGGAGCGGCTTCATCCCCGTCTACCAGGTCGGCGAACGGTGAAGCCGGCGTGTGCCCGCACCCCGGCGCCCGACGGGAACCGCATCATGGGCGATCACCTGCGTGGCGGGGGCTTACCGGCGGCCGCGAGAATCCGGAGTCCCTCGACCAGGCGACGTATGCCCGCTCTGGCCGTCACTTCGTCCAGCGCACCGTAAGCCACCCGAAGGAAGCAGCCTCGTTCCAGGCCGAACGCGATGCCGGGGACCACTGCCACCCCGTGTTCGGCAATCAGGCGTTTCGTAACGGTCAACGAGTCCAGCGGACAGTCCGGTCGGATCAGCAGATAGAACGCGCCCCGGACGCTCGGCACCACACAGAAATGGCTGATTGCCGATAGCTCCCGCAGCACGATTTCCCGCACCCGCGCCGTCACCCGGAGTTTGTCGCGGCAATACGATGAGCCGGCCTGCAGCGCGCCGACGGCAGCGTGCTGAGAGATCAATGGCGCGCAGATCAGGTTGGTATCCTGGACTTTGGTCACCGCCGGGTACAGGTGATCCGGAATCACCATGTAGCCGATCCGCCAACTGGCAAAACCGTAGGCCTTGGACAGGGAATACAGCGAGATGGTGTGCTGCTCCGAGCCTTCGATCGAACCGGGCGAAAAATGTACGGCACCGTCGTACAGAAAGTTCTCGTACGCCTCATCGCAGATGTGATACAGGCCGCGGTCCCGGCACAGCGCGTTCACCGAGCGCAGAGCGAATTCCGGGTAGACCGCGCCGGTGGGATTGTTCGGCGAGATCGTGACCACCGCTCTGGTCCTGGCGTTGATCGCCGCTTCGATCCGATCAAGCCGCAACTGGTAGTCGTCACCGGTCGGTGCCAGTACCGGCGTACAGTTCAGCATCCGAAGCGCCATCTCCTGATTGAAGTAATACGGCGACGGCAGGATCACTTCGTCGCCCGGATCGGTGATGGCCAGAACCGCGTTCAGAAAGCCCATGTTGGCACCGGCTGTGACGACGATGCGCCGCTGGCCGTCGGCCACCGTGATGCCGTTCTCCGTGTGGAGCTTTTGCCGGATCAGTTCGAGCAGCGGCGGGATACCCTGCACCGGCCCGTAACGATGGTGCAGCGGATCGCGTCCGAAGCTTTCGATCGCCCCTTCCGCCTCTGCCGGCGGGCCGTACCATGCCACGCCTTGCCCCAACGAAATGCAGCCAGGATGCGCACGTACCCATTCCGCGATCTGCGGGATGACCGGCGTCTGGACGGACGCCATTCGGGAGCTGACGGCCCAGGACGCCACGGTGCTTCAGGGCGAGTCCGGGGTCCGGCGGGTGTGATACCCGATGAGTGCCGGCGAACGGGCAGCAAAATGCTGCAACTCGACGACGGAACTCGCTGCGGCCTCAACCGCCGGAACGTCGACTCGCCAGGCAGACCGGCCGCACCCGACGGGATTCGTCGCCGCGGCGTGCAAGCCAACATCGGCCATGGTATTGTTCTTCATTGAACTTGGCATTCGGGTAGAGATGCACGCAGACTGGTCGATCGAAGCGCGCTGGGTCATTCCGGTGGAACCGGACGGCGTGGTGCTGGAGCATCATACACTGGTCGTCCGCGCGGGTCGCATCATCGATCTGCTGCCCACCGCGCAGGCGCGTGCGAACTATCGCCCCGCGCAGCGCAAGTCGCTCCAGGATCACGTGCTGGTCCCGGGTCTGATCAACACCCACACTCACGCCGCGATGTCGCTGCTGCGCGGTATCGCAGACGACCGGCCGCTGCGGGAGTGGTTGCAGCAGCACATTTGGCCGCTCGAGCAGAAATGGGTCACCGAAGCGTTCATCCGGGACGGTGTCGATCTCGCAATCGCCGAAATGATCCGCGGCGGAGTGACCTGCTTCAACGACATGTACTTCTTCCCGGAGGTCGCCGCACGGCAGTCCATACGCGCCGGTTTCCGCGCCTGCATCGGGATGATCCTGATCGACTTCGCGACCAACTGGGCCTCGTCGGCCGACGAGTATTTCGCCAAGGGACTCGCCGTCCACGACGCGATGCGCCACGAACCGCTGATCAGCACGCTGTTTTCGCCGCATGCGCCCTACTCCGTGTCCGACCCGGCGCTGCTCCGAATGCGGACCCTGGCGGCCGAACTGGACTGCCCGATCACCATCCATCTGCACGAGACCGCCCAAGAGATCGAGGAAAGCCGCCAGCGCTACGGCATGCGTCCGTTGAAACGGCTGCAGCAGTTGGACTTGTTGGGTCCGCAACTGATCGCGGTGCACATGACCCAACTGAACGAACATGAAATCGCAGAACTCGCAGAAACCGGTGCCAGCGTCGTACACTGTCCGGAATCCAATTTGAAACTGGCCAGCGGCTTCTGCCCGGTCGACAAGCTGTTGCAAGCGGGCGTCAATGTAGCGCTGGGGACGGACGGCCCGGCCAGCAACAACGACCTCGATCTGATGGGTGAAATGCGGACGGCGGCACTGCTGGCCAAAGCGGTCGCCGGCGATGCCGCTGCGCTGCCGGCGCGGACCGCACTCCGAATGGCCACGCTGAACGGCGCCGCCGCACTGGGCCTCGGGGCCGACATCGGCTCGCTGGAGATCGGCAAGTATGCCGATGTCACCGCGATCCGCATGAACGAGATCGAGACCCTGCCGCTGTACGACCCGATTTCGGATCTGGTTTACTCTGCAAACCGGCATCAGGTGACCGATGTCTGGATCGGCGGCCGGCAGGTCTTGAACGAGCGCGAACTGACGACTCTCGATGCCGACGACATCCGCAACAAGGCGGAAGGCTGGCGGACGAAATTACTGAACTGCGCCTAGGAAAGTCACTCATGCACGGCGGAACCAACGTCCATCACGGCGAGATCGAAAAGTTCGGCAGCAAGGCGCACGACTGGTGGAACCCGCAAGGGGAACTCAGTACCTTGCATGCCGTCAATCCGCTGCGGATGCAGTTCATCCGCAGCCACACCGATCTGGCGGGCCAAGCGGTCGTCGATGTCGGCTGTGGCGGCGGCATCTTGAGCGAGGCGCTGGCTTACGCCGGCGGCGTGGTGCTGGGAATCGACCTCAGCGCGGACGTGTTGCAGGCCGCCGAAAACCATGCGCAAGAATCCGGTCTCAACCTCAGCTACCGGCGTATCAGCGCGGAGGAGTTGGCCGAGGAACGCGCCGGCCGCTTCGACGTGGTGACCTGCATGGAAATGCTGGAGCACGTTCCGGAACCGGAATCGGTGGTCCGGAGCTGCGCCCGGCTGACAAGGCCCGGCGGCCGTGTGTTCTTCTCGACGTTGAACCGCAACCTGAAATCGTACCTGCAGGCGATTGTCGGCGCCGAGTACCTGTTGCGGATGATTCCGCGCGGTACCCACCGTTTCGATACGTTCATCCGCCCGTCCGAACTGTGCCAATGGGCACGAAACGCAGGTCTCGAACTGCTCGGTTTTCGCGGCATCGCTTACAACCCCCTGTCGAAGCGCTTCACCCTCGGCGACGACCTGAGCGTGAACTATCTGGCGGCGTTCCAGCGTCCGGGAGACTGAGCACTTGCCGGTGGAACCCCGCCCGGCGCCGGCCGCTCAGCCTGTGCGGCCGCCGGAATCTCGCAAACGCCCATGAACCGGGTGCTCCTCGACAGAGTGATCCTGGTGACCGGCGCTGCGGGCACGCTCGGCCGCGCGGCGGCGACGGCTTGTGCGGCGGAAGGCGCGACCGTCATCCTGCTCGACAAGCACATCGGACGCCTGGAACGGGTTTACGACGACATCGTCGCCCGGGGTCTTCGGGAGCCGGCGATTTATCCACTGGATCTGCTCGGCGCAACCGAACAGGACTACGCCGAACTGGCGGCGACCGTGACTCGGGAGTTCGGCGCGTTGCACGGATTGCTGCACGCGGCGGCCGAACTCGGCACCTTGGGTCCGGCCCAAGACCTGGCGATGGCCGACGTCGACCGGCTTTTCCGGATCAATTGCTCCGCACCTCTGCAATTGACCCGCGCGCTGCTGGATCTGATGCAGCGCACCGGTGATGCCTCGATCGTGTTCACCAGTGATCATTCGGCGCGGCGGGCCAAGGCCTTCTGGGGCGCCTACGGCATCAGCAAGCTGGCCATCGAAGGCTTCGCGAGCATCCTGGCGGATGAGCTCGAACGGCCCGGCAAGATTCGCGTCAATACGCTGGTCCCCGGCCCCTTCCGCTCACCGATCCACCTCCGCGCCTATCCGGCGGGTGACTGGGAGGCATTGCCCGGTGCCGAACGGCCGGCCGCGACTCTGGTCTATCTGCTGAGCCCCGCCAGCCGCGGACTTCACGGCCGAGTAATCGAATGCTCGGATGCGACCCTTTTCCCAACCACCGAAGACGAGGCCCATGTACGGACGTGAAAGCATCGTACTGCAACGCGACGTGAATATCGTGCAGATTCCGGACGGCGCCCCCGGCCGTCTGCCCAGGGGTCATGTCGTGACCCTGTACCAGGAACTCGGCGGCAATTTCACGGTGACCACCGAAAAGGGCTACATGGTGCGGATCGCCGCAGCCGATGCCGACGCACTCGGCAAGGAGCCGCCATCATTCGTCGCCCTCAACGAAGGCACTGGTGCCGAGGCGATCGAACACAACACCTGGGAAATATTGAGGACGATCTACGACCCGGAAATTCCGGTGAACATCGCAGACCTGGGTCTGATCTACAGTTGTCGAGTCATTCCGGCGGAAGCCGACGGCTACCGGGTGGAGATCATCATGACCCTGACCGCGCCCGGCTGCGGCATGGGTCCGGTGCTGCAACAGGACATCGAAGCGGCCGTGAAGAGCTTGCCGGGCGTTCGGTCCGTACAGGTCGAGGTCGTCTTCGATCCCCCCTGGACCCGTGAGATGATGTCCGAGGTCGCCAAACTACAGCTCGGAATGTTCTGAGCGGGGTTCTCGTCGCACCCTGCAACGACGAATGCGCGAGCCCGATCCTTGCCGGGCACGACTCGCAGTTCGACTCGGATTCAGCGCGAGCGCTGATTCGCGCCGATATCGGGGGTGGGGGTCCTCGGTTTGCGGAAAAAATCGTCCGTGATCTCATCGATCACCGTCGCGCGCCGCAAGGCCGGTGACCGGCGCTTCAGCTTGAAGCGGTCGACCCCGGGTGCAAACTTCCGGAAAAGCGGGTCTCCGATCACATCGTTGGCCGCCGACGCCTGACTCGGCGGCGGCTTCGACCACAGATTGCTGCTGAAGCTGAGACCGGTCTGTCCCGCGGCAACGAACAGCACCGCGCTGGCATCGTCCTGCACCACGATATTGTTCATGAAGTGCACATCGTTGAAGGCACCGCCGCTGAACACCACGGTGATGCCGTCGCTGCCCGGCCCGGCCTGCGCATTGACCAGCGTATTGTGGGCGATCAGAGCATGTTCGACGGCATTCGGGCCGCGATCGACGAAATACACGAATGGCGCGGCGGTGCCGTAAACCACGTTGTTCACGATGGTGATCCGGTTCAACGGGTTCCGGGCCGTTTCGTTCGATAGGGCGATCCCCTGCGACGGTCGCCCGAACAGCGTCACGCTGTCCGGGGTGGAATAAACCAGGTTACGCTGCACCAATGCACGGCTGGCATCCGAGACATACAGATTGACGTGCATGTTGTCGTAGACGACGTTGTCTTCGATCCGCGTGCCGTCCGCTTCGAAGGTCGACAGCCCTTCGCCCCAGTTCTGGTAGACCACATTGCGGCGCAGGGTGGCACCGTCGGTGATGCCGTTGACCGGATCACGGGCAGCCGTCAAACCGGCTCCCCAGGAACCGTTGCCGGCACTCAGGAAGTTCATCAGCGAGTTTTGCCACACCCGACTGCCTTCGACCAGATTATCGTCGCCAGCCGCGGTGACGCCGTTCAACTGGCTGTGATGCACGTTCATGTCGCGCACCGCATTGTGCTGACCGCCGATGTAAAGCCCGTACTGCGCCGAATTCTTCAATTCGAACCCGGATACGTCGACGTAATCGCCACGCACGTCGATCAGGGCGTGCCAGGTATCGACCGGAAGGACGTTCTGCCCGTCGAGCACCGGGGATTCTCCGGGGTACGCCATCCATCGGATCGGCGCGCCCGGAGCCCCCGAATGATCAAGGATCACGGCCTCGAAATAGGTCCCTCCCCGGACCACGACGGTGTCACACGCCGCAACCGAGCGGGCTGCCCGACCGAGGGTCTGCCACGGACTTTCCACGGTACCGGCCTGGCTGTCATCCCCCCCGTTCGCGACATAGTAGGTATGGCAGTCGGCCAGCACCGGCAGCGAGGTCGCGCCCCAGCCGATGCCGACCACCCAGGCCGAAAGACCGGCGCAACATGAACGCCAGCGGTGCACCAGCGGCCGGCGAATCGGACCGGAAACGACGCATGCGTCCGCCGCGGCGGCGGGAACGGCGGTTCGTTGCAGTCGGCACTCGGCGCGTCCGCCCCTGCGATGTTGCGGAGCGTAGCCCTTCTCTGTCAAAGTGGGTCGTTCTCTCAAGGTTGATGCTGCGGTTCAATCGCGTTGCTCGGCGGTTAATCGTAGCAGGCAGCATCGCACCGACCAAGACCCACCACGCCGGTCGGATTTCGTGCGCTGCCCTCGTGGCTTGACCGGCCCGGTGTTCCGGATTACCCTGCGAACAAACGGCTGGCCCGGTCGTCACGGCGTACGCCGGGTAAAGCCTGTTGCCATCGCGCCGCGGGCAGGGACTTGATTTCACGACCGCACTTCCGTCCCCTTGTCGCAAGGAAATCCAGTACCATCGCAGAGGCATCCGTTGGCCGTAGAGTCCCGGGGCCGGTCCCAACCGAAACGGACGCGGCAGGCCCTCGATGACGAAGACATCGCGGCCATCACTCAGGCCCGCCATTCTGCGCCGCACCGAATCCTCGGTCCGCAGCGTCTCGAAGGCGGCGCCGGCGTGCTGGTGCGTGCCTTCCTGCCGGACGCGAAAAGCGTCACACTGCGCGTCACGACGCCGCGTCCGTCCGAACTCGCGATGGCTCGGATCCATCCGGACGGATTGTTCGAAGCGACGATCACCGGCGAGCACGAGTGGCCATCGTACCGGTTCCTGATTGCCGATGATCAGGGGAACGTCACCGAGCGCGGTGACGCCTACGCGTTCGATCCTGGTACATTCACCGCCCGCGACGAGGATCTGTTCCTCACGGGCCGGAATTTCCGTTTGTTCGAGACGTTCGGTGCCCATCTGCAACGGCGGTGCGGCGTCATGGGGGCCGCGTTCGCCGTCTGGGCGCCGCACGCCCAACGCGTCAGTGTGGTCGGAACCTTCAATCGCTGGGACGGACGTCTCCATCCGATGCGGCGGCTTCCGCACTCCGGCGTGTGGGAACTGTTCATCCCCGATATCCGGGAAGGGGACCTGTACAAATTCGAAATCCGGTCGGCCGATGGGCGGGTGTTCCTGAAAGGCGACCCGTTCGCGTGGCGGACCGAAGTCGCACCTGCAAACGCATCGATCGTCGCCGCCCCTGAACCCGGTTTCCGCTGGTCGGACCGCGAATGGTTGAAAGGCCGCCGCGGACGCATCGCGACCGGAGTCCCCGCCAACGTTCGAGTGCTCGTGCCGAATCCGGTGCCCGGCAATCCGGGTCGCGCGCAATCCGCACAATTTCCGAGCGCGGACACACTGCTGGATTGGCGACGGCAGGGATACACCCACATCGAACTGGCGGCCTCGCCGGATGAGCTTCACGCAAGTGCCGGCGCCCTCGCTCCGGACGAGCGTGGCGCCGCGCCGGAACACCTGATGGCGGCGATCGACGCCTGCCATCGCGCCGGCCTCGGCGTCATCGTGGGCCTGCCGGACTCCCGCGCCCCGAACCGCTATCCGGAGTTGGCCCGGTTCGACGGCACGCCGCTGTATGAAGGGCCGGACGGTGCCGGCCTCGATACGACGCGAGCAGAGATTCGGAGCTTTCTGCTGTCGAGCGCCGCCTACTGGTTCGAACGCTATCATGCCGACGGCTGGCGCACCGATCTGCGCTGCGCGCGGATCGTTCGTGAGTTGTCCACGCTCGACCCGGCGCTTTTCAGCGGCATCCCGATCCTGGTGACCGGCGCGCACGTGCCGGGACGGCTGCCGGAACACGAAGCGACCCGTTTGATCAGCGGACGGCACGACGAGCCGCATTGCGTGCTCGGCTGTAATCATGCGACGGAATCCGGACGACTGACCTTGAGGGCGTTTTTCCCGGACGCGGAACGGACATGGGCGCGCTTGGCCGGAGAGCCCGAGATGCTTTACGAGCTTGGCCGCATCCGAGACGAAGGGCTGTTCGAAACCACGCTGGAAGGCTACGCGGAAAAGCCGGTTTACCGTCTGCTGGCCCAAGAAAGCGGCGGTCGCTGCGAGGAGTTCAGTGATCCCTACGCGTTACGCGAGTTCGCTTTTTCCGAGGCCGATCGGCGCCGGTTTGCAGCCGGCTCGCATTATCGGATTTACGAAAGACTGGGCGCCCATCTGCACCGGCGGGGCGATCTGTCGGGGGTCCGATTCGCCGTATGGGCGCCCAACGCGGAGGGAGTCAGCGTCGTCGGCCCATTCAACCGCTGGGACGGCCGACGTCATCCCATGCACCGACACGGGATGTCCGGTGTGTGGGAACTGTTCATTCCCGAGCTCGGAGAGGGTGAGCTGTACAAGTTCGAGATACGCGCCCGCAGCGGTCACCGTCAGACCAAGTCGGACCCTTATGGCTTCCACGCCGAGGTTTCGCCGGCGACGGCCAACATCGTCCACGACCTGCAACACGCCTACGTCTGGCAGGACCAGGAATGGATCGAGCGAAGGCGCAGCATCCGCACCTGGGAACAACCGATTGCGATCTACGAAGTGCATCTCGGTTCCTGGCTCAGAGACGAGGAGCAACGTTCCCTGTCGTATCGCGCGGTCGCCGAGCGGCTGATCGACCATGTCAAGACCATGGGCTTCACGCACATCGAACTGCTGCCGATCTCGGAATACCCGTATGAGCCATCCTGGGGCTATCAGGTCACCGGCTACTATGCCCCGACGTCCCGCTACGGCCGGCCGGAAGACCTGATGTATCTGATCGACCTGTGCCATCGAAACGGCATCGGCGTACTGCTCGATTGGGTCGCAGGGCATTTTCCCAAGGACGCGCACGGCCTCGCCCGGTTCGACGGCACCGGTCTGTATGAGCATGAGGACCCACGCAAAGGAGAACACCGCGACTGGGGCACCCTGGTCTTCAATTACGGCCGTCACGAAGTGGCCAATTTCCTGATCGCCAATGCCCTGTTTTGGCTGGAGCACTACCATTTCGACGGGCTCCGGGTCGATGCCGTCGCGTCGATGCTGTATCTGGATTACTCGCGGACCCAGCCTGGCGAATGGATCCCCAACCAATACGGCGGCCGGGAGAATCTCGAGGCGATCGAATTTCTGAAGCACACCAATATCGCGGTCCATCGGGACTTCCCCGGGGTGATGATGATCGCCGAAGAGTCGACCGCCTGGCCCAATGTTTCACGTCCGGTGGACCACGGCGGACTGGGCTTCGGGTACAAATGGAACATGGGCTGGATGCATGACGTCCTCGACTACCTCGGCACTCCTCCCGCGGAGCGCAAATATCACCACCAGACCTTGACTTTCAGCCTGGCCTACGCATTCTCGGAGAACTATGTGTTGTCCCTCTCGCATGACGAGGTGGTCCACATGAAACGCTCCCTGCTGAACAAAATGCCGGGCGGCGAGGCCGAGAAGCTCGCCAATCTCCGGTTGCTGTACGCCTTCATGTACGCCCATCCCGGAAAGAAGCTGCTGTTCATGGGAGCGGAGTTCGGACAATTGGGCGAGTGGAATCATGCGGCGAGCCTGGAATGGGGACTGCGCGACCGGGAGTCGCATCGCCGGCTGGAGATTTTCGTTCGCGACCTCAACCGACTGTATCGCTCTGATCCGGCGTTCTACGAGGTCGATTTCAAGGCGGTCGGCTTCGAGTGGCTGGACGCGGACAATGCCGAGGACAGCACCGTTGCCTTCCTCCGAAAAGCGAAGGACCCGCGGCAGACGCTATTGTTCGTGATGAACTTCTCGCCGGTGTCGCGACCGCATTTTCGCGTCGGCGTACCATTCCCGGTACGCTACGACCTCGTCATGAACACCAACTCCGTCCGCTATGGCGGTGCCGACGAAACAGGAACCGGCTCTTCCGCCGCGATGGCGGAAGAACAGGCCTGGAACGGCCGAGAATTCTCCATTTCGGTTCCGCTCCCTGCGCTCAGCGCGCTGATACTGAAGCCAGCGCCGCCAGCCGCCTGAAACCCGGCTCCGGCGCTCGGTGCAAAACGCCGGTCGGCGACACCCGACTCAGCCTCTCCATTCTCCTGTCCGCTCGTTCCGCCAAGCCCGTAGACTCCACATCATAAGTCCGAGACACAAAAACTTTGACATTCCCGACTTTTCGCTTATCCTAACCCTGCGGGCCGATGTCCGCCGTTATTGGAGGTACACATGACTGTAACGAAAATGCTCTTTAAGATGATGGGCTTGGCCACCGTTCTGGGGGTCCTTCCGAGCTTCCAGGCCGGAGCCGCCGAGCGTGTCACAGTGGGAACCGCCTCGTTCTATGCGGAGCGCTTCCACGGACGCCGAACCGCCAGTGGCGAACGGTACAACATGCACGAACTGACTGCTGCGACCAGCCATCACCACTATCCGCTGGGTACGGTGCTCCGCGTGACCAATCTGGGTAATCGTCGCAGCGTGGAACTCAGAGTCAATGACCGTGGGCCGCTGCCGCACGGACGCTTGCTCGATGTCTCGAAGCGTGCCGCGAAGGAATTGGGGTTCTTGGGCGCAGGCCTGGCCCGAATCAAGGTCGAAGTTCTCGACTGGGGCGGCGCGTAGAACTGGACGGTCTGTAAAGGGAAAGACTTTAACATCGGAAGAACTCGGAAATTCCCGAATTTTTCGGCGATGTTACTAGCTTGAACCGCTGCCGCGGCAGTGGATCACATTCGAAAGCGTGAGCACACCGCTCCGTTGAGTTGAGCCGGAACGAGGGTTCTCAAGAAGGGGAACCCGCCCAGCGTTCGGATCGACAGCGGAACGGTGTGCGAAACGTACCCAGGCTACCGCGGCCAAGGTCGACGCTTATCGGCTTATTCCGGAGCAACCTCGCCCTGAGGGTCCCACCGCTCCGCCAACTCCAACGCCTTAGCTACCGCGAATCGCGGCATCCGCTTTTTCAGTGCATCCCTGGCCGTGGCGGCTTCGGCATGGCCCTGATTGGCCGCTAGGGCGAACCACATCAACGCCTGCACGGCGTCTTGCGCAACACCCCGGCCCTGCTCATAGAGCACCGCCAAGCTGTACTGAGCATCGACCCCGCCTTGATTGGCCGCCTTGGCCAGCCAAAACGCCGCTTGCTGGTAATCACGGGCGACGCCTTGGCCGCGGTAGTACATCACACCCAAGTTATATTGCGCTTCGCCGTCACCCTGCTCCGCGGCACGCCGATACCACTCGGCTGCCTCCGTGAAATCCTGCGGGACCCCCAGTCCCTCGCCATACATGCCGCCCAGGTTGAACTGTCCCCAGGCATCGCCCTGTTCCGCTGCTCGCCGATACCAACGAACCGCTTCCGCATGATCCTGAGCCACCCCCAAACCTTTCCGGTACATCACGCCAAGGTTATTCTGCGCCAGGGCGTCACCCTGTTCCGCCGCTCGCCGGTACCAGTGGGCCGCTTCCAGATAATTCTGCGGGACACCGTTGCCCTCGTAATACATGCCGCCGAGGTTGAATTGGGCTAGTACCTCTCCCTGCTCCGCCGCCCGTCGATACCATTTCGCCGCCTCGGAATAGTCCTGCGGGACGCCCAGCCCTTCGTCATGCAATAGTCCCAACTGGTATTCGGCCTTGGCGTGACCCTGCTCGGCTGCTTGCCGAAACAGCTCCGCTGCGGCAGTGTAATCCCTCGCAGTGCCCTGGCCGCGCGATACCAGCAAACCCAACTGGTATTGAGCGGGAGCGTAGCCCTGTTCCGCGGCCTGGCTATACCAACGCACCGCTTCGGCGTAATCCAACGGTGCATCCCGACCCGAGGCATACAGGTCACCCAGCCGGAGTTGGGCGGCCGGATCGCCGCTTCTCGCCTGCTTCAGCGCCGTGCTCAACACGGCTGGACCATCGTTAGCGGAATCCTCGCTCGCCGTACTGAAGGACGACGCTCTGCCTTGCCACCAAAATGCGACGCCACCCGCAATCACGACTCCGACGATCAAGACGGCGGCAACCGTAACGAACAGAAGCGGATTACGGCCTTGTGGTTGCTTGTTCTGCATCGAGTCGGCTTGGTGAATCAAGGCGTTGGGAATTCATATCGCGTGACGCCCGCGACTGAGTGCTGCAAACGGGCGCAGACGGCACGCACCGTCGCCCGATCCATGAATCAGCATCAGCACGGACATCGTTCGAGTCGAGTAAATACGCGTCACGAGCATCGGGACAGCAAACCGCCGATCGCGATCCCGGAAAGCCAAGCTGGCGGCGGGATAACACGACCGCACATTTGCAGAGAGGAAACACGATCCCTGTAGGGCGATCTCACATCGAACGCCGCGGCACGTCACATACTCTACCACAACAAGTGGCCCCCTACGCAGAGTCACGGGCGCTTCAAAGCCGTATCCGCGATCGCGGCCATCAACGTGACAATTTTACTATTGAGACCGCCTTACCGTTTCGTTCGGCCACATCGCATTACCTTAGATAACTGGTTAGATGGGATAGCGGAGTTTCGCCATGAGCGGCAAAGTGTTGACTGTTCCTTTATCGGCCCGGAGGAGCCCCGCGGTTCCCAGTTGCGCGGCGCAGGTGGTTGGCGTAGTCGACTCTGCGATCGACATTCTGGAACGACACGAACAATGCGACAGCACCGGCGAAATCATGGCAGCACGCTTCCTGCTCGAATTGGTGGCCGATCTGATCGAGCAGGAAATGGACTGCTAAGGCCGGTTGTCGCGGCGGTCGCCAGACCGGTGCCGGGCAACGACCGGATCCGGCGGGATTGCCGTCAAAGCGAATGTCCTTTCCGTTGGCAGCACGAGCGGCGAGCAAGATGATTGCAATGGCCGGCTACCGGAGTCTTGGAAATGCCTGGAACCGCGCTGACTGGCCGAATGCAAGCCCCTGTTTGTGCCGGCACGGCGAGATGCACCCTGTCTCCGGCACACCTCGCCAGGCCATCCGGAACCCTTCACCGGCCGCAAGAGAGCCTAGCGTTCCACGCCGCAAATCTTTATACTTCCGTTCGGTTGCCGAGGTGGCGAAACTGGTAGACGCGCCAGACTCAAAATCTGGTTTAGGAAACTAAGTGTCGGTTCGATTCCGACCCTCGGCACCACACGGCAGCTTCAGGCGCTGCCTGCCAACATCAAATCGCCCCGCCTGTCGGGGTTTTTTGTGTCCGCTTCCCTCAGTGCATTCACCGATCGCGGCCGGCATTCGTTATCGACGGACACCGGCGAACGACCCCGGCAGCCGCCGCAACATTCCCGTCCACCGAACCGGCGATCACTTTTTCCCGATTCGAAGTATCATCAATGGACTCGTATCCATCGACGGATGGCATTGGGACGATTTGAAGACTGTGACAGCGAACGGATTCCGCCCGGTTCCGCATGACACCGCGATGACCGAGCCAGGCGGCATTCTCAGCCACCGGCACCGCGCCGGTCGGCAGGCGCCGAGACATCTTCCGGTGTTGTCAGACTTGGCCGTTGCCATCGCGCCTCACAGCCGGATCCGAACCGGTCGGCATGACGGCCCGAATCCGACCCGGCCAGACACCCTTTGCCGGATCACCGCACCAGATCGATTCTGTGCGCCATTTCACCACCCATCGGGAATGTTCGGTGCTTAAGTCATTCCATTTCAGCGAGCGCGGCCTGCCTTCGATCGAGCATCAAGGGCAGAACTACTACCGTATCCACGGAATCGACCGGGCTGTGGTCGGATCGCGGCATCTGTTTTTTTCCAGCGATGTCGATATGGCCCGGGACTTCACCGGCGGTGCACTGTTGCTCAATGAAGGCGAGTGGATCTCCACCGGGACCTTGCGAAACAGCCTGTTCCTGGAACCTTGGGCACGACTGACACGGCTCCGCGACCTGCGTCTGTGGGTCGATTGCGAGGGCGCACTGAACGTCAAGATCCTGTGCGCTCGATCCGGCAAGAAGCCCAGGGTCTTCAAGGAGATGCACCTTCTTTCCCGGTTGCGCGGGCAGCACCTCATCGAGGTGGGTTCGCCCTCCGAGTTACCGGAGAACAGCAGGCTGTACTGGAGCGTCGAGGCTCTGGAAGACAACGTCTGCCTGCACGATGTGAGCTTCGTGACGCATTCGGTCCCGCTAGGCGACTGCCGCCTGATGGTGCTGCTGAGAACCTACGGCCGTACCATAGATGCGAAGGGCATTCTGCAGCGATTCGCCGAAGCCGGGCGGCACGATCCTTTCTACGATTCGCTGCTGGAGCATATCCATTTCGCTCTGCTGGACACTACTCCCGGTTGCGACCCCGAATATCGGGAACCCTGGCAACAGGATTTGAACATCGAGATCATCGTCAGCGAGAATCTCGGCGGCGGTGGCAACGCGGGACATCTTCTCAAACTGCTGGATGAGGCGTGCCGGAAGGAGAACCGGGCACCAACCGAACTGTTGATCCTGGATGACGATCTGTCGATCTCGCCGGAGTCGCTGGCCCGTTACTTCATGTTCTGCGCCTACCGCCATCAGGAGGTCATCTGCAGCGCGCCGGTCTTGATGAAAAGCCGCCCGACCGTCGTCTGGGAGGATGGCGGGTTTTGGGGACGCCTGAATTTTCAGGAGGGAGGCGGGTTCGATCAGAAGCGCAATCTATTTCCCAACCTGCTCAAACACGGCTTGCAGGTCGACAGTTTCGACGGACTGGACGCATTCAATCCGCTGAATCCTTGCGAGTATTCGACATTCATCTTCTTCGGCCTGCCGATGACGGCTTTCCGGAAACTGGGCTATCCGGCTTCGTTTTTCCTGCGCGGGGACGACATCGAATACTCGCTGCGGGCCCAGCAACTGTCCATTCCGCTGATCACCAATCCCAACGTCACCGCATGGCATGAACCTTCCCACTCCTACGGTCAGGAATACATGGCCATCCTGCATGGGGTGATCATCAACCTGACGTACAGCAGCCACGATGCAGGCTACTACGTTCGCTTCTTCGAAGAGCGTCTGTACGAACATGCATCGATCGAGGATGCGGTTGGAATCTCGCTGTACCAGGACATCCTGGCGCAGCTGACCGATCGGCAATCCAAGGTGCTGACCGAGGAGTTCCACCAGCACTATGCGGACAAGTTGAAGGCGTTCGGAGCGATCAAGATGGTGACGATCCAGGATGCGGAGCGGGCGGCTTTCGAAAGGCAGGCGAAAGAGAATGGCGTCCTGTTGGTCCCGTTCATCTACCCGGGTTATCAGAAGGATGCACCAAAGTATCGCAGCGTCGTGGTCTTCAACCAGCCGGCGAAATGCTATCGCCAGGTCACCCCCGTTCCTGCGGCGCAGAAAATGCAACTGATCAAGGACTACCTGACGTTGCTGACCGACTTCGAAAGCCGCTTCGATGAAATTCGTCAGCACTGGCAACAGCGATTGGCCGCCACACAGACCGATGTGTACTGGACGTCGATCCGGGAGAAGCATCGCGCCGCGACACGCACTTTGTTCACGGCGCGAAAAGCGCATGAAGAGCAGGGTCGAAAGACCGTGCCGCCGCCCGCGACCGCACAGCCCGAGGCGACTGCGTCGCGGAACCACAAGTGGTTGGGCAAGCTCCGCGCGGCCGTGGAGAGAACGCCGGCGAAGCCCGATGCTGCGGGAACCAGCAGCAGGGATCCTGCGGCTGGCGACAACCCGTTGAACGAACTGCCCGAAGATTTCGATCCTGCGGTTTATCTGCATATCAATCAGGATGTCGTCAACTCCGGTATCGACCCGAGCGATCACTATCTGCGGTTCGGCCGCCGCGAGGGACGCCGCTACAAGCTCGGGCGCTGAGGCTTTCCAGATCCATCGAATGACTTTCGACCCGACATGGCGACAGGCACCGAGAGTCCGAAGCAGCGACGTGGAGCCGGCAACAGTCCGCCACCCTCCGGCCCCAATTCGCATTGCGGTGCGCAAGGTCCATCGGATGACGCTGACTGACCTCCCTCGTTCGACGTCGATGACCAATGGCGGCCCGGCATCCGAAGTGCCTGACTGGAAACTTGCAAGGCTGGAACCGTTGACGGGACGGCGCCGGTCGGGGGACGTGTCATGAGCGCGGCCTCGCGCGATACGGCTGCCGACGGTCCCGAGGATCTGCTTCGAGCCATCCGTGCCATCCACGACGAATTGCCGCCTGTGCTGCGCACTCGCAATCAGGGGATCGCGGCCTGCACCCTGCCGCTCACGCTGCCGGACTGGACGCTCGATGCAGCGGACGCAGCCGCCTCGGCCGCCGATTCGCCTCGCCACCGGGTTCCGCCCATGCGTCGGGACTTCTATACCGGGGAAGTCTTCGTCGAACGGCAGGCGAATTTCACGCTGCGAGCGGCGGACCTCGGCGATTTCACGGCGCTTCGGTGCATCGAATGCGACAACTTCGTCATCGACCTGGCGGAACGCCGCATCGTCGAGGAACCCGCAACCCGGCACAAGTTCTTCCTTCACTGTTACGGCTGCGCCGACTTCACGGTTCGCCAAGTGCAAGCAGCGGGAGGACGCAATCTCGCGATGCTGGAGGATTGCGACCGGTTTGTCGTCTCCGATGTGCACAGCCGCGACTATGAAGGATATGGCCTGATCCTGCTGCACTCCCGTCTGTTCCAGATCCGGCGCTGCCGCTTCAGCGGCCACCTCGCATCCGGAATCATGATCCTCGGCGACTGCTGCGACGGAACCGTCAGCGAATGTGACTGCAGCGAGTCCCGCGGTTACTACAACTGGGACGCCGGACTCCACATCTGCCATTGCAGCCGGCGGATCGCCGCCGCCCAGGTACCTGAACTGTGTCATGAACCGTTGCCGATCCGCCTGAAGACGATGCGCCCGACACGTATCCGCGTGGAGCGCAGCCGATTCAGTGCCAACCGCGCCCAGGGCATCTATCTCGAAGGCGCCCGCGAGTGTCTGCTGCGCGACAATGACATCGCCGACAACAACAAAGAGGGCATCTGCCTCGACTGGGGAACGGCGCTCTGTGTGCTGAAAGGAAATCGGATCGGCGGCAACGGCTACCGGTCCAACATGGGCGAGAGCGAGATCAAGATCGACTTCATCGAGGATTTCCCGCTGTTGCCGGATCGCTCATCGACCTGCAAGCTTCCCGGTATCTCGTTCGACAACGGGGTGCTGAATGCCGTGATCGACAACCGCATCCACGACAACCACGGCGGCGGCGTGAAGATGGTGCGCTCCGCGGTGGCGAATCTGGTGGCCTGCAATCGGTTTTCGGACAACGACCGCGGCGCCAATTTCTTCGTCCGCAAGATGCACGACGTGCTGCTGCTGTCCATGGGAAACCGTGGCGGCGAATTCGACGACGACCGCAATTCCCTGCTGGACTTCTACGGTTCGTCTTTCAACCGGATCCAGTGCAACACGTTCGCCGCAGACCCCTCGGAAGCGATTCATTACGATCACGAATACAACCGGATCGCCGACAATGTGTTCGGCGTGCGCGGAGAAGGCCCGATTCCGGCCGATCGACGCTGTCTCGGCAAAGTCGGCGAGCCGACGCCGTCGGTCGAATCGGACAGCCGCGGTCCGCGCGCGCCCACGCCATGCCGCCCGTCGCCGGAGATTTCCGGCGCTACGCTGTACGCCTTCGGTAACGTCACCGACAAGCATCATGCGGTCATCCGGCTGCGTCCCGACGGAGTCATCGAGTTCTCACCGCACCCCAATGAAAGTCATTGGCGGGTCGACGGTGAGCAGCTCCTGTTCTTCGATCAGGCGTTCAATGTCACGACCCGGTTCGAGGCGTACTCCCGCCCGGCCGAACCGGCCGCCTTCGTCGGCTATTTTCGCGACAAGGCGGTCCTCCATTATCTGATTCCGATGATCAGCACGGAGCAATCCGCACCGCGCTCCGAAACGCTTCCGCCGTTGTTCATCAACGCGATGCCGCATTGCCCGACATCCCTGCTGACACAGTTGTTCTCGGGGCTCGGCTGGATCGCCACCGGGCTGCACTGCGTTCCGTCGGGTACTGCCGATTCGTCGCTTGCGACCGACCCGGCGGCTCTCCGCGATATCCGCGGCGACGACCGGCTGTTTCCGTTCAGCAAACTCGCCTCGATCGTTCAGGCCGGGCAGTTCCTGAGCGGAACGATCCCTTGGAGAGCGGAGCATCAACCGCAAGCGGACCGGCTGTTCTGTGTGTGCGGCACCCGGAATTTGCGAGAAGTCCTGGTGTCGCGTTGTATGGCCGAGGAACGGTCCGCCCGATCGAACGGCCGCCATGCCTGGCCGTCGATTGCCGATCCGGGTCATCGCTTCCTCGCCTTCCTCGATCTGTTTGCGGTCACCAACCGTTCCTTGACGGATTTTTCCCCGTGGATCGACAGCGATCGAGCGTTGATCCTGCGGATCGAAGACCTGGTGAAAAAACAAGCACCGTCACCGTTGCTGGAGCGCCTGGCGGCATTCGGAATCGCCGAAGCGGCAGTTCACGCCGTGTTGGAGCGTATCACCGCCTCCCACGCCGCGGCAGAGGATGACGAGCCGTCGCGCTGGCAGCGGTATTGGTCCGACGATGCGGAACGCCTGTTTGCGTCCAGCGGCTTGCGTGCAATGAACCAGAAGCTTGGCTACGAGGACTAAAGGACGCCGGTGTACCGAAGACGGCCGGTCCCAACCTCCTGAGCCGCACCGCGCAACTCGTTCGACCTTGCAATTTCGACAGCATCATGGGAACGACCAGACTGTGGATCCACATCGGGATGCCGAAGACCGGCACCACGTCGCTGCAGGACCTGCTAGCGCATAACCGCGCACGTCTCGCCGACCACGGCTACCTATACCCGGACTTCGGACACAATCAGCACTATCCGGTGGTCCGATCGCTGGCCCGGGAAGCCGGCTCGCCGGCCGGCTTCCCGCCCGGCGGGACCGATATGTCGGTAGCGGACATCCGCAGCACGATCTGTCGCGACGTGGCGGCGCGCGGCTTGACTAACGTCGTGCTGAGTTCCGAATTCTTCTTCGACTATGCCGGCCTGACACCGGGCCGCCCCGAATTTCCGATCCAGCAGGCCCTGCCGCATCTGCGCGGCGTGGCGGTGCTGCTGCGCGAGACGTTTGCGGATTTCGATGCACGCGTGATCGTCTGGTTGCGGCGGCAGGACCATTGGCTGATGTCGATGTATAACAACGTCGTGAAGGGCGGAAATTTCCGGCACGACTTCGAGACGTTCTACAAGCTGCAGGTGGCGCCCTGGTACGGCAGCATCCTCGACCAATGGGGCGATGTCTTCGGCACCGATCGGGTGCTGGTCTTCGTCTACGAAGAAGCTGGCGGCGAAAACGACGTCGTGCCGCAGTTCTTGGAACGGATCGGCTTCCCGCAGGACGTGCCGCTGGATGAGCCGCCCTCCCACGTGCGGGCAGGCAATATCCGGCTATCCCGAGAACTGTTGATCATCAAGCGGGAACTCAATCAGCACATGCCGGACGACATGCCGGTATTCCGGCAACGCGTCGAGGACCTGTTTTTCGACCTGGCTCGCGGCGAAAGCGCTTGCAGGAAGAAAGACTGGCCGATCCTGTCACCTCGGGAGCGCCGGCGCATCATCGAGAAATTCGCGGCCGAGAATCGACGCGTAGCCGAACGATTTTTCGGCTCATCCCGCCCCGAACTGTTCACCGAAACCCCGCCCGACGATGCAGCATGGGAGGAGCAGCAGCCGGTCACCGCCGAAACCTTGCTCCGGGTGTTCGCGCCCATCCTGATGTCGCAGGCCAAACGCATCAGAGCATTGGAGAATCGCCTGGCGAAGACTTTGGAAGGCGGCTAGCCGGCTGCCGGCGCGCACTCGATCGAGGCATCAGTCGGCATGTCTGCCTGCCTCACCGGATTCCCGACCCGCCCTTCCCTGTCCGCTGAACTCCCGCTCGGTCAACACGCCATCACGGTTGGCATCGAGTAGTCCCGTTCCTCGACCGGAACCGAACCGCGCAGAATCGGTGCTCCCGGCCGCAGAGTCGGAAAGTAGCCCATGCATCGCGCGCATGAATCCGAAGAACTCGTCGAATCCCCGAGCCGCCGGCTCGGCGCCGGGCCGCAATCCGAGATGCCATTTGCCGACGAGTCCCGTGGCATAGCCCAATGCCTTGAGCCGGTCCGCCAGCGTCGTCTCCGCCCGCGCCAAACCAAAGTCTTCATCCGGGATCGTGTCCGGCTTGTTGAATTCATGCCCAAAGCGCTGCTGGTAGCGGCCGGTCATGAGTCCGGCCCGGGTCGGGCTGCACAGCGGCGCGGAGGCATAGCCCGCGGTGAAGCGCACGCCATGCCGGGCGATCGAGTGCATGCCAGTTCACTACCTCTCAGAATCCCGGGTACCTGCGCCAGATCCGCTGGTTCAGATCTTCGTTGTGGCTGTACTCGCCGATCGCCCAATCCTTGAATGCGTAGAGGTCTTCCGCCAGTTCGGTGATGACGTCAGGTAGTTCAAGCGGCTCCAGCCAATCGGCAGGGATCGCCTTCACGCCATGCATCGCGCCCAGCAGGTTGCCGACGATCGCTCCGGTCGAGTCGGAATCGCCGTCGTGGTTCACGGCCAGGATCACGCCCTGTTTGAAATTGCGGGCAACCAGCACGCAATAGATGGAGATCGCCAGAGCCTCTTCGGCGATCCAGCCTTGGCCCAGCCGGGCTATGGCTTCTTCATGTAGCAAATCGGAATCGGCTAACTCCTCAGCCATCTCGATTGCCCGTAACGTCTCTTCGTCGCCAGGCTCGGCTCGCAGGAGGAGTTTGGCCGCGGCCAGCGCCTCGCGCAGCGACGCGCCATCGGTCAGCGCCAGGATCAGCACCGCCAGCACACCACCGGTCAGGGCTCCGGTCGGGTGCCCATGGGTCAGCGCAGCCAACTCGGTGCCCAGCCGGAAGGCGTCTTGGGGAGATTCGTACTGACGCAGGCGCCAGGCGAACAGACTAACCGGCGCAACCCGCATGACGCCGCCACAGCCCTTGCTGTCGTTGCGGGCCGGTTCCCCGAGTGAGTTCATCGCCCGCAGGGCCGATAGGCAGGTATTGCCGGGTGCGCGACGGCTGTGCAGTTGGCGCTGCTGAAACAGCCAGCCAGGCTGATCGGTCCCGAAGTCGATGTCGCATGTCGGGCGTTCGCCCTGGGTTTGCAGCCAGCGCAAATAGGCGTGCGCCGTGATCCCAGAATAGGTCGTGATGCCTTTGAAGCAGCCACGCACCCAGCCTCGGATCAGCCCCTCGGCGGTGAACAAGGTCATCTGCGTGTCGTCGGTGATCGTCCCAAGGCCACCATAAGCCGGTGCGTACTGGGCGATGCCCCTGGGGCCGAAGCGACGGATAATCTCGGCCCGCTTCATGAACTCAACCGGTGCGCCCAGCGCATCGCCGACTGCGCCACCGAGTAGGCAGCCCAGAAACCGCCCCTGGACCGTGCGCTTTTGCTGGCGCTTGCTGC
>CAZXXC010000042.1:0-13948 GCA_964644665.1 uncultured Methylococcaceae bacterium
GTCGAGTAGCCCCGGATACCGGCCCAGGCCGGAATCCGGGGCAAACGCCGCTGTGGTGGAGAGGGATCACGGCCTCCGACAATTCCTGGAAGGCCTGCTCGGAGTTTCCTCAACGTGCCGTCGACACGACGTCGCACGCCGTGGTACCCATGGTGCCGGAGTGCAGGGGCGGCGGAAACACCAGCATCTCGCTCGAGGCAATGGTGTACACGTGACCCATCGGGCCGATGACCGGGGCGCTGAGCCCGGCGGTCAGCGGCACGTGAGCGACCGGCTGCAGGGTCTTGGCGCTGTAGGTCACCAATTCTCGCGTGGTCGACACGAACACGTGGGTGCACGAAGCCGCCGGTGCTGCGACCGACTCGCCGTCGAAGGGCGACTCGGCCACCAGCACATTACTCTCGAGCACCCGCAGACCGCCGTCCGCGACGAATGCCAGCCGCCCATCCGACAGGCGGGCGGGCGCGGCCGTTATCCAGGGCTCCACACTTCCCCCCGATGACAAGACATTATTGGGGCCGACGAGGCTGACGAACCCGTCGGTCGTGCTGAACGCCGTATCCCCGTTCCATAGCACGACGGGGGTCTTGACGCGCTGCCCACGCCGGAGCAGGCGGCGGCGAAACACTTCGGTGAATCCGGTTTGCGTTGAGAATGAGTAAGCCAGGGCGTGTTCCACGACATCCGTCACCATGACGGAGGGTTCGCCGCCGCGCGGATCCGGACGGATCGCCACCGCAGGCAGCGGGCGGCGGTAGTAGGCGGGGATCTCGGTCCACGACCCTTCTGGCGCTTCAAAGCTGGCACCCAGGTAATGGCCGACGAGGCACACCGGGAAAATAAGCCACAAATTGGTCAGACACCAATCCAAGTCCGGGTCGCCGGACCCGCCGTTCGTGGTCGGGGACGGACCTTCTCGAACGGTCTGGTCGGCAAGCACGGTGCCGGTGGCTGCCGAGAAGGCGATCAAACGCAGATCGCGCCTTCCAAAGCCGGGATCGTAGATCGCAGGCACCATGACCACTTCGTTACCGTCTGAGCGCCAGATGTTCGGTGCCGCATCGGTAGTGGGGTTGCTGCCGAATTGCTCGGGGAACGGCGCCGCGTAGAGCCAAGCGCCGTCCGCGCTGAACTTGTGCAAATAGGACTGCATGACCACGCTACCATCCGCACCCTCGCGATGATCGCGGTACCGGACACTGGAAACCACGTACACCGAACCATCGGCGCCGATGGCCGGAGCAGCGAATATGCCGCCGTGCAGAGAGCCGAGCTTCCGCTTCCAGTACGGCGTGCCATCGGGCCGAAACGCCATCAGCTCGCGGTCGATGTTACCGATATAAACGGTGCCATCCGGTGCGACCACGGGATTCGCCGCGATCACGTTGCCGATCGGGACGCTCACGAGCGGCTTTCTCGCCGTTGCGGTGTTGACCCGGGCAAAACCTGTATTGCCGCCGTTGCCGCGCCCCTGCTCCCAGGCAGCCTGGCTGATTGTGACCACGGCGCTCAACGCGACTGCGCCAACGATAGAAGGGAGTGTAAACATGGTGACTTTCCTCAATGAAGAATGCTTGGGCTTGCTGGTTCTGGTCGGCATTAGTGCTTGCAGACGACCACTTCCAGGTATTCACCGGGTACGACCAGCGAACCCGGACCTGCCACGTTCGATCGCTCGAGGAGAGCGGCCAGGGCTGCGTGCAAGCGCGCTTGAGCAGACGCCTCGAGTGCCGCAAACGCTTGAAGGACCGGGCCGTAAAACGTGCGGAAGAAATCGATCCAGTGTTCGGGGGAGCGATAACGAAACATGAAGGTTCGTCGCGCGCACCGGATCTCGGAGGCTTGCGGCCCGAACAACTTGACGATGTGACCCTCGGTCCCCCATAGCGCCGGGGGCTCTGTGTCGGCGGGCGGTGGAATGAAAGTCCCGAGCAGCGCGAACAACTGACCGATCAATCCTTGGGGCGTCCAATTCGCCATGCCGATGCGGCCACCGCTCCGCACGACACGCATCAGCTCCTGCGCCGTCTTGCGGTGGTCGGGCGCGAACATCGCGCCGAATGTCGACAGCACGACATCGAATGATCCGTCGCCAAACGGCAAGTCCTCGGCATCCGCCACTTGGAAGTCGATTGGTAAGCCTTCGACCCGAGCGCGCGCCGCACCCTTCTCCAGTAGCTGTGCCACGTAGTCCGTCGAGGTAACACGCGCAAAACGACGACCCGCTGCCAGCGAGGCATTGCCACTGCCAGCTGCCACGTCCAAGACACGCTCGTCGGCGCGCACGTCGATCGCCTCGGCAAGTGATTCCCCGACGATTTGCAGCGTCGTCCCGACGACGGCGAAATCGCCGCGGGCCCACACCGCCTGCTGGCGTCGTTTCAGGGCGCTCAAGGCCATGGTGGTCCGGATGAGGGGTTGCGTCCTGGTTTGGTCGGCGCCGCTCCGAGTATGAAGCACTGCAGTCATGGTGATCCTCCGCGAAGGTTGGTGTGAACGAATACTGCGCATGTCGTTGACGACAGGCAGTGGCGCCATTCTTCCCTGCCGGTGTCCTTGACGCTTCACCATGTGTCGGGAAAACTTGATCGACCGTCCGTGTGCCGTGGGTAAAATTACCGCGCGTCCACGCCGCTTGATCATCGGTCCGCCGAGGAGTCCATCATGTGCCGAGACGCTCTGTCCGACCTGTTAGGCAGCGTGCGATTGCGTGGTGCGGTGTTCTACTACGTCAGTTGTTGCGGCGCGTGGTCGGCCGAAACGTCGTCGACGAAGGAGATTGCCGAGGCGGTGTTGCCAGGATGCGAGCATGTGATGGAGTACCACATGATCGCGAAGGGCTGCGGCTGGGGGGCGGTTTCCGGCCTCTCTCCGGTGAGGCTCTCGGCCGGCGACATCGTGCTGTTCCCGCAAGGCGATTCTCACATTTTGTCGAGCGCGCCAAACCTTGAACCCCAGCGGCGCGAGCCGGAGTGGGTTTTCGCGACTCGCAACGGCCCGAAACCGATGCCCGTCTCTGTTCATCACGGCGTGATGAATCCGGGCGCGCTGATGCCCCTGGAGCATGCCGAGAACGTTCTGGTCTGCGGATTTCTGGGTTGCGACCTCAAGCCGTTCAACCCCCTGGTCGCGGCGCTGCCTCGTATCCTGCACCTGCCGGCATCGAGCGCAGGCAATTGGGTCCGTCAACTGATCGATCAAGCCGTGGTCGAATCCAACGAGCGCAGACCCGGCAGCGAGGCCGTGCTCCAGCGCGTGGCGGAAATGATGTTTGTCGACGCCGCGCGGCGTTATCTTGAAAGCTTGCCCGAGGACGCGACGGGCTGGCTGGCGGGACTACGCGACCGCCATGTCGGGCAGGCGCTCGCGGTGATGCACGAACGGCCTGATCGGGCCTGGACCGTCGATGATCTCGGCCGCGAGATTGGCCTGTCGCGTTCGGCACTGCATCAACGATTCGTTCAGTACCTTGGCCTGCCGCCGATGCAGTATCTCGCCAACTGGCGCATCCAGCTCGGGGCGCGACTTCTGCGCGACTCGCACAGCACCGTCGCCACGATCGCACTCGAGGTGGGGTACGATTCCGAAGCGGCATTTTCGCGCGCCTTCAAGCGCCTGGTGGGGATGCCTCCCGCGACATGGCGCAAGGCACAGATCAATCGCATGACACTGCAATAGCGCGCGACAGCTTCGCTTCGCGAACGCCCGCACATCGTGTATCGTGAGATTCGCAACGGTGGGACATTGCTTCGAAGACTCCACCGGCGACGGTCACTCGCGCACCCGAGGAATCCCAAAGAGCCAGCCGGACGATGCCTCAACCATTCAATCCGACGGAACCGGCCGAGGAAGCGCACATCGATCCGGATGAACTGGCGACCTTGCGCGCGATCGTCGAAGGGACGGCGCAGGCCACCGGCGAAGAATTCTTTCGTTCGCTGGTGCGGAATCTGAGCCTCGCGACCGGCGCCGCGAATGCGTTCGTCGCGGAATTCACCGAGAGCCGGAGCCGGGTGCGGGCGCTGGCGTTCTGGTCGCAAGCCGAATTCGTCCCGGGCCAGGAGTGGGATCTGGCAGGCACACCTTGCGAGGAGGTGCTCGGCGGGAAACTCTGCCATTACCCGTCCGGAGTGGCGCAGAGGTTTCCGCGGGAGCCCGGTGTGGAAAGCTATCTCGGTGTGCCTCTCCGCGACACCGACGGGCAGATCCTGGGGCATCTCGCGCTGTTCGACCAGCGGCCGATGCCCGAGCAGCCGCGGCTGCTGTATACGTTCCGGATCTTCGCGGCCAGGGCCGCCGCCGAACTCGGCCGGATTCGGGCGGTCGTGCAGCTTCGGCAGAGCGAAGAACGCTTTCGCGACCTGTTCGAGGAAGCGCCGATCGCCTATGTGCACGAGGACCTGGAGTCCCGATTCATCAGCGCGAACCGCGCTGCGATACGAATCCTCGGCATCACGCCCGAACAAGTGCCGACGACGGTCGGACGGACTTTGGTACCCGACACCCCCGAGGCACAGCGGCGGGTGCAGGAAGCGCTCGAGTCGATCGGGCGAGGCACCGACACCAGCGGCGTCGTGCTGGAACTGCGCCGCAAGGACGATGGCCGGCCGATCTGGATTCAGTGGTGGTCCCGGCCCGATCCCGGCGGCCAGTACACGCGGACGATGTTCATCGACATCACCGACCGGGTGCTGATGGAGCGGGAACAGGCCCGACTGCAGGCACAGAATCTCTACCTGCGCGAGGAGATCAAGTCGGCCCACAATTTCGACGAGATCGTCGGCCGCAGTCCAGCGATCCTGGCGGTGTTGAACCACGTCCGGCGCGTGGCGGCCACCGATGCCGCCGTGCTGATTCAAGGTGAATCGGGTACCGGCAAGGAACTGATCGCCCGCGCGATTCATTCGGCCAGCCATCGCCGTGACAAACCGCTGGTGAAGATCAATTGCGCCGCGTTGCCGTCGGGGTTGGTCGAAAGCGAGTTGTTCGGCCATGAGAAGGGCGCTTTCACCGGGGCGATCGCCAAGCGCATCGGACGATTCGAACTCGCCGACGGCGGCACCATCTTCCTGGATGAAATCGGTGAAATCCCGCCGGAGGTGCAAGTCAAACTGCTGCGGGTGCTCCAGGAACAGGAGTTCGATCGCGTCGGAGGCAAAGCGCCGATCCAGGTCGATGTTCGGGTGATCGCGGCCACGAACCGCAATCTGCTGCAGGCGGTCGCCGATAAGGCTTTCCGCGACGACCTCTACTACCGGCTGAACGTCTTTCCGGTGCTGATGCCTCCGCTGCGGGAGCGTGTCGGTGACATCCCGCTGCTGACCCGGTTCCTGATCGACAAGTTCGCGCCGAAGATCGGCCGCCGGATCGAAGGCATCGACGAGCGATCGCTGGAGCGGCTGAGGGCCTACCGCTGGCCCGGAAATATCCGTGAATTGGAAAACGTGATCGAGCGGGCGATCATCCTGACCGATGGCCCTTTGCTCGAAATCGGCCCCGACATGCTGCCCGGCACCGCCGAGGCCGCAGACCGCTTCGAACACCCCGAAGGCGGGGCCACACTCGAAGAAATCGAGCGACAGCACATCCTGTCGGTGCTGGAGCAGACCCGCTGGACCGTCGAGGGCCCGAACGGTGCGGCCCGAATTCTGGACCTTCATCCCAGCACACTCCGTTACCGGATGAAAAAGCTGGGGATCGCCGCTCCGGGCCGCTGAACACGTAAGGCCCCGTCGCCCCCCATCGCGAAGGATGGGCGCCGTATCGTCGCCGGTCGGCGCCAGCAGCCTGCCGGACCGACTCACGCTCCCGTCCCGTACGACATGGCACGGGGTTCGCTGCTTGTTGGATGACCGGCTGATGAAAGCCATCACCCACAGGAACTCCCATGCTCCGGATCGAATCCCACTCAACTTCCGAAACCGGGCCCGGCTTGAGACTCGAAGGGCAACTGATCGGCCCCTGGGTGGATGAACTGGAGGCCGCGATCATGCGCACCCGGCCGGGCTCGGGTTCGATGCGATTGGATCTGTCCGGTCTCCGCTACGCCGATGACCGTGGATTACACCTGCTCCGGCGCCTGACCGACCAGGGCGTTGCGATGGAGAACGCCTCCCTCTTCATTCGGGAACTGCTGCACTCTCCTCCGTGATGCCTGCGCCGCAATCTCCCGCGAATGGTTGAGGGACGGCCACCGAATACGGTGGCCGCAACGACGCCGATCACCGACAACCCCGCGCCATGCAATCTCAAGCAATTGATCTCATGTACCTTTTTCAGCTTTCGGCGGCTGGCACGCAGATTGTGACGGATCAGTGACCGGCGGTCGGGGTACGCTCCGACGGCCGCCCCACTCCGACCATCTTGCACGAGGATCAATCCGATGAAACCGAACACATTCTGGACGATTTCAGTCTTCTCCGCCGGCCACGCAGGGCGTCGGCCGCGACTCGGCACGCCGGCGCGGCTGTTGTCCGCGTTCCTCGCAGCGCTGCTACCGGGCTTCGGCACCGCAATCGCCGCGCCGGCACCGGTGCGCTACCTCGTGACGTTCGAGCGTACCTGGAGCGAGAAGACCCATCCAACGGATTTTCCGCTGCTGGCGCACTTCTCCCCGTTGATCGGCGTGACGCACGGCGATCGCTATTCGCCGTTCCATGCCGGATCCAAGGCTTCTCCGGGCGTCGAGGCGCTGTGTGAAGAAGGCAAGCACCAACCGCTGGACGCCGAAATCCGGTCGGCCATCGCCGGAGGCGCCGCCGGGGCCATGCTCGAGACCGACGACCCCATTCGCGACGTGCCCGGCAAGGCGGTGACGACGTTCGAGGCGGACCCTGCACACCCGATGGTCTCGATCGCCGCGATGATCGCACCGAGCCCCGACTGGTGCGCGATGGCCGCAGAGGTGATGCTGATGGAACACGGGCAATGGACCAGCAAGAAAACGATCACTCTTTACGCCTGGGATGCGGGGACTGACTCGGGTACAACTTACCGCGCATTCGACAGCGACACGAAACCGCGTGCGTCGATCCAGTTGAGCGACGCCCCGTACTTCCACGGAAAGGACGGCAAGCGCATTCCGGTCGGTCGCGTCACGTTCGTTCGCCAGTAAATCGGGCGAACAGGGTCCACGCCTGCCCCGCCGCACCGAAGCGGCGGACAGGCCACACGGGGAATCAGCCGTGAGAAATTCCCTTTGCCACATCAGCCTGCTGTGGGCCGGATTTGCCGTCTCGGGCTGCGTCTGGGTTTATCCTACGGAACCGCGGCGCGACATCCCCGACGACATCGCCCTTCCCCGGTATCAGGAGATTCCTGTGGACTTCGTGCACCGTTGGAACCGCCCGACTTCCCACCATCTGACCGGCGCTGCGGTACTGGATCTGGAAGGCGATGGTCGCGAGGAAGTCTTCGTCGGCGGCGGGACCGGTCAACCGGATGCCTTGCTCGCTCTGCAGGACGGCAAGCTGGTGGACCGGATCGCCGGCACCGGCCTCAGCGCGCCGGGCCGGAAGCCCGCCACCTACGGCGCCTGTGCGATCGACCTGGATGGTGACGGCGATGTCGATCTGGCGGTGGCACGCGATGACGGCGTGACCCTCTATCGGAACCAGGCCGGCCGTTTCCGTCCACGGCCGCTGGCGGTGACGCTGCCGCAAGACTCGGTGCCTCTGGCCATCACCGTATCCGACATCGATCATGACGGAGACGGTGATCTCTATCTCAGCGTCTTCGTGGACCGGCCGCACTTCGTCTCGGCGACCTTCAACGTACCCGAACACGCCAAGGCGAATCGTCTGCTGCGCAACGACGGCGATCTGCATTTCACGGATATCACCACACCGGCGACGGCCTCGAAACAGAACACGTTCGCTTCGCTGTTCGTCGATCTGGACGGCGACCGTTATCAGGACCTGGTGATCGCCCAGAACACCGGGCAGGTCGAGATCCTGCGCAATCTCCACGACGGTCGATTCGAGCCTGTCCCGTTCGCGTCCGGTTACGGCTTCTGGATGGGCGTCGCCGCCGGCGACATGGACGGCGACGGCGATCAGGATCTGATCTTTTCGAACGTCGGGGATTCCTTTCCGGCATTCCTCGCGCGTGGCGATCTGCGCAAGGATCAGCCTTACGCCGGCGGCTGGCTGCTGCTGCGCAATGACGGCGGATTCCGGTTCAGCGATGTGACCAAGCCCGCCGGGCTGGCGGGGCTCGGATTTGCCTGGGGACCGGTATTCGAGGATGTCAACTTCGACGGCCGGATGGACCTTCTGGTGTCACAAAACTATGTCAAATGGCCGATCCATCATTTGTTCAAATTCCCCGGCAAGGTGTTGTTGGGCGGCTCGGACCCGCCCGATTTCTACCCGGCGGATGTCGCCCCGAATCCCTCCTTCGGCAATTCGCCGGTGATCGCCGATTTCGACGGCGACGGCCGTCCCGACCTGTTCTGGCTCAACAATGACAGCCCGAGCCGGGCCTATCTGAACCGGAGCCCGGGCCACCGGGTGACCCTCGTGCTGCCGGATACCGTGCGCTCCCTGGGCGCGAGCGTTCGGCTGGAGGATTCGGTCGTGCGCTACGTCCGGGAGTTCACGTCTTCAGCCGGGCTCGGCACCGACCAGACGCCGACGTTGGTGTTCGGCCTGGGGACTCGAGCGGATGGCTCGCGTTTGGTCATTTCCTGGATCGATGGGAAGCAGACGGTGATCGAAAACCCGCCGGTGGATCGACCGATCCGGATCGGCCCGTCTGGGGCTGCGGTGCCCACCGATACGCCGCAACCGGCAGCGGACGCCCCCTCTCCGGCCCGGGAGGAGGCACGATGATGAAGCACCGCTGGAACCACACGGGTGGACTTTCATTCATCGGCGCTCGCCGACCGATCCGGAACGATGCGCGCGAGGCGGCCTGCCGAACTTCCGGCATCCGGAATTTTCTAAACGTTTCACATGTCAGGAGATCACCATGAACCGTCGTCAATGGCTTGCACGTATCTCCGCCCTGTTGGCGGGCGCTTCCTTTCCCGGTTTCGCGGCGGAAAAATCCGGTGTGACACCCCGCTTGGTCAAGTCCGAAGCGGAATGGAAGAGATTGCTGCCGAGGGATCGTTATCGAGTCCTGTTCGAGGAGCACACCGAACCTCCGGGCAGCAGTCCGCTCAATCACGAACGGCGTGACGGCACCTATCTCTGTGCCGCCTGCCGGCTGCCGCTGTTCGACAGCACCAAGAAATACGACAGTGGAACCGGCTGGCCCAGCTTTTTCGAGTCGCTGCCTGCCGCCCTCGGCACCCGCACCGATTTCAAGCTGATCCTGCCGCGCACCGAGTATCATTGCGCGCGCTGCGGGGGGCATCAGGGCCATGTCTTCAAGGACGGACCGCCCCCTACCGGCCTGCGCTACTGCAACAACGGTTTGGCGCTGGAATTCGTATCCAGGGAGCAGACCCTGCCGGAGCTGCGGACATGAACGCGCGATCCATCCTGCCGGCTGGCTTGCTGGGCGCCGCGCTGCTCGGCTGCGGACCGGCCGCCGGCGCACCGCCGGCCCGGACCGCCATGGCCGTCTTCGCCGGCGGCTGCTTCTGGTGTCTGGAAGCGGACATGGAAAAGCTGCCGGCCGTGATCGCCGCGGAATCGGGGTACACCGGCGGTCACACCGCCAACCCGACGTATGAACAGGTCAGCGCGGGAGTCACCGGCCACGCCGAAGCGGTCCGTGTGACGTATGACCCTTCGAAGATCTCCTATGCCAAACTTCTCGACTATTTCTGGCGTCACATCGACCCGACGGTGAAGGACCGCCAGTTTTGCGACGTCGGCTCTCAGTATCGCAGCGCGATCTATTACCGCGAAGAGGCCGAACGCCAGGCGGCGGAGGCGAGCCGCGACGCGTTGTTGATGTCCGGAAAATTCCAGCATATCCATACCGAGATCACCGCCGCCACCACGTTCTACCCTGCCGAGAAGTACCACCAGGACTACTACAAGAAGAATCCGATCCGCTACCAGTACTACCGGACGACTTGCGGGCGTGACGCTCGGGTTGCGGCCGTGTGGGGTCGGAACTAGCACCGGCAGGACGGCGCGGGCGGTGTCTCCGAGCGGTCGCAGACGGCAGATTCCGCAATTCTTTCAGCCAGGCGTCATCCGCCCCGCGGCCCCGGGGCGGGGACCGTACCGGTTCTCGGCGGGATCGCTGTCCAATAGCATGAACGCCAGCAACACGATGGGCCCTAACAGCGGGATCAGCCCGATCAGCAGCCACCATCCGGTACGACCGGAGTCATGCAGCCTTCGAACCGTGACCGCCAGATACGGAATCAATACCACCAGCGAATAGAGCCCGCTCAACAGCCCGATGCCCGCTTCCTCGGAAACCAGCCCCAGTGCCAGATCGGTGAAACCGAAGACTAGCGTGACCAGGAAGTTGACCGCTGCAAACAGCCAGAATTCCTTGCGTCGCGCTCGACCGCTGAACTCCGCATATCGTGTCAAGACATCGAGATAGCAGTTCATAACGTACCTTTGTTCCCAAATGTGGTGACAGTCGGTCGGACCGGGGTGTGTATACCCCGCGCGCGTCCGACCGACCGCGGCCATTGGTGATGTTTTCAGCGGGGCTCGCCGAGCGGTTGCCCGTTGAGTTCATGTCGAATTCGTGAACTGGTCCCGTACACCGGCTGCCGGATGCGGTTGATCCCGCCCAGCGGCCGGTGCTCCGGAATGGCGTGCCAGGGCGAGAACGACAGATTCTCGCAGAACGCGCGCTGTTCCGGGGTGTCGAATTGCTGCGGAGGAATCGTGATCCGCGCCACCGGAACGAAGCCGGACTCCCGCTCGTTCCACTCGATGGTGGGGTCCTCGATCGGCATGGTCGCCGGGTTCGTCCTGAGTTGGACCAAGAAATCGAAATCGGCCGACTGCGCGGTCAAGTGCTCCGCGAGGTTTTCCCGCAGAAAATCGGCCCCCCGAGTTTCATCGAAGGGGGACGGAGTTCCGGCAGGGCGAGCCGAGAATTTCATCGCGGCATTGCCGAAGGCATAGGGCGTCATGCTCCAGTACCGGACGTTCAACGGATTGGTGACTCTCGCCCGCTTGAGCTTCCGGGCGATCCCGAACTCGTGCAGCCGGAACTTGAACGGGTTCAGCCCCGGAAAGAAGAACTTCTCCGGCCTGCCGCGTGCGACAGCCTGCTGGAAGTCCAGGTAGTCCGCAGCATTCCGGACCAGGAACACCGGATGGTTGATCATCAGGAAGTCCTGGGTGCTCGAAACGCTTTGCTCGACCCCCATCAGCTTGATCGCCATGCCCCGCCCATCACCCTCGGCGTCGCCCTTCAGCAGTGGCGAGCCATTCGAAAAACGAATCCAGGCGGCAAACCGGCGAGCGGACTTGAAAATGCCCACCTTGAACTCGGCCGGGATGTCGTCGCGTACGGCAAACTCCGCTTTCACGCAACCGTGCGCCTTGGCATGGGCGCCGCGGCACGCGGAACCACGCGGTTGTTGGCTGCGGCGTTTGGCCTCCATCTGAACCAGCAGTTCGACGACCTCGGCTTCCTCGGCCGGGATATGCTCGCCGTTGATCGGGATGTGGGTCGTTGCCATGACATCGGCCTCCGCTATTGATGGATTGAAGGAGTGGCTACCGCCGCCAGCAGCGGCGTCGTTCAGATACCCGGCGTTGCGGGTGACGAAGACACCGTGGTTCCGGCCGATGGTTCGGCGGCGGCGGCCGATTTGGCTTGCTCCCGCCATGTGCTGTTTTCCTGCCCCAGGATTGTTTCGACATTCAGAACCAGCGTGTGGAACGCTTCCTCGCCACCGTACGGCGGGCTGTTGGTCAGGAACAGGAATTTCTCGCGCTTGAGCTGTTCAGCGGTGCTCCGGTACTGCAACCAATGTTCCTGAAAGCGGTACAGAGCGAGCAGTGCCGAGGCGATCGCAATCAGGAAAGCCATCAGGCCGACGATGACCGGTACCTGCGGGAACCGGTCCATCAGGCTCGACACGAACGGGATCGCCGCAGCCAGGATCGCTTCCGCGACACGGAGCCGCTTGTACCAGTTCTGGTTCCAGGCACTCTTGGCTTCGAACCACTCTCGCTGATCCTCCAAACGGTGACGGATGTATTCTTCCGGGCTCATGACGGTTACCTCGGTGTCCTGTCGTTGGTGGAAAGGAATTGCCGGCGGCCGCTGCACCGGCGGCAGGTCGGGCTCTTGAACATCAGGAGATTTCGGTCGCGTCCGCGCCCTCGCGGCGGGTGATGTCGCGCGACTTGCCGCAAGTCCCACCCGGAATCACCCGACACATCATGGCACGGGATCGCATCGATGCGACACGCCGCCCGGCAACCCCGCACCGGCTTGCAGCGTATTGACAAGCGGCGGGTTGCCCACCATGCTGCATGACTGTCGGATCGGCGCATGGTAATGACCGGCGGTTCCGCACCGGGACGGCCCACGGGTGGATGATTCAGGCCGGCATGGGTCGGCGTGCCGATGCGCCGAGACATCCCAGACGAGAGGAACTTCAGCATGCGGCTTTCACTCCTTGTCGCTACTATCTTGACGTTGGCCGGCGGAACGACCGTAGCGTCGGAAGGCAGCATGCCGCTCGTACCGGTAATGGTTGGCGGCGAGCGCGATCTCGATGCCTGCGGCTCGACCGGCGGGGTCTCGGGCCTTCGCGGAGGCCCGGGCAGCTTCCTGGCCGTACGCAGCGGACCGGGCTTAGGGTTCGGGCAGATCGGTCGACTTCGCCTGAACACCCGCGTCTGGATCTGTGAGAACCGCGCCGGCTGGCTGGGCATCGTGTACCGCCTGGACGACCGGGATTGCGGCGTGTCCTCGCCCCTGCCCGACCGAAGGCCATACGCCGGGCCTTGCGCCTCGGGCTGGGTTTCCAAACGCTATGTCCGCCATGAAGCCGGCTGAGGCAACGGACGGGCCCGTCCCGGAGCCCTGAGATCCCGGTCGCGGGTCCGACCGCTACCCCGGCTGCAGTCCCCGGTCACGCCTCGTTCTGTGACAACACCTTGCCCTGCTTGTCCGCAGTGCGGATGATTCCGGTCGGGGCCGGCGCGGTCGCCGGCCAGCGCGCCTGCATCCAGCGGTTCCTTGCCACCCGGGTCACCGTGACGGCGTTGCTTTGATTTCCGCCGAGGATCTGGTAGGCCTCGTCATCCTCGGCCCAATAGAAGCCGACATGGCCGAGGCCGCTCGAGGGCGAGCCGCGCCAGAACACCATTACCGCTCCGAGTTGGGCCGAGGTTGGCTTGCCGAACTTCTCCCACTGACGCGCACCGAGCGGGTTGGTTGGGAGCCGTTCTTCCGGAAGCTGGGATGCGATGCAGTGGCCGACGAACAGCCCGCACCATGGAATATCGTCGTCGTTGTACGACATGATCTCCAGGTCGCGGGCCCACCCAAGAATGGCCTCATTGGACCCCTTGCCCGGCGTCTCACGGGTCCCCATCAACCCAAACGCCATCTGTAGCCAAGGCATCGTGGTCGGGATCGCAAACGGCGGGCTCGCCGGCACCTCGCTGCCGAACAACTTTTCGGCGGTCTTGGGTCCGACGATCCCGTCGGCTTTCAACCCGTGTTTCGCCTGGAACGCCTTGATCGCGGCAATCGTCTGCCGTCCCGGAATACCATCGATCGGACCGGGATCAAATCCGGCCTCCTTCAGTGCCACTTGTATGTCGCGTGTGTTCATACGTCACCTCCGTGATCAACGCACCAAGTACAACGAGAACCGGGCGGCGCAGTGGTCAAATTGCCGGGTGGCGCCGCACCATTCTTGGCAGCGGTTGCACTTGCGCGTTCCGCCCTACGCGCAAGCCGCCGGAACTTCCTGCATCTCGGCCGGCACCGAATGCCGCAGGACCACTTGCACCGCCGCTGACGGCGGGCGCATTGATCGTCGACCAATGCC
>CAZXXC010000042.1:14048-30986 GCA_964644665.1 uncultured Methylococcaceae bacterium
GCAGGGATACCGGGCGATGCGATCGTTTCGCCCGGAGTCCGCCGCTCGGACGGTGCCTCGGCGGAGGCTCGCTGAAGTAGCGCGTCGGGGGTTATTGCAGCGGTTGGCAGCGGGGCTCCGGCGGAGCCTGCCTTATTCCTCGACGGTCACGAACGAAAGCTTGACGACTCCGGCACGTTGAGCCGCCGCCATGGCTTTCGCCACCTGCCCATAGGCGACTGCCTGATCGGCGTGTAACTGAAAACTCGTTTCCGGGTCTCTTTCCAGAGCGCCGCGCAGTTCCGCCTCCAATGCACCGGCGTCCTCGATCGGACGCTGATCGAGACTGAGCCGCCCGCCGGCATCGATGCCGATCTTGATCGATTGCGGCGACTTGTTGGGTTGGGTCGCAGCCGTCTTCGGCAACGTGACGCCGACCGTCTGGGTCAGCAGCGGCGCGGTAACGAGGAATACGACCAGCAGCACCAACATCACGTCGACCAGCGGTGTGACATTGATCTCGCTCATGGCGGTCTGGTCGTCCGATGAAATGTTAAAAGCCATGGTTAGCGCTCTCCCTCGAGCTTGAATTGCTCGCTTTCCGCCAGATGCAACAGATCCTCGGCGAAGTGCTCCAGCACCGATCGGTTGACCTTGCTGCGCCGCAGAAAGAAGTTGTAGGCCAAGACCGCCGGCACCGCTACGGCGATGCCGATCGCGGTTGCAACCAACGCTTCGCCGATCGGCCCGGCGACGACGTCCAGGCTGGCCGATCCCGCTTTGCTGATGTCCTTCAGCGCCCGCATGATGCCCCAAACGGTACCGAAAAGCCCGACGAACGGCGCGGTGCTGCCGATGCTGGCGAGCAGCGTCAGTCCGCTCTCCATCAGCCGGAATTCCCCGACCATCTGCTGTTTCAGCGCCCGTTCCAGCAGTGAACCGGGGTCGCCCCGATCCTTCAACGCCCGCAGCCCCGGCCGGCTCAACGCGCCGATCAGGTTGAAACCGGTGCGCGCGAGTCGGGCCAGCGGGCCGCGCAGCGGACCGCTGAGTCGTCTGGCGGCAGCGAGATCGGTGGCGTCCCAGAAGGTCCGCAGGAACACCCGATTGCTCACTTTCAGCCGCCAAAGCTGCCAAGACTTGTAGACGATTATCGTCCAGGTCACGATGGAAAAGACGATCAGGATCCACAGCGTGGCGTTGATGATCAGGGTATGGGAATACTCTAACGAAAACATGGCACTCCTTTACTGTCGGCCGGAATCCAGCTTGAAAACCAACGGGACGACGACCCAACTTGCTATTGCTTGCTCGCCGCGTTTGGCCGGGACGAACTGCCAGCGCCGGACCACCTCCAGCGCTGCTTGGTCGAGAACGTCGTGACCGCTGCTCTGATGCAACATCACCTGACCCGGCGACCCGTTCGGCAGCACGTATACCCGCAGCCGCACCAGCCCTTCCCAATTGCGTGCAATCGCGATGGCGGGGTAACGGGGTTTGGGATTGTGCAGATAACCCGCATCATGGGCCGGCGTCACCTTCTGATCGCCACCTCCCGCCTTGCCCGCCGACGATCCGCCGGTCTGGGAAGCCGGCGCCGAGGAGTGACCCGGTGTCCCGGTGGACGATGTGCCGCTGTCGACGGGCGGCGGAGCGGCTTTCGGTGCGGGATGCGCCGTTTCCGGCTCCTCAGCCGATTTCACCGGCCGAGGCTGCTTCTCCGCTTTCGGCGTTTCGGCCGGTTTCGGCGGCGGCTTCGGTTTCGGCTTGGGCTTTGGAGCGCGATCGATCTTTTTCGCCGGCGAGGCCGGAGCGGCCGCTGACGGTACCGGAGCCGGTTGGGCCGCCGGCACAGGCGCCGACAACTCCACATCCATCATCGGCGGTATGACGACCGGGGTTTCCAACACCGGCGCCCGCCGCGTCCACCACCAAGCCGCCGCGTGCAATCCGGTCACCAGCAACAGCGCCAGCCCATATCCGCGCAACAGGCGAGAGTATCCGTCATCGCGATTCGATGAACCGAAAAGCGTGGGAACATGCATGATGGGATAGAGGGTCGGCGGCAGGACGTCGAAGAGCCGTTATTGTCAACGATTCGCAATTGAGTCGAGGACCCGGTCCCTTCGCTTTCCGTCTGGCGCGTCACTTTCCGGGGAAGAACCGCCCCTGAATATAGGCGCCGCCGAAAATTCCGATCAACGCCAACAGCAGCGGCCAGTTACCGGCACCAAGACCAGCGATCGCGGGACCCGGACACACGCCGCAAAGTCCCCAGCCGATCCCGAACAGCGCCGCACCGAGAAGGGTCCGCCGACTCAACTCGGCCTGATGCCGATCGAACCTCGGGCCGAGAATCGGCGCCTTCAGCAGCCGCGGGACCAGTTGATAAACCAGCAACGTGACCGTGACGGCACCGCCGAGAACCAGCAGGAGCCCCAGGTCGCGGAATCGCAGGAACTCGAGCACGATTTCCGGCCGAATCATCGTCGCCAGAGCAAGCCCGAAACCGAACACACCGCCGCTCAGCAGCACCGCCGCGAGGGTCGCCGGCCCCTTCATCCGCCCTCCAGAAATCCGACCAGATGTGCAACGCCGATCGCAGTCAGCAGAAAGGTGATGACAGCGAGAACTGAAGGCAGTTGCAGCGAAGCCAAGCCACAAATGCCATGGCCGGCCGTGCACCCTCTCGCGAGCCGCGCGCCGAATCCGATCAGAAATCCGCCCACCAGCAACTGCCAGGCACCGACATGAGTGACCCACGTCTCACCGAACAGCGCCGCATACAGGCCGGCCCCGAGAACCAGGCCGAGCGCGTAGACCAGACGCCATACCCTTTCTCCGACCAGCCGGCGCTGCTGGAAGAAGGGACGCCTCGACACGTAGCTCAAGGTCGAACTGAAGAAAGTACTGGTGCCACCCACCAGGCCGGTGAGCAGATACAGCAGACTGACACCCGAGCCGATCAGTACTCCGCCCCACAAATAGTGGGCGATGCCCCGAGGGAAAAATTCGTCGAACATGGGATACACAGAAAATTCCGGGCGGCGGCCGGGAGTATCGGGACGGACAGATCCCGCCGGAACACCTCGGCATATTGTGACCGAAGTCGCAGTTGACCACAAACAGTCCCCCGGCATCCCGGCTTGCCCCGGGAAACCGGGATAAGGAAAAATGAACGCAGGCAGTCGGCCGTGACGCACCGTCCGGCAATGCTGTACGAAGTTTCGGAGATCGATGGTGAATGTGAGACTGGCCGGGGGACTTTCGCTATTCGTCGCATGCGCGGGGTGTACCGGTACCCCCTCCGACCGCGACACCCTGCCGCCACCGTCCCACCGGGTCACCGCCCGCGTCGTGGACACCGCGTCGGGGCGAACCGACCCCTCCGGGTCTCGGGCTGCGCCGATTGCCGCTGCGCCTTCCGATGTTTCGATCGCCCCCCCCTCCCCGGCCAACAAGACACCGGAATCGATTCGGGTGGAAGCATACACTGCCGAAGACAGCGCCAGACCCGCGGAGAACCGCGCCCCCACGCGCCCCGAGGAATCAGCGGCGAACCCGGAGGAACAGTTTTTGTTGCGCGTCGCGGTCGAACGACCCGCGGTCCCGCTGGATGGATCGATCAACGGCGAACCCGTGCTCGCCGGTTTCATTGGCGGTGATACCCAGTGCAGCCGGCTGGCCGTCAGTTATCCCGCGCGGCGGGTATCGGAAATCTGGCGGGTATGTGCCGACCGGCAATTCATTCTGGAGCGAAAGGCCGAGCCGACGCCGACCGTACCCGACGATCCTGCGCTGGAGCCATCCCGCCTGATGGCGGTTCGTTCCGCCTACTACGAGGGACGTGCGACTTTTCCATACGGCCCGATGACGATCAGCGCGCAGGCCAACGGACAGCCCGATGCGCGCGGCTGCATGCTGGTTCGCAGCGCGCTGAGTTGGCAAGGCATTCCGATGGCGACCGCCGACGAAACGATCTGCGCACCGTCCGGAGACTGAACCCGTCAGATCCGGGTCAGAATGTCGTCGAGAGACGACGCGGCGTCGGCATAGTCCAGATCGATCTCGCTGTAACTCTGCCCCTGCTGCAGGATCAGTGCAGGAAACCCCCGCACTCGCAGTCCCCGACCGAGTTCGATCTGCGAGTTCAGCTCCTGCTGGGTGTCCGGATCGGCGAGATGGTGTGCGAATACGGCCGGATCGAGACCGATCTCGCCGGCCAATTCGATCAAGGTGCTGTCATCGGACGGGTTTCTCGCTTCCAGATAATAGGCTCGCTGGATCGCGTGGATCATCGGCTCCTCGAATGAAGGGCCCATGCGCTGCGCGGCGATGACCGCCCGGCAGGCGGGATACGTCGACCGCCGAGGGGCGCAGACATCCCAAAAATCATAGTTAAACACAGTGCCCGGCACCGCTTCCTGCACCGATCGCCAAATGTGCTGGATGATGTTGCGCAGCTCGACCGGCATGGGCTCGGGATCATCCGGAGCGAGCCCCCCCAGCACCTGCCGAACGCTGATGTCGGACGGCAGCCCGATCCGGATCGTCTGCCATACCGGACGGAACGCCCAGCACCAACTGCACATCGGATCATGAAAGTAGAGCAGCGTAGCCATGTGACGGTCTCACAGGTGAAGGGAAACAAGGCCGTGCGGTAATTGCCCGGAACCTGGGGCCGACGGAGTGCGCATGATCCATTCCCGGCGGATTTGCGTATGATAGCGCCCTACGAAAAACCCTGGGGTGGCAGGCTTGAATTCGACGCAGGTGTTCGCGTTAACAGCACTCATCGCACTGCTGCTGACATCGGGACTGACCCAGGCCCGCGACTGGCGTTGGTATCCCCGCAAGGCACCGGCCGACTCCGGTGCGCTGAGGCCGGACCTGGAAGGAACCAGAGACGACGACGAGCAGCGGGAGATGAGTGAATTGGACGAGTTGCGGCAGTGGCTGCGGCAGCGGGATGAAGACCGGCGTCGGCAAGGCATCACGGTGCCCGACACCGTCGACCAGTTGGAACCCCGCCGGGACTTCGGAGCCACGCAGCGCCAGTGGCCGGAGGGTTCGACACCCCGACTGCCCGACCGCCGTTCACCGGAGGCCATCATGGACGATGAGCGGACGTTGGAGGAGCAGAGCGAACGGGTCCGCAGAGCCCTGTTCCCGCACTTTTCCGGCAAGCGCACATCCCGGTTTTCGCGCCATATGTGGCGGCCGCGAACCTCTCCGTCGCAGGGCGTTTTTCGCCACCGGGCGGCAGGCGCCGGCCGGAAAGGAGCCGGTACCCGCAGGCGCCACTGACCCGACCAATCCGTCGTCAGCGGACTCGAGACCAGTTGCCGTCGGCGCCGGCCCATGCCCATCAAGGCGCCCGTTGCGCCCGCTGATAAACCGGCATGTACTGGTCCGCCAGCTGTCGCATCGCCTGGATGCGGGTTTCCGGGCTGGGGTGGGTACTCAGCCACTCGGGGCTGCCGGAGCCGCCGACCCGCAGCATCTTTTCCCACAGCGTCACGGCGGCCTGAGGATTGAAGCCTGCCTCCGCGGCGATTCTCATCCCGACCCGGTCGGCCTCGCTTTCCGCTTCCCGACTGTTGGGGAGCTGTAACGCGAGGGTCGCAGCGGTATCGGCCAGACCGGCCACCCCGCCGAGGTTGTAGCCCGCCATCGCACCGGCAATCACACCGAGCTGCAGACCCGTTTTCTGCATCTGTACACGGGACATCTTTTCGGCCTGATGCGATAACAACGCGTGCGAAATCTCGTGCGCCATCACTTGGGCCAGTTCATCGTCGGTCGGCTGAATTTGGTTCAAAAGCCCCGTGTAGACGGCCATTTTGCCGCCCGCCATGCACCAGGCATTGACTTCTTTCGACTTGATCACATGCACTTCCCAATTCCAGTTCCTGGTTTCCGGCCGAAGCTTCACGGCCTGCGGGATCAGCCGGTCGGTGATTGCGCGCACACGGGCGATCGTTTGCGGATTCGTGTCCAGCGCACTCTGCCGATGCGCCTGAGAAATCAACTGGCTGTAAGCCTTACCGGATTCCTGCGCCGCTTGTGCGTCACTGATCAGGCTAGCCTGGCTCCGGCCCGTGATGGGGTTGGTGGCGCAGCCGGAAACGACAACCGCGCACAACACGGCGCCGAATACGGGATCCAGAATTCGTCTCATCAAAATGGTACCTCCGCTCCCTTCTGGCTAGAAAGTTGATAAAGACCGGGGCACTCTTCCCGCCCCGAAACTTCACTATTAAAACAAAGGAAATTCGCTTTGGCGATGCACGCTGTCCGGATCGCCCGAGGTTTCACATCCCGTACGGAAACTCCTTGCGGTTCAATACGCCGCTGGCCCGGACCGATTTCAACGCCCCACCGTACTCCGCCAGTACCCGGAGTCCGTAATCGAGCCGCCGTCGGATCAGAGAATCCTGCTCCGACGCCGGCGCCGCGGTGTTCAACACCTCGGTGACATTCCGCACGATCACATGTTCCGAGAGATACTGGACATGCGTGTTCTTGTAGCTGCTCGCGCGCAGTTCGGCAATCGGATAGGCGCCATTGCCCGACGCCGACACACCGACGATCAACGCCGGTTTGTGATACAAACAGCCGTCGCCCGCGAACAGGAAGAAATTCTTCAATGCAGCCGGAACCATGCCGCCCCATTCCGGAGCGATCACGACCAACGCATCGGCGCCGGAAAGCTCCTCCGACACCGGCTTCCACGGCTCCAGCATCTTGGGGTCCTTGTCCCAGATTCCTTCTTCCCACAGCGGCAGAGGCTTCTTTCCCAGTTCCAGCAGATAGGTCGCGTAGGCCGGGCTCAGCGTGCAAAGGTGTGAGGCGATGAAGCGGGCGACCTTCCCGGACTGGGCGCCGGGCCGGTGGCTCCCTGATACGATGGCAAATTTCATCGAGAAAACTTCCCGTGGACGTGACGGCTCGGGCTGCCCGCCCGACCAGGCACGGACGGTTCGATCGTCAATACAGATAGAGAAAATATCATGAAAGCGATGCAGTTCGGCGCCTTCGGCGGCCTCAACAGCCTGCGCGCAGTGGATCTGCCCGAACCGGTGCCGCAAACCGGCGAGGTGCTGGTCGAAGTGGCGACGACGTCGGTCAACCCGATCGACTGGAAGCTGCGCAGCGGGGCTCTGCGCTGGATCAGCCCATTGCGCTATTCGCGGGTGCCGTGCTTCGATTTTGCCGGGACGGTCGTAGCGCTCGGCCCCCAGGCCGAGCGCTACCGAATCGGGGATCGCGTGTTCGGCATGCGTCCTCTCCGTCAGACGGGCGCTGCAGCGGAAAGAGTAGCGTCTCACATCGACCACCTCGCAGCCATTCCGCACGGCATTTCCTACGAACAGGCAGCCGGAGTTCCGTTGGCGGGAATGACGGCGCTGCAGACGCTACTGCGGCCCACGGCGTTCGGGCCGGGGGAAAAAATCTTGATCGTCGGTGCTTCCGGCGGTGTTGGCCACTACGCGGTACAGATCGCCAAAACACTGCAATCCCACGCCACGGCAGTCTGCAGTACCCCGAATGTCGACTGGGTACGGCAACTCGGGGCCGACGCGGTACTCGACTACACGCGCGGTGAAACCGCCGCGCCGCGGCCGGAGTTCGATCGGGTGGTCGACGCAGTCAGTCTGGGCCGCTTCCAGAGGTGGCGCCAGTGGCTGAAACCGGGCGGCGTGTACGTCACGCTGCTGCCCCGGTTCGATCTTCTTTGGCACCGGCTGATGCCGCCGCGAGGGTCCAATCATCGATCCGAGGTGGTTTGGCTGAAGCCGAATCTCACCGATCTGAACCGGCTGGCGGCCTGGATGGCGGAAGGCCGGCTCCGGACGATCATCGATGACACCTTCCCACTCGACGCCCTCACCGCTGCGTTCGAAAGGAGCAGCACCGGTCACGCACGGGGAAAGATCATCGTGCGAATCCCGGCGTAACGGGACCACTTCCGGAGTCGGCGGGGTTGCGACAGACGTCAGTCGCTGGTCGCCGGCGGGGTGCGCTTCGCCAGCCGGCGATATTCGAACAGCGCCACCAGCAGCAGATAGATCGCCATGAACAGAGTGCCGCTCACCAGAGGGTGCCAGCCGGTCAGAATGATCGTCTCGCAGTTGCCGAAGTACAGCAGCAGGCCGAGCAGGATGAAGCCGAGCAACGACCCCACCCGGTAATCGACCGGATAGTACTTCCGGCCCAGCAGGTAGGACACCACCGTCATGCTGAAATAGCAGACCAGATGCGCCCAGGCAGAACCGACATAGCCGATCCGAGGCACCCACCAAACGTTCAACGCGACCGTCAGCAGCGCCCCGAGCAATGCCACGCCGGCTCCCATCAGGGTGCGATCGGTCAGCTTGTACCAGATCGACAGGTTCACATAGACACCGAGGAACAGGCTCCCCATCAGCAGGATCGGCACGACCGGCAGCCCGACCCGGAATGCGGGGCCGATGAAGTACTGGAAGATGTCGAGATACAGCGTCACCAGCAGGAACACAAACACGCAGAAAATCACGAAGTACCGTAGCACCGACGCATACACCTGCTTTGCATCCTGCTTGCCGGCGTAAGAAAAGAAGAACGGTTCGCCGGCATAACGGAATGCCTGGATGAACAGCGACATCAGGATCGACAGCTTGTAGCAGGCACCGTAGATGCCCAGCATCTCCAGATTCGTCGACAGGTCGTACGGCAGCAGAAACTTCAAGATCGCTCGGTCCAGCATCTCGTTGACGATGCCGGCGAGGCCGATCACGACCATCGGCAGCGAGTAGGCCAGCATCCGCCGCAGCAGCCGAAAGTCCATCCCTTCGGCGAAGCCGCGCAGTTGCGGCAGCAGCAACAGCAGCTTGAAGCCGCTGGCCATCAGGTTCGAGATGAAGATGTATCCGACCCCGACCGCCGGGTCGTAAAGCCGCGCCGCCCACGATGCGGCATCCAGTTCGCGCTGCTGGCGACAGTACACGATGAAGAACAGATTCAGTGCGACCGTTACCAGAATCTCTGCGATCTTGATGCCGGCAAACTGCAGCGCCTTGTTCTCCGCCCGCAGTTTCGCGAACGGAATACTCGCCAGCGCATCGAGCGCCAACATCGCGGCAAACCACGACAGATACTCCGGATGGTCCTGGTACATCAGCCATTCGGCCAACGGCTCGCGAACCGCCAGAAATGCCGCCACGAACAACACATTCGCCAACAACACGAAACCCAGCACGGTGCCATAGACCCTGGTGGACTCCCCGTCGTGCCTGCGAAACCGGAAGTACCCGGTTTCCATCCCGAACACCAGCACCACCGCGAAGAAACCGGCATAGGCGTACAGTTCAGACACCACGCCGTACTCCTCGGCCGAGAAGTAGTAGGTGTACAACGGCACCAACAGGTAGTTCAGGAACCGGCCGACAATGCTGCTGAGACCGTAGATGGCGGTCTGCGAGGCGAGGGCTTTCAGTGGATTCACGATACTGGCGTCGAAACAGGTCCCCCCTGATGGGGAGTCTTGGGCAGGCGCCATTGTAACCGCCCGGCCGGGGCAGTTTGCGCCGGACATCCATCGCGTGGCGGCTCGCCGGCGCGGCTGTCAATCCGTCAACGCGTCGAGCGGCTCACAAAACACGCCAACGCCGCACGTTCACCGCGCCAAATCCCGTCGCCATTTCCGAAACTTCCGGATGCGTGCCCGACAAACGGGACGATGGCGGTGGCATGAACTCGGCGGGTGGATGACATGGACAACATGCGTGCGGCAAGCAGGATAGTCAACCAATCACTTTCTCGGCAATCCGGCGGTCGGTCCGCCCCGATGGTGGCACGACTCTGGCAGATCGCCCACCCGTCGACGTGGGCATTGTGCGGGCTGTTGCTGCTGGTCGTGGCATGGAACACCTCTGTCTTCGCGGAATCCGGCGGCAACGAGCCGCTGGTGCCGGTGGCCCGGCGCGTACAGGTGCATCTTTCACCGATCCGGCTGAATCGCGACACGAGCCTATACGAAGCGACCGCCACCGCCCGCAACCATTCCAAGCGCTTACTTCGAGCGCCGCTGCGGCTGGTGATCACGGCCCTGAGCCCCGAAACAGCCGAGGTCGCCAACGCCCACGGTCTGGATGTGAAGGGCCGTCCCTACTTCGACTTTGCGCTGATCAACGGAACGCTGCGGCGTGGCGAAACCACCGCCGCGCTGGTGCTCCAGTTTCGGGCGCCCGTGCGACGCACGCAACCGCCCCACGGCGGTCTGCACTTCCGTTACAAACTGTATGCAGGCGCGATGGTCGGGAACACCCCGCCGGTCGCAGAGGCGGGGCCGGACCAGACGACTCCGATCGGTGAAACCATCCTGCTGGACGGCAGCGGTTCGAGCGACAGCGATGGCGATGCCTTGACCTATCGCTGGTCGCTCGTGCACCGCCCCGAGGGCAGCCAGTCCGGCCTGGTGAATGCCGAGACGGTCCACCCCAACTTGCTGATCGACCGTGCCGGCGATTACGAGATCCGTCTGGTCGTCCACGACGGCAAAGCCGACAGCCTTCCCGATACCGTCGTGGTCAGCACGCGCAATTCGAAGCCGGTGGCGAATGCCGGCAGCGACCTGAGCGTCTTTGTCGGCACCGCAGTGCAGTTGGACGGCACCGCTTCGACCGACCGGGACGGCGATGCCCTGAGTTACCGCTGGCTGCTGAAGGCGAAGCCGTCCGCGAGCGCGGCCGAGTTGATGGCTCCGGACACCGCCACCCCGAGGTTTCAGGTGGACCAGCCCGGCCGTTACGAAGCCGAACTGATCGTCGACGACGGCGAATCGGCGAGCGAGCCCGACACGGTGTTCATCGATACCGAGAACTCTCGTCCGGTCGCAGATGCCGGAGCAAACCAGACCGTCACGCTCGGGAATGCGGTCACCCTGGACGGCCGCCGCTCACACGATGTCGACGGGGACGCCCTCGGTTTTCTCTGGTCGTTGATCGCAAAGCCGAGCGGCAGTCAGGTGCAGTTGGACGACCCGGCGCAGCCCGTACTCTCGTTCGTTCCGGACGTGGCCGGCGCGTATATCGCGCAACTGCTGGTCGACGACGGCCGCCTCGGCAGCGAGCCCGATACCACCGAAGTGACCGTTACCGCACCGCCGAACCGCGCCCCGCGCATCACTTCCTCGCCGCCGATCGAGGCGATCATCGGTCAACCCTATCAGTATGCCGTCGAAGCGGAGGACCCGGACAACGACCGGCTGACCTACTCGCTGCAGGTCTCGCCGGCGGGATTGGTGATCGATCCCCTTTCCGGGATGATCGAATGGCCGCAGGTGGCTGGTCCGACCGGGCTCTTTCCGGTGCAGGTGAAGGCGGATGACGGCCGCGGCGGCACCGATGTTCAGCGGTTCGAGCTGACGGTCCAGCCGGACGCCGCGCAGACCATCGTGCCGGAACTGGTCGGTCTGATCCGCCCGGTGGCGGAAGTGGCGCTGCTCGAAGCCGGCTTACGGGCGGGCGCGATGCATTTCGAAGTCAACCCGTTGGCACAAGGCACCGTCATCGCCCAGGATCCGGTCGCCGGCGCGGTGATCCTGCGCGGCTCGACGATCGGTCTGACGATCTCGCTGGGTCCGAACCTTGCGCTACCGCCGCAGCCGGACACCGTGGCACCGCGGCTCGATGCCACCACGCCGACGACGACCGCTGCCGCCACGGCGTTCCTGTACAGCGGCACGCATCCGGTACAGACCGACGTCGCTCCCGAGGCGATCACGCCGACGCAGACCGCAGTGCTCCGCGGCCGGGTGCTGGACCGGTCTTCCGCCCCGCTGCCCGGCGTGGTCATCACTGTCAAGGATCACGCCGAATATGGGCAGACTCTGTCCCGTTCCGACGGCGCTTTCGACCTGGCGGTCAACGGCGGCGGTACCCTGATCCTGAACCTCCGGAAAGATGGCTACTTGCCTTCACAGCGACCGGTACATCCGGTCTGGCAAGACTATGTCACCATCGACGATATCGTGCTGCTGGAGTGGGATTCCCTGGCCTCGGAGGTGACTCTCGGTCCGGAAGCACCGATGCAAACGGCGGATGGTTCGGTGGTGACCGACCGGTCCGGGTCGCGCCGGGCGACCGTGCTGTTTCCTTCCGGCGTGCAGGCGGCAATGACCCTACCCAACGGCACTGACCAGCCCCTGTCACGACTGACCGTCCGCGCGACCGAGTACAGCGTCGGCGACCACGGGCCGCAGCGTATGCCGGGGCCTTTGCCGCCGAGTAGCGGCTACACCTACGCGGTGGAATTGAGCGCCGATGAGGCGCTGGCGGCCGGTGCCGAAACCGTGCGATTCGACCGACCGGTTCCGGTCTACGTCGACAACTTCCTCGGTTTCCCGGCCGGCATGGCGGTCCCGGCGGGATATTACGATCGGCACAAGGCCGCCTGGGTGCCTGCCGACAACGGCCGCGTGATCCGAGTGCTGCAGATCACCGACGACCAAGCGGACCTCGATACGGACGGCGATGGCACCGCCGATGATGCCGCAGTGCTCGCAGCGCTGGGGATCAGCGAGGCGGAGCGCGCACTGTTGGCTCGACGCTTCGAAGCCGGCGCGACCTTCTGGCGGGTACCGGTCACGCATTTCACACCGTGGGATTTCAACTGGCCGTATGGCCCCCCGGCCGATGCGAAGGCGCCGCAGCAACCGCCCCCGCGTGTGGCGAAAGGGCTCGATGATCCGGACTGCCAGAGCGGTTCGATCATCGAGTGTCAGACCCAAACCTTGGGAGAGACGCTGGCCATCGCCGGCACACGGTTCACGCTGCATTACCGCAGCGACCGCGTCGCGGGACGCATAACCGGGCAGATCGCCGACATTCAGTTGACCGGGGCCAGCATTCCGGCAAGCCTGAAGCGCGTCGAACTGGAAATCCAGATCGCCGGCCGCCGCCACTTTCAAACCTTTCCGGGTACCCCGAACCAGTCGACCCGTTTCACCTGGGACGGGCGTGACGGCTATGGCCGAACCCTGCACGGCGTGCAGACGGCCACCATCCGCATCGGCTACGTTTATGACGCCGTCTACCAGACTCCTGCCAACCTGGGCCGTTCCTTCGGCGCCCTGTCCGGCATCCCGATCACCGGCAGTCGCGCCCGCAACGAATTGACGCTATGGCAGACCCACCAGACGCCGATGGGCAGTTGGACCGCTCTGCCGCTCGGCTTCGGCGGGTGGACCTTGAATGCCCACCACGTCTACGACCCCAACGGCCGCATCCTATACCGCGGCGACGGCTCTCGGCAAAGCGCCGATGCGATCTCTTCCGCCGTCATCACCACCGTCGCCGGGGGGTGCTACGGCGGCGGGGGTGACGGCGGCCCGGCAACCAAAGCCTGCCTGGTGTACCCCAACCAAGTCGCGGTGGCTCCCGATGGCGGATTCTATATCTCAGACGGCCGTGCCAATGTCATCCGATATGTCAACCCGCAGGGCGTCATCCTGCGTGCGGTTGGCGGGCAATGGGGTTTCGCCGGAGACGGTGGACCAGCCACCGAGGCGAAGGTCTATAGTCCACAGGGAATCACGCTAGGACCCGATGGCAGTCTCTATTTTGCCGACTGGGGAAACAACAGAATTCGGCGCGTCGACCCTCAAGGGGTTATCACGACTGTTGCCGGCAATGGTACCCCCGGACATGGCGGCGACGGCGGGCCAGCGACAGAAGCTAAGTTGAACGCTCCTAAGGATGTCGCTGTTACTACGGACGGCAGCCTCTACATCGTAGACGAAGGAAACAGTTGTATCAGAAGAGTCGCCAGCGACGGCATCATCACCACTGTCACCAGCACTACCGGCGGCACAACGAGTCTGGATGGCATCCCGGCTCAGCAGGCACGACTTGACCGGCCTGGCTGGATCGCCGCGGGCACAGATGGTTCCGTCTACATCAGCGCGTCTTATAACAACAGAATCCTGAAGATCGGATCCGATGGCATCCTCCGTAATGTTGCCGGAACGGGAGGGCCGCATGAAATCCGTGAGGGCGTACTGGCTGCGCAAACCTACGCCTACCATCCGTTTGGGATAGCCGTCGGTCCAGATCAAACCGTCTACTTTGCAACAGAGAACCGACTGCGGCGGATTGGACCCGACGGCATCATTACCACTGCGGTCGGTAATGGGTTGTACGCCGACGACAATCTCCGGGATGGCGGACCACCGCGTCAGGCTGGATTTCGCGGCCTGTTCGATTCCTCGGTAGCACCCGACGGTTCCCTTTACGTCGTCGACGCCGATCACCGGCGGGTACGAAAAGTGTCCCCATCCCTTCCCGGTTCGACGCTCAGCGAGATTGCCATCGCATCGCGCGACGGCAGCGAAGTATATGTGTTCGATCTGGGTCACCATGTCCGGACTCTCGATGCGCTGACCCAGGCGGTTCTGTATCGCTTTGCATATGACGCGGAAGGTTCGTTGGTCTCGGTCACGGATATCGACGGGCTGGTCACTGCGATCGAACGGGATACGGCCGGCCATCCGACCGCCATCGTCGCGCCATTCGGCCAGCGTACCGCCTTGTCGCTGGATGCCCAAGGCTATCTGGCCGCCTTGACCGCCCCGGGAGCGGTGAGTCACCGGATGGCATATTCGGCGGAAGGGCTGCTGATCCGCTTCATTGATCCGGAAGGTCACGCCAGCACCATGGCCTATGACGACATGGGGCGCCTGATCGAGGATCGGGACGCCGTCGGGGGCGCCAAGTCCCTGACCCGGAATGAAGCGGGCACCACCTACACGGTCGGTTTGACCTCTCCGCTGGGGCGAAGCACGCACTATCTGCTGGAGGATCAGCCATCCGGCACTCAAAAGCGACGCACCACGCTGCCGGATGGCAGTTGGAGCGAAACGGTGATCGCTCCCGGCGGTGAACGCAACACCACTTCGATCGACGGCACCGTGTTGGAGACGACACCGGGCGGCGATCCGCGCTTCGGCATGCAGGCGCCGATATGGACCCAGCGCAAGCTCACGACTGGCGGAATCACGCAGACATTGGCTCACGAACGCACGGCGAGCCTCGTCAATCCCGGCGACCCGTTCAGCCTGACCAAACTGACCGACAAATTCACGATCAACGGTAGGGTCACGACCCGTGTCTATGAGGCCGCCACCCGCACGTTGACACTGACCAGCGCAGCAGGACGCACCGGCAAGGTAACGCTGGACGCCAAGGGCCGGATCGGCCGAACGGAGGTGCCGGGCCTGGCGGCTCTGATCAGCACGTACGATAGCCAAGGTCGGCTGACCAAGATCACTCAAGGGACCGGCACCGAAGAACGGTCGCTGACCTTGGCTTATACGGATCAAGGCCAACTGGCCGGCGTGACCGATACGCTCGGTCGCACGCTGGAATACGGCTACGATGCGGGCGGTCACTTGATCCGGCAGACGCTGGAGGATGGCCGCGAGATCGGGTTCGACGCTGACCGCAACGGCCAGTTGCTCACATTGATTCCGCCGGGGCGGCCCGCCCACCGCTTCGGCTACACGTCCGTCCATCTCGCCGAAGAATACCTGCCTCCCGCGATTGCGGACGGAGGGATGGGGACCCGCTACGAATACGATCTCGATCGGCGTCCGACCCGCATCCTCCGGCCGGACGGCTCCACCGTCGAGTTCAGTGACGATGCCGCCGGACGCTTGTCCTCGCTGTCCACGCCGGACGGTCAGACCACCTTCCGCTACGACCCGGCGACCGGAAAACTGATGGCGATCGAGCTGTCGGAAGGAACCGCGATCAGTTTTGCCTACAGCGGCGCGTTACCGACCAAGACCACTTGGACCGGCCCCGTCACCGGCAATGTCGGCTTCACCTACGACACCGATTTCCGCATCTCGGCGGTGCGGCTGAACGATGCCGACCCTATTGTGCATCAATACGACGCCGATGGTTTGCTGATCAAGGCGGGAGATCTTACGCTCGGCCGCAACGCCCAGAACGGCTTGTTGACCGGAATGAGTCTCGGGGTCACGAACGAAGCCCTGCAATACAACGACTTCGGGGAAGTCACCGCCTACCAGATGAGCGCCAACGGCGCCGATTTGTTGTCCATCCATGACACCTACGACCCGGGCGGCCGGATCATCGTTCGGAGCGAGACCAGGCAGGCGGCGTCCCAGACCTTGGAATACCGCTACGATCAATCCGGGCGGCTGGTCGAAGTTCGGCAGGACGGTACGACGGTCGCCCGATACGGCTACGATGCCAACGGCAATCGCACCCACATCAACGATTCTGTCGTTGCAGAGTTCGATGACCAGGATCGGCTGGTACGCTTCGGCACCACCGAATACGAGCACACCGCCGACGGCGAGCGGCGCAGCCGGAATCACGGAGGCGCCACCACCACCTACCGGTATGACGCGTTCGGCAATCTCAGAACGGTCACCCTGCCGAGCGGCGACCGCATCGACTACCTGATCGACGGTGCCCACCGCCGGATCGGAAAGAAGGTCAATGGAACGCTGGTGCAGGCGTGGCTGTACCAGAACTCGCTGCAGCCGATCGCGGAATTGGACAACTCCGGCGCCGTGGTCTCGCGCTTCGTCTACGCAACCCGCGAGAACGTTCCGGATTACCTGATCAAAGGCGGCAACACCTACCGCGTCTTCACCGACCACCTCGGCAGCCCGCGACTGATCGTCAATGCCGCCGACGGCACGGTCATCCAGCGAATGGACTACGACGTCTGGGGTCAAGTCACCCACGACACCAACCCCGGCTTCCAACCGTTCGGCTTCGCTGGCGGTCTTTACGACCGCGACACTCGTCTGGTCCGCTTCGGCGCCCGTGATTACGACCCGGAGACCGGCCGCTTCACGACCAAAGATCCCATCCTGTTCGCCGGCGGCAGCGCAAACCTCTACACCTATGCGCTAAATGATCCGGTAAATTTGACGGATCC
>CAZXXC010000043.1:0-30922 GCA_964644665.1 uncultured Methylococcaceae bacterium
TTCGGCCGGGTCAGCTCTTCTTCGGTCGTCGGGATCGAACCAACAGATAGATCAGATAGAGAGCGGCCAGCCATTCGTAGCGATAACGCCAGGGCTGGCGCAGCCAATGCTGCGTGATCATGTGCCAATGCAGTTTGATCAGGAACAGCACCAGCGCATCATTCAGAAATTCGATGACGGTGCTTTCCTTGAGCCAGGGCAGACCGGCAGACCGTCGCGCCGGCAGATTGGCCGTGGTTGCCGGTGCTCCAACCCTGCCGAGCTTGTCGCGAAGCCAACGCGTCGGGGCAAAGCCGGCCGGCGCTTGCTCGGTGGTGCTCACGGCCCGATTCTCGGCTGCACAGCAACTGGCGGCAGGCGCCGCGGCGGCCAGTCGCCGAAGACTCGCGTCCAGATGGTCAGGGCTGCAGACGGATTCGATGAATCGGATCGCGATCTTGCGCTGGCGCGGATAGTAATCGACGCGGTAGACGCCTTCGATTTCCCGCAGTTCCGCAGCAATGCGTTCCCGCGCCGTTGGCGAGCACAGTGACGCCGATACCTGATACCGGACGTGTCCGGAAGAGCGGTAACGGAGGGTGATGGCGTAAGCTGAACTCATGGCCTCTGGCGTACGGAAACGCGGTTCGGGTCGTCGGGCGCTTCCCGGCAGTGTCCGCTATCGGGGTCGTTCCGACCGAAATGGTGTATTCGCAGTCTGTGGTTAGGAATCAGGAAGATCCGGCATCATCGGCCGCTTCCTTTTGTCCGGCGAGGATGTCCTCCAGGCTCTCACGCTGTTGCAACACGAAGTCTTTTCCCTTTTCGCCGGCTCGGCTGGCGGTTTCGATGATTTCCTTGCGGTATTTGTGAACCACGTAGCCGACGGCCACGCCGACGCCGAACAGAACCAAAGGATGTCTGGAAAGTATGCTCATGGTGTTCGATTTTCCCTCGCTGCATGTGAAAGGCGGCGGCCACTTCGACCGCTGCGCCGATGGTCATCCGACGACGAATGCTCATCGTCCCTCAGCAATAAAGTCGGAGTCGGTCCCACCTGGCCTCGTGCTGCGGAATCGATGGAGAGGCACGGAATGGAGAGTCATGTGTCCGTGGTGGCCATGACCCCCGACCCGTGGCCTTGAACCACGCCAGTTCGATCCTTGATCGCCGAATCGTACCGCCGTCGCTCGCGTTTCGAGCACGTGTCAACGGCTCTCGTCTGCCACGATTTCATCCTCGTGGAGCATTTGGTAGATGCCGAAGCACCCCTCACAGCAGAACCTCTTCGGTCCATCGCGGGTCGTCAGGAGAAACTCGTCGACCTCCACGGGCAGGCCGCAAAGGTCGCAGGGATACGGTTCCAGAGCCGCTTGCTGAGACATCCGGTGAGCTATTCGAACTGACGGAATCGGAAAGGGACTCTAACCCGCTGGTGGGGCGGTTGTCCAGAGTGGGTGCCCCCGCCTCGTGCCCGGGCTGCAGCCGTTGCCCGGCATCGGGACGACCACGGACGCACTCCGCCGGGCGGCCGCCCGGCGGAGTCTAGGTTTTTGACGCGATCCGACCCGGCGCCTCAGTGGCAACTGAACGAGGCTGGTGCGTCTTCGGACCCGTTTGCAGAACCGTTCACGGCTCGGCTGGATGCTCGCATCAGTGCTATCCGGAGGGCGCCGGTGAAGCTGGCGCCCAAGCCGACTTGCATCGCCAATGCCGGCACCAGGATCAGAGAGGCAAAGGCTAGCCCGGTTCCGAGCAGAAGTTTACCCGACTCGTTGGTTCGTCCGGAGGCGGCGTTGTTGACGGTGGCGACGGCTTGGGCGGTCATGGGTGAGTCCTGTCAGATTGAGCAATCGTTGTTTGGATGGGGAGCACTGCCAGTGAATAGAGCATTCAACAAACGTGCCCAGGCCGATGCCTCGCGGAAATACTGGCGAATCTGACCATCGCTCGATCCGATCGGTGTGCCGTCTGCGTGGGATGCCGCAGTGAGGTGTGGCAAATGCCACACTCGGCCTGTTGCGAAGCCGAACCCGCTCTTCCCCGCTTGCTGCCGCGTCGTCGCTGGCCTGCGCCGTGTGGCCGCCAGCGTGGATTCGGCTTTGGCGGGCTCGGCAATCGCCTGGGGTGGGATGGCCAAATCCCGGTTCGTTCCCCTGTCGTCGATGGATTCTATTCTGTTGAAAGGCAAGGCATGTTTTCGAGGCCGGCGACAGCCAGGAGAAAAGTGTGGGATTTGCCGCAGTTCGAATTGCCGGGAGGCCACCGCGTCGGCGGCCGATGAATGGTGCCCGCGCCGTCGTTCGCAACCGGGAGTCGGGGCTCAGCCGAATGGGAGGCGCAGCAACGCGATCAGATTCAATCGGGAAGGATCCGGAATATCGGGCAGCCCGATCACGATGGACGGTTGGCCGCGTCTGGGCTCGGTGCGATACGTGCCGCACCAGCGGTCCCACCAGGGCACGGAGAATCCGAAATTCGAATCCGTTTCCCGGCGTTCCGCAGAGTGGTGTATCCGATGCAGATCGGGCGTGATCAACAGCCACCGGAGTATCCGTTCGGCGCCCGCCGGGAGCCGGACGTTACCGTGATTGAACTGGGCGCAGGCGTTCAACAGCATTTCAAACGCCAACACCGTGACCGGCGTGATGCCGAAGATTACCACCAGCAGCATCTTGTAGAACATCGACAGCACGATCTCGAGCGGGTGAAAGCGAACCGCCGTCGTGGTATCAAATGTGGGGTCGCTGTGGTGCACCCTGTGCAGCCGCCAAAACCAAGGAATCTTGTGAAACAGGACATGCTGGGCGTAGATCGCGAAGTCCAGCAGCAGCAGGCCGGCGAGGACGACGGCCCAACCGGGCATCGGCCACAGCGCGAACAGGCCCCAACCCTTCTGCGCGGCCAGGATTGCGACCGCGTAGGCGCCGCCGCCGCTCACCAGGCGGAGAATCAGAAAATTCAGGGTCATCAGGCTGAGATGCCGAAGTAATCGAGAGAACTTCGGCTCGAGAGCCGCCCGGAACGGGTACCGCCATTCCCATAGCAGCATACCGCCGAGCGCGCCGAGAAAGACGGCAAGGCGCAACGTCGCCGGGTCGGTGAAGTTCGGATCAGCGTTCACGGTAGTACTCTCCGGCCAATTGTGCGGGATCCGCGCCGAGAGCATAGCGGAGGCGGAGCCGCCACATCATCAAGATGGTAGGCCAAATGCCCTGTTCTTCCCATCGCCGGCTCGATGTGCTCACGCGTTGCGGGAGGCAGACCGGCGCGGCCAGTCTCTTGAGCTTGCGGCTCAGCGCGATGTCCTCCATCAACGGAATCGGCGGGAATCCTCCGACGCGCTCGAAGATCTCCCGTCTGACGAACATCGCCTGATCACCGGTCGCGATCCCGCTCAGTCGCGAACGCCAGTTCATCGCGTTTTCCACGACACGGAGCAGCGGGTGCGTACCGGACAACCGTACATCGAAACGACCCCAGGCCGCGCGTCTCGCCATCTGATCGGCGAGCGCGTTCGCGGCTGGTTCGGAGAACCACGTGTCCGCATGCAGAAACAGCAGGTACTCGCCTGCCGCCTGGGCCGCGCCTTCATTCATCTGCCGCGCCCGGCCCTTGGCCGAGGTCAGCACGCGATCCGTCGACGCTGCAGCCAATTGCGGTGTGCCGTCGATGCTGCCACCGTCGACGACCAGGATTTCCGCCTGTACACGTAACAGCAAGGGCTGCAGCGCCTGCAGAGCCGATGTAATCCGTTGTGCTTCGTTCAAGGCCGGCATAACGACGGAAAGCTGTATCACGGTTGGCCCCGATTACAGAAATGTCAGAATTCGCCGCCGGTGCTGTTTTCGCCGGGACGGAGTGCGTTGACGCGCCAGACGGTTGATCTCATGCTGTAGCGTCTCGGACTCGGCGGGAGCCGAACGGCGTGGGGAATCCCCCGGCGGAAGTCCGGCGGTCATGTCAAGGGCTGGATCGGCCCGCTATTGTAGCTCGTTCCTTTTTGTCATTGGGCGACTGGAGGTTCGGATGGATTTGCTTTGGTTCGTGTTGATCGGGTTGGTCGCCGGATGGCTGGCCGGCCAATTGGTGAAAGGTGGAGGCTTCGGCGTCGCCGGCGACATTGCGGTAGGTATCCTCGGCGCCTTGCTGGGAGGCGCGCTGTTCCGCTGGTTGGGCGTTTTGATCGGCGGAGGGCTGCTCGGTCGTATCGTTGTGGCGACCATCGGCGCCATCATACTGATTGTCGGTTTGCGCTTGGTCAAGCGTCTCTATTGATCAGGGCCGTCAATACCCTGCTGGTATTTCCGGTCGTCGCCAAGGCCGGTACACGACCGGCCTTGGCTCCCCGCGGCTCGCCGCCGCGCCGTGGCATCCCTACCTTGGATTGTCCCGGCCTATTGATGGGGGGCTGGGTGAATAGAGGAATGCAGCAACGGGAGGGCGCCGCTGGGGTGCGCGGCCCCGTTGCAGGAGGTTGCCGCCGCCTCAAGGAATGCAACCAACGACCAATCGCCACGGCACCGCTGCCATCCGCTGCGCTGCGTTCATGTCATGCCGTTTGATCTATACCTAATGGTGAGTCGTTCCTTTTCAAGCCGCCTGATGGGCGGGCAACGACGAGAGCCGTTGGTCATGAACAGCAAACACCGATTTGATCTCACTGTGGCGGAAACCCTGGCCAGCTTGAAGCTGGAGTATCTTCGCGTATACGGACGGCTTCCTCGGATTGGCCGCAGTGGGGAGTTGTTGATCATCGACTACACGCCGCTCCGAGTCACGGAACTCCACGAGATGCTGGCACAACTGAGGGCCAGTCCCGCGGCCAAGCCAGCTATCGGCATGCCTCCCTAGACCGATCACGGCTCCAATTTTCGATGTCATCGTTTCGGTGCGTAGAGCGCCGATCAATGCCCGTTAAACAGGAGTGCTTGGTGCGTTCCATCGGCGTCTCCAGGCGGGGCTCCGAACCGGGCGCCGCGCTCCATCCACGGAGCACCACGACCCCCTGAGTCTCGGATCCCGACCGTCACGTGTGCTCGGTGCGCCGTAACGCCACCACGGTTGGTCGTAGACCATGACGATCGGCGGTTGCCTATAGTTTGAGTTTGCGGGGATTGTGAAAGGGAATGAATCCGCCGCGGGCTGGAACTTTGTCATTCATGAAGCTGGGATGGCGGAGTCGCGCTCCCGGTTTCGCTCCCAGTGACATCAATCAGCAGTCGGTTCTTGCGGACGGGTTTGATCAACGGGTGCGCGGTATGTCTGCGATATTCGAATATTCCGGATCGATTCTGCTCTGTCCGACTTGCGGTTCCGCCGCCCTCCGCAAGGAGCAGCGCAGCCGATGGATGCGAATGATCCCGACGACGCAACGGTTCATTTGCTGCCGATGCCGCTCGTCGGCTCTGATGGTGTTCGGCCGACTCTTACCTCTGGATGGGGCGGCGACCTGCGGGGACTCTGTTGACCATGCCCGCGGATCGCTCTGCCGGGACAGGAATGTCGGTCGCGTTCGTCTCCGCGCCACATCGGATTCCACATACGCGCAACGCTGCGCGCCGAATCGCGGTGCAGAAGTCGGATTCAACGACTCCGCTGTGCCACCCGACCTGGAACCGCCGCGGAACGGAGTGGGTGACTTGCCGTCGATCGCTACGATGGCCGAGATGGGTGATCCCCGCACGGTCTGTCACGAAGCGCGAGTAGCGGAGCTTGCGATGGCCATCGCAAGACTCCTGGGGCTTCCCGAGAGATCCGTGGCGGCATTGGGTGCGGCCAGCCGGGTGCATGATCTGGGGAAAGTCTGGATTCCACCCGAGGTACTCGGCAGTTCGGAAAAATTGATCCCCGCCGAGATGGACCTGGTGAAGCTGCATCCGCAAATGGGGTGTGAGATTCTGCAGGCAGCGGAGTTTTCGTCACCGTTCGCCGAGATCATCCTGCAGCACCATGAGCGACTGGACGGGAGCGGTTATCCGCGCGGAATGACGGCCGGTCAAATCTTACCCGAGGCGAAAATCCTGGCGGTGGCCGATGTGGTGGAGGCGATGACGTCAGCCAGACCGCATCGGCCCAGCCTCGGGATCGAGGCGGCACTGGAGGAAATCCGGCGCGGAAGCGGCATTGTGTATGACGAACACGTCGTCGAAGCCTGCCTGCGTCTGTTCCGGCGGAAGTGACGGCACCACCTCGGCGCGCAGATAGGGTAACGGCGGATGGTGTCGCCTCGACAGTTCGGCCGAGTGCCGCCATTTGTCTGGCGCTGCCATCGCCTTGTCCATCGAGGCGGGAACGCCAACCCGCGGCATCGAGGTTCGGGCTTTGTTGCCGAGCGATCCGCTCAATGATGCGTGGTAGGTTCAGGTGGGAAAGGGCGGATGCGATTTCCGCGTGCTCGAACAGGAGGTATTGCGCGTGAAGCTGTCGAACGCCGTCGCCGTGTGCGACATCATGAGCCGCGAGATCCAGACGGTGACGTCAGAATGTGCCGTTGCGGAAGCGGCGCGGCAAATGGCCGATGCTGCAGCCAGCTCCGTGATGGTGATCGATGGAGGCAGACTGATCGGTATCCTGACCGCACGAGATTTCCTGCCCTCGATCCTTCGGGGTGACGCGACGACGGCCAGTGTAGGCACGGCGATGAGCACGCCGGTCTGCAGCGTCGGCGCCGACGTCACCTTGACCGAGGCAGCGTCGATGCTTTGCAGTCGGCGACTGAGTCAGCTACCGGTGACCGATCGGCACGGACGCGTGCTGGGTATCGTCACGGCAGAACTCTTGTTGGAATCGCTTAATCCCGGCATGTTCCACCCGCGAACTCTCTGTCCGTCCCCAGCGGCATGCACAATGGAGGACGACGAACGGTATCGTCGGCTGTTTGAAAGCGCAGGGGATGCCATCCTGGTGCTGCACAATCATCGCGTCGTGGACTGCAACAGCAAGGCGCTGGAATGGTATGGCCTACCGAAGGTACGGCTTATCGGCCAGACGCTGAGCCTGTTGTCGACCCGCCAGCAGCCGGACGAGCGGGACTTCGAAGGCACGATTCGAGCCCGAGTCAACGCCGCTATGGCCGGGGTTCCCCAAGTCTTCGAATGGCGCTTCCTCCGAGGCGATGGGTCGACGTTCGATGCCGAGATCAGCATGAACGCGCTGCTCGCCGACGGCGAGACATTGGTCCAGGCGACCATCCGCGACATCGGCGAACGCATCAAGCGGCGGAGGATGTTCGAGAACGAGATCAAACACCTCGCGTTCTATGATCCATTGACCGGACTGGCCAACCGCACCTTCCTGCTGGACCGGCTGCGACAAGCCTTATCGGCGTCGGCCCGAACTCTCCGCCAGGGTGCCCTGTTGTACATCGACCTGGACCATTTCAAATCGCTCAACGATACGCTCGGCCACGATCAAGGTGACCTTTTGCTGCAGCAGGTCGCCCATCGCCTGCTCGATTGTGTAAGAGAGAACGACACCGTGGCCCGTTTTGGGGGCGACGAGTTCGTCGTGATGTTGGAAGATCTCAGTGACGTCAGTCAGGAGCCGGCGGCTCGGGCCCAAACGGTGGGCGAAAAGATCCTCGGCGCACTCAATCAACCTTACGTCCTGGCGGGGCAAGACTATCCGATCACGCCGAGTATCGGGATCACCCTGTTCATCAATCACCGGGATACCGTCGACGAACTCCTCAAACAGGCCGACCTGGCGATGTATCAGGCCAAGGCGTCAGGTCGCAATGCGTTACGCTTCTTCGATCCGGCAATGCAGGCGGCACTGGAGGCCCGCGCCGGCCTGGTCGCCGAACTGCGGACGGCTGTGAAAGAGCGACAGTTCTTGCTCCATTATCAACCACAGGTCGATCGCGACGGACGGGTGTTGGGGGTGGAGGCGTTGCTGCGATGGCGGCATCCACACCGCGGATTGGTCTTGCCGGAGACGTTCGTGCCGCTGGCCGAGGACACCGGTCTGATCCGTCCGCTGGGCCAATGGGTGCTGGACGAAGCGTGTCGGCAACTGGCGGCGTGGGGCAACCGGCCGGACATGAGTCGTCTGACTCTGGCCGTGAATGTCAGCGCGCGTCAGTTGCGCCAGCCCGACTTCGTCGACCAGGTATTCGCGGTGCTGGCCCGATCGGGAGCCGACCCACGGAGGCTCAAACTGGAACTGACCGAGAGCGTGTTGCTGGATGATGCCGCAGACGTCATCGAGAAACTGACGGTGCTGAAGAGCCGGGGCGTGGGCTTTTCACTCGACGATTTCGGTACCGGGTATTCGTCGTTGTGCTACCTGAAGCAGTTGCCGTTGGACGAACTGAAAATCGCACAGTCCTTCGTGGCGGGCATCTTGACGGACGCCAACGACGCCACCATCGCCCGCACGATTCTGTCGCTGGGACAGACCTTTGGTCTGGCGGTCATTGCCGAAGGGGTCGAAACGCCGGGGCAGCGAGATTTCCTGGCTCGTCACGGCTGCACCGCCTTTCAGGGCTATTTGTATGGCGAACCCGGCCCGGCGGAAAGGGTGCGAGTCGCATCGGCCGAACTCATTTGAACTGCCAGGCCGGACCCGGCGCGGCCGCTCCGCGGGATCGTCGCGATCGTGGTTTGCTTCGATTCATGCCCTCGATCGTCCGGTTCCGGCCGCTCGGTTGCCGCCGCAGGAAAACGCGACGATCGACCGCCGAGACGGACGGTTTGGTACGAGACCATCCTTTGCTCAAATATCCTGCACCCACTCGGCGTCGCGGATGAACCGTTGCTTCTCGTGCGTTTCCATTTCCGCGAGGTTCTCGAAAAGGGCACGAACCCGCGGATCGTCGCTTTCGCGCGCGGTTTCCTCGTAGATGGCGATCAACGCGTCATCGAAGCACATCGCCAGCTTGATGACGTCATCGACATTCAAATCCGAACGACGTCCGGCGCACTGGCTCAACAACTGCTCGATGTTCGAACTCGGCGCGTACTGTAGCCAGGTCTCCAGGATATTCTTGCGCGCCCCGTCTTCGAACCGCTGCATTGCCTGTTCGCGGTTACGCTCGTGGCGGCTCAGGTACTCGAGCACCATCTTCACGCGCGTCTGGTCCGACTGCTGCTGCAGGCGGTCGTACACCTCGGTTAGCCGTCCGTGCAGCCGGATTCCGTAGTCCAATACGTCTCTGACCTGTTCGAAGTTATGCATTTGTTCGTTCATGTTTTTTCCTCGTTGCAACGCGCTTGTAGTCGATGCCGCGATGAGACCGGCCGGCGGGCGCATGATAGCGCCGAATTCGATATCGATGTACATTCTCGAAGCACGTCCTGGCGGTCGTTGTCGCACGGCGGATCGACGTTCGGTCGGCGGTTCTTTTCTCATCAAAGAAATTTCGGTACTCTGCGAGCCCAAACTTTCAGTTCAGGGGGTGCGGCGTGAATGACGACCTGGTGCGGGCCAGCGAACTGTGGCCGGTGATCGTCTATTTCATCGCGATCCTCGCGACGGTCGGAGCCATGATGGCGATTCCGTACCTAGCCGCCCAACGACGGGCCGATCGCAGCCGGGCCGAACCGTTCGAGTCAGGCATCGTGCCGATGGGAGATACCCATGTCCGGCTGGCCGTTCACTTCTATCCGATCGCCATCTTTTTCGTGATCTTCGATCTCGAGGCGATTTTCATCTTTGCCTGGGCGGTTTCGTTTCGCGAGTCCGGTTGGCTGGGCTATATCGAGATGCTGATCTTCATCGGCGTGTTGCTGGTGGCGCTGGTGTATTTGTGGCGTGTCGGTGCGCTCGACTGGCGCACGGCGCGGCAACGACTGCAGGATTCACCGCGTCAGCGGTTGGGGAGCGGGCAATGCGCTGGAACTTGACGGAAGCAGATGCCGATCCGGCACCGGCGCCGGGCGGCGCCCTCAACGAGGCGCAGATCAGCCGCAACGTGCTGCTCTCCAGGCTCGAAGATCTGATCGCCTGGGGTCGTGCCCATTCGGTTTGGCCGTTCAATTTCGGACTGTCGTGCTGTTACGTGGAGATGGCGACCGCGTTCACCAGCCGTCACGACATCGCCCGGTTCGGCTCCGAAGTGATCCGTGCCACACCCCGTCAGGCCGACCTGATCGTGATTTCCGGCACTTGCTTTCTGAAAATGGCGCCCGTTGTGAAGCGGCTTTACGACCAGTTGCTGGAACCGCGCTGGGTTATCTCGATGGGCTCATGTGCCAATTCGGGCGGCATGTACGACATTTACAGTGTGGTACAGGGGGTCGATACCTTCCTGCCGGTCGACGTCTATGTGCCGGGTTGTCCCCCGCGGCCGGAAGCGTTGCTCGAAGGCCTCATGCTGTTGCAGCGGTCGATCGGGCAGCAGCGGCGCCCATTGGGTTACGTCGTACCCGACGGCGGACCGCCGCGCCAAGCCGTAGCCAGTCAGCGCGACGCGAAGACCGCTGATAGGATGCGCGCCAGCACCCTCCGGGATCCCCGCCGCCTGTAGGGTCATGCCGGTCATCGCCGCATCGCCGACACAGCACCATCGGCCGGTCACGGAGCCGCCGCCGATCGTGGCGGAGTTGGAGCGGCGCTTCCCTGGTCATTCCATCATCGCGGAGACGACCCTCGACCGGATCCCAACCGTCTGGGTCGGGGCGGACTCGCTGCGATCCGTCCTCCGCTTTCTGAAGGAGGAAATCGAGCGCCCTTATCCGATGCTGTTCGACCTGACCGCGGTCGACGAACGGCTGCGGCACTACCGTCACGGCATGCCGGAAAGTGCCTTTACGGTCGTCTATCACCTGTCGTCTCTCGAACGCAACGAAGATCTGCGGGTGAAGGTCGCGCTGCCCGCCAGTGAGCCGGCGGTGCCCAGCGTCACGGCGATCTGGCCGTCGGCGAACTGGTATGAACGCGAGGCCTTCGATCTGTTCGGTGTTCGGTTCGAAGGCCACCCGAATCTCCGCCGGCTGATCATGCCGCCGACCTGGCAGGGGCATCCGCTGCGGAAAGACCATCCCGCGCGTGCGACCGAAATGGGGATCTTCAGCCTGCCGGACGAACGCCTGCAGCGGGAACAGGACGCGCTGCGTTTTCGTCCCGAGGATTGGGGCATGCAGCGGCATGACGAGGACAACGATTTCCTGTTCCTGAATCTGGGCCCCAACCATCCGAGTGTGCATGGCGTTTTCCGCGTGGCGCTGCAGTTGAACGGCGAGGAAATCGTCGATGCGGTGCCCGACATCGGTTATCACCACCGCGGCGCCGAAAAGATGGGCGAGCGGCAGAGCTGGCATACCTATATCCCCTACACTGATCGGGTCGATTACCTGGGCGGTTCGCTGAACAATCTGCCCTATGTTCTGGCGGTCGAAAAGATGGCCGGAATCGAAGTGCCGCCACGAGCGCAGATGATCCGCGTGATGATTTCCGAGTTTTACCGGATCGCCAATCATCTGCTTTTCTACGGCACCTTCGCGCAGGATGTCGGGCAGATGTCGCCAGTGTTCTACATGTTCATCGACCGTGAGAAGCTGTTCGACATCATCGAATCCATCACCGGTGCCCGGATGCATTCCAGTTACTTCCGTATCGGCGGGGTGGCCTGGGATTTGCCGGAAGGTTGGGATCGGCGGGTCCGCGAGTTCGTCGACTATATGCCGCCGCGGTTGGATCACTATGACAAGATGGTGATGGCGAACAGCTTGCTGCAGCGAAGGACCCAGGGTATCGGGGCTTATTCCAGCGGGGAGGCGATCGACTGGGGTATCACCGGCCCGGGTTTGCGGGCGACCGGCCTGGCCTGGGACTACCGCAAGGCCCGCCCTTACTCCGGTTACCAGGATCTGGAATTCGACATTCCGACGGGCCGCCACGGCGACTGCTACGACCGCTGTGCAGTTCGGGTCGAGGAGATGCGGCAGAGTGTGCGGATCATTCGGCAGTGCATCGAGCGGATGCCGGACGGTCCGTACAAGGCCGATCATCCACTGACCACGCCTCCGGCCAAAGAGCGCACGATGCACGACATCGAGACGCTGATTCAGCATTTCCTCAGCGTCAGTTGGGGGCCGGTCTTGCCGCCTGGCGAGGCGTTCGGCTGCGTCGAGGCGACCAAGGGATTGAACGGCTACTATCTGACCAGCGACGGCGGGACCACCTCGTACCGGACGCGTATTCGCACGCCGTCGTTTGCCCATCTGCAAATGATTCCGAACATGTCGCGCGGATTGATGATCGCGGACCTGATCGCGATCCTCGCCAGCATCGATTTCGTGATGGCCGACGTGGACCGGTAAGCCGCGATGACGAATCTGCAACAACAACTGAGTCGGAGCGAAATCGACGAGATCCGGCAGGAACTGTCACATTATCCGGACCCGCGGGCGGCTTCGATCGAAGCCCTGAAGGTGGTGCAGAAGCATCGCGGGTGGGTTTCCGACGAACATCTGCAAGCGGTCGCGGAACTGCTGGGTCTGTCTCCGGAAGAACTTGACAGTGTGGCCACATTCTACAATCTGATCTTCCGCAAGCCCGTGGGCGAAAAGGTGATTCTGTGTTGCAACAGTGTCAGTTGCTGGCTGCTGGGCGCCGATCGGGTGCGGGATCACATCGGTCGGCGCCTGTCGATCGAGCCCGGTCAGACCACCGAAGACGGTAAGTTCACGCTACTTCCGGTGGTCTGCCTCGGCGCCTGTGATCACGCGCCTGTGCTGATGGTCAACGATCGCTTGTACCGGGACGTGGATGTGCCAACGGCGGATGCGATGCTGGAATCGGAGCGCGGTACTACCGACGGCAGGGCGACCGTCCGCTCGGGGGCGCATACCGAATGAACGGCGCAACACCTCTGACGCAGAATATCCGGCGCGACGGTGAAGCAGCCTCGCTCGAGGCGTACAGGCGAACCGGTGGTTACCAGGGATTGGCCCGCGCGGTCAAGGAACTGAGCCCGGATGACGTCCAGCGCGACGTCAAGGATTCTGGGCTGCGCGGCCGCGGTGGTTCGGGTTTTCCGGCCGGCGTGAAATGGGGGCTGGTCCCGATGGGTCCGGATGCGGGCCAGAAGTACCTGGTGGCGAACGGCGACGAAATGGAGCCGGGGACCTTCAAGGATCGCTTGCTGCTGGAGGGAGATCCGCACCAATTGATCGAAGGAGTCGCGATTGCCGCCTATGCGATTCAGGCCACCGTCGCCTACATCTTCCTACGCGGCGAGTATCGACTCGCTGCGCAGCGCGTTGCACGTGCCATAGCGGAAGCCGAGGCAGAGGGTTATCTCGGGCCGCATTTGCTGGGTTCGGCGTTCAGCCTGAACGTTCATTTGCACACCAGTGCCGGCCGGTACATCTGCGGGGAAGAGACGGCGCTGCTGAACTCGCTGGAAGGCAAGCGGGCGACGCCGCGAGCGAAGCCGCCGTTCCCTCAGGTGATCGGGTTGTGGGGGCGACCGACCGTCGTCAACAATATCGAGACCTTGTGCAACCTGCCGCACATACTCCGAAACGGCGTCGCCTGGTACCACGGACTCAGTCGCAGCACCGACCGCGGCACCAAGCTGTTCGGCGTCAGCGGCCGGGTCAAGCGCCCCGGGATCTGGGAACTGCCGATGGGGACGTCGATCCGGGAACTGATCGAAAGTCGTGCCGGCGGCATGCAGGACGGCTACCGGCTGCGCGGGTTCCTGCCCGGGGGCGCATCCACCGCTTTCCTGCTCCCGCAGCACCTCGACTTGCCGATGGAATTCGACACCATCGCCAAGGCCGGTAGCCGGCTTGGCACGGGAACCATGATCGTGCTCGATGAACAGACCTGTCCGGTGAGGATGGTGCTGAATCTCGAACAGTTCTTCGCTCAGGAGTCGTGTGGCTGGTGTACTCCGTGCCGTGATGGGCTACCCTGGGCGGCGCGGCTGCTGGACGACCTGCTGGCCGGTCACGGGCGTCCCGAGGACATTGCCACGTTGGAGCGGCTCTGCCGGATGATGGGTCCTGGCAACACCTTTTGTGCGCTGGCGCCCGGCGCGGTCGAACCCTTGAAGAGCGCTTTGACCCATTTCCGTGACGATTTCGAACGCTACCTATCCCAACCCGTCGAGACCGCCCATGCCTGAAATCGTCGTCGACGGAAACCGATATACCGTCCGGGACGGTGACAATCTGCTGAAGGCGTTGCTGTCGCTGGGTCTGGATCTGCCGTATTTCTGCTGGCACCCGGCGCTGGGTTCGGTCGGCGCCTGCCGGCAGTGCGCGGTGGTTCAGTATCGCGATGCGGCCGATACGACCGGCCGGTTGGTGATGGCCTGTATGACGCCGGTCAGTGAAGGGCTCCGGATCGGCCTGCAGGCGCCGGATGCCCGGGAGTTCCGGGCATCGGTCATCGAGCTGCTGATGACCAACCACCCGCACGACTGTCCGGTGTGCGAAGAGGGTGGCGAGTGCCATCTGCAGGACATGACGGTGATGACCGGGCACGTGTCGCGGCGTTACCGCGGGCCGAAGCGGACCCACCGCAATCAATATCTCGGGCCGTTCATCAATCACGAGATGAACCGCTGTATCGCCTGCTATCGCTGCGTGCGCTTCTATCGCGACTATGCCGGCGGCGAGGACCTCGACGTCTTCTCATCCCGCAACCAGGTCTACTTCGGACGGTTCGACGATGGGGTGCTGGAAAGCGAATTTAGCGGCAATCTGGTCGAAGTCTGCCCGACTGGCGTGTTCACTGACAAGACCTTCAGTGCCCACTATGCGCGGAAATGGGATCTGCAGATGGCGCCCTCCGTTTGCGTGCACTGCGGTGTCGGCTGCAACACCAGCCTGGGAGAACGCTATGGAACGCTGCGGCGAGTCGTCAACCGTTATCACGGCGAGGTGAACGGCTATTTCCTGTGTGACCGGGGCCGTTTCGGTTACGGCTTCGTGAATGCGCCATCGCGGATTCATCATCCATTGCTGAGAGGCCAACCGATCGGGAAGTCGGCTGCCGATCGGCACTTCGGCGACCTGTTGCAGGGCCGCCTGCTGGGCATCGGTTCGCCCCGAGCCACGCTGGAAGCCAACTTCGCGCTGCGCGAACTGGTCGGTCGCGAGAATTTCCATGCCGGTATCGATGACACGGAATATGAGTTGTTGACCACCATCGTCAAAATCCTGACACAGTGGCCCGTGCACAGCGTGTCGCTGCGCGAAGCCGAACAGGCCGACGCGATCCTGGTGCTCGGAGAGGATATCGCCAATACCGCACCGCGCTTGTCGCTGTCGTTGCGCCAGGCGGTGCGGAACGCGGGGTTCGAGACTGCGGATCGGATGGACGTACCGCGCTGGCACGATGCCGTCGTTCGCGAGTTGGCGCAGGATCGGCGCAGTCCCCTGTTCGTGGCGACACCGTGCGCTACCCGCCTCGACGGCTTGGCGGAGCGGGTGTTTCGGGGCGATCCGTCGTCCCTTGCCCGCCTGGGCGGCGCCATTGCCGCGATGCTGGATGTTGCAGCGGGCCCGGTGGCCGATCTGTCCGCGGCGGAAGCGGAGGTGGCCGGGACGATCGTGGCGGTCTTGAAAAAGGCGCGGCGGCCGCTGCTGACCTCGGGTACCGGTTGCCGCAGTTTGGCGTTGATACAGGCGGTGGCCAATATCGCGAAAGCACTGGCCGGTGTACGCGGGTGCGCGACCGATGTCGCGTTCATCGTGCCGGAATGCAACAGCCTGGGGCTCGCGCTGATGGACGCTCGACCGCTGGGAACGGCATTGGCGACGGACGATGTCAACACGGTGATCGTTCTCGAAAACGATCTGTACCGACGTGCCGATGATCGGGCCGTCGACCGCTTCCTGGCGCAGGTGGGTCATTCGGTCTTGATCGATCACACCCGACACCGTACCGCGGATGCGGCAGAGCTGGTGCTGCCGGGCGGCAGCTTCGCGGAATCGGAAGGTACGCTGGTCAGCTACGAAGGCCGGGCGCAGCGCTACTATTCGGTCATGACGGCGCCGGCCGATGCACTGGACAGTTGGCGTTGGCTGGCAGAACGGGGCCCGCACCGGGACTGGTCGAACATCGACCAGGTCAGCCGCACGCTGGCCGGTGCCTACACGGTGTTTGCACGGATTCAGGGCGGGGTGCCGAGCGCCGATTTTCGCATCGATGGGCTGCGCATCGCCCGCCAACCCCATCGCTACAGCGGCCGAACCGCGATGCATGCGAATGAGTCCATGCATGAGCCGAAGCCGGTGGACGACAGCGATTCGCCTCTGTCCTTTTCGATGGAAGGAGACAGCTTCGACGCACCGGCCGCACTCCGGCCGTTCGTCTGGGCGCCCGGCTGGAATTCCAACCAGCAGGCGGTAAACAAGTTTCAGCAGGAAGTCGGCGGCGCCTTGCTGGGCGGCGATCCCGGTGTACTGCTGTTGGGTCCGTCGGATCCGGCCGGCGGAATCTGGTACCCTGCAGCCGCATGGGCGTCACCCGACGGCGAGGACGACTGGCTGTCGGCGGTACCCGTTCATCACACCTTCGGCAGTGACGAGCTGAGTGTGCTGTCGCCGTCGCTGGCCGAACGTGTGCCGTCGGCCTATATCGCACTGAATTCGCGGGATGCGGAACGGACGGGCAGTCATGCCACGGTGGATGTGGTTTGGGGGGATGAACAGTACAGCCTGCCGCTCAAAGTGGACGAATCGCTGCCGATGGGCGTTGCCGGAGTGCCGGTCGGTCTTCCCGGCATGCCTCCGGGACCTTGTCCCGAACGGCTCCGTATCGGGCGCGTGCGGGGCGCCGTGACCGAAGGGGACGGCTGATGACCGTCGGGTCGCCGTTGAACATCGCATCGATCCTGATCGGCCTGTTGACCGTGGCGGCGTTGCTGATCTGGGTCGAGCGACGCCTGTTGGCGATCTGGCAGGACCGGCTGGGGCCGAACCGTCTGGGTCCGCTGGGGCTGCTACAGGTCGCGGCCGACATGATCAAGATCCTGACCAAGGAGGACTGGATACCGCCGTTTGCCGACCGGCCGGTGTTCCTGCTGGCGCCGAGTGTGGTGATGATCACCATGTTGACCGCATTCGCCGTCGTACCGGTCGCGCCCGGTATCGGTATCATCGACTTCAATTTCGGGCTGTTGTACTTTCTCGCGCTGTCCTCGCTGTCGGTCTACAGTCTGGTGCTGGCGGGCTACGCCTCGAACAACAAGTATTCCCTCTACGGGGCGCTTCGGGCGACGGCCCAGACCCTCAGCTACGAGGTATTCATGGGCCTCTCGGTGATGGGCGTGGTGATGCTGGCCGGAACGTTCGACCTTCGGGCGATCGTGTTGGCGCAGCAGAACCTCTGGTATGTGGTGCCGCAGTTCTTCGGGTTCGTGGTGTTCTTCATCGCTGCGATGGCGGAAAGTCACCGTACGCCGTTCGATCTGCCGGAAGCGGAACACGAGATCGTCGCGGGTTTTCACACCGAGTATTCCGGCATCAAGTTCGGCATGTTCTTTGTCGGCGAGTACATCGGGATCACACTGAGCGCAGCGATGATCGTCACGCTGTTCTTCGGTGGCTGGCAGGGGCCGTGGTTGCCGCCGGTGGTCTGGTTCGTGCTGAAGACGGTATTGTTCATTCTGATCTTCATCCTGGTGCGCGGGGCGTTGCCCCGCCCGCGCTACGATCAACTGATGGCGTTCGGTTGGAAAGTCATGCTGCCGCTGGCGTTGCTGAACCTGGTCGTCACCGGCGCCGTTGCACTGGGTCTCGGAGAAGGCTGATGCGACCCGATGCGTTCCCCGTGATCCGACTCTGGAGGGACTTCATCAGCCAGATCCAGACGCTCTGGACAGTGCTGCAGCACACCTTCACCAAGGCGGACACGGTCGAGTACCCGGAGCGGAAGCCGGCGTTGGCCCCCCGCTATCGCGGACGCATCGTGTTGACCCGCGATCCGGACGGCGAGGAGCGCTGCGTCGCCTGCAACCTGTGCGCAGTCGCCTGTCCGGTGGACTGTATAGCGCTGCAGAAAACCGAAGATCCGGATGGTCGCTGGCGCCCGGCGTTTTTCCGAATCAATTTCTCCCGCTGCATCATGTGCGGTTTCTGCGAAGAGGCGTGTCCGACCTACGCGATCCAGCTGACGCCGGATTTCGAGATGAGCGAATACGATCGCCGCAACATGGTGTATGAGAAGGAACATCTGTTGATCGACGGTCCCGGCAAGTATCCCGGATACAACTTCTACCGGGTCGCCGGTAAGGCCATCTCCGGCAAGCAAAAAGGGGAGGCGGAGAACGAGGCGCCGCCGGTCGACATTCGGAGTCTGCTGCCGTGATGCTGCATGTCCTGTTTTACGGCGCCGCGCTGATTGCGATCGTCTCCACCGGATTGGTCATCAGCAGCTTGAATGCCGTCCACGCGCTGCTCTATCTGATCCTGTCGCTGATGGCTTCGGCAATGGTGTTTTTTCTGATGGGCGCCTATTTCGCGGCATTGCTGGAAGTGATCGTCTACGCCGGTGCGATCATGGTGCTGTTCCTGTTCGTGGTGATGATGCTGAACCTGGGTCCCAGAACCCTGGCGCAGGAACGGAGTTGGCTGAATCCGTCGATGTGGCGGGGTCCCTCGATCCTCGCCGGATTGCTGTCGATCGAGCTGATCTACGTGCTGGCGCAAGGCATCGGCGGAGAAACCGGACATGTCGTGAGCTCCAAGGAAGTCGGCATCCGGCTGTTGGGACCCTATGTGCTGGCCGTGGAGCTGGCTTCGATGCTGTTGCTGGCGGGACTGGTCGGCGCCTATCACCTGGCGCGCCCCGGGGAGCCCAAGCGGTGAACGCAATTCCGATCGAGCAGGGACTGATTCTCGCGGCCATCCTGTTCGCGCTGGGTTTGACCGGCGTGCTGGTCCGGCGCAACCTGATCTCGGTGTTGATGTCGCTGGAGATCATGCTGAACGCGGCGGGGCTTGCGTTCATCGTCGCCGGCTCGCGCTGGAACCAGGCGGACGGGCAGATCATGTTCCTGCTGGTGCTGACGCTGGCCGCCGCCGAGGTCGGTGTGGCGCTCGGCCTGGTGATGCAGATCCATCGGCGGGTGCGGACGCTGGACGCCGATGCTCTGAGCCGGATGCAGGGATAGGGAAGGAGCCGGAATGATCGATCTGTTGCCGCTGGTTCCGCTGTTCCCGCTGCTGGGCTTTCTGGCCCTGGTGCTCAGCGAAGGGAGGATGCCGAAGCCTCTGGTGCCCTGGGTCGGAGCCGGCTCCGTCGGGATTTCGGCGCTGCTGGTCGCCGGCGTCGGCATCGAGTTCCTGGGTGGGGCGATGAAGCCCCACAGCGCCCATCTCTGGACCTGGATGCAGGTCGGTAATTTCACGCCGGGTTTCTCGCTGTATCTGGACGCGCTGTCGTTGGCGATGCTATTCATCGTGACCGGAGTCGGTTTTCTGATTCACGTCTATTCGGCGGGCTTCATGCGGGACGATTCGGATTACGCCCGGTTCTTCGCGTACATGAATCTGTTCGTTGCGGCGATGCTGGTGCTGGTGCTGGCCGACAATCTGGTGCTGCTGTATCTGGGTTGGGAAGGAGTCGGCCTGTGCAGCTATCTGCTGATCGGGTTCTGGTACGAGGACCCTGCCAATGGACGGGCGGCACGCAAGGCCTTCGTGATGACGCGCGTCGGTGATGCCGCGATGGCACTCGGGTTGTTCCTGTTGTTCACCCGGCTCGGGACGCTCGATATTCGGGCGCTGGTGTACGAGGCGTCGGCGGTCTGGACAGTCGGCGATCCCACCGCGTCCCTGGCGGCCCTGCTGCTGCTCGGCGGGGCGGTCGGCAAGTCGGCGCAGTTACCGCTGCAGACCTGGCTGCCGGACGCGATGGCCGGTCCGACACCGATCAGCGCGCTGATCCATGCCGCGACGATGGTGACCGCGGGCGTCTATCTGATCGCCCGGATGCACGGCTTGTTCGAGCTTTCGCCCGAGGTGCTACGCCTGGTCGCGGCGGTCGGCGCCGTGACTTTGCTGATGGCCGGTTGTACTGCACTGACCCAGACCGACATCAAGCGCATCCTTGCTTATTCGACGATCAGTCAGATCGGTTACATGTTCTTGGCGCTCGGCGTCGGCGCCTGGTCGGGTGCGATTTTCCACCTGATGACCCACGCATATTTCAAGGCGCTGCTATTTCTGGCGGCGGGTGCGGTGATTCACAGCTACCATCACGAGCACGATATCTTCCGGATGGGCGGGTTGCGGCGTCGTCTGCCGATCGCTTTCTGGAGCTTCATGATCGGCAGTGCCGCGTTGGCCGCCGTGCCGTTCACGTCCGGTTACTTCAGCAAGCATGAAATCCTGCTCGCCGCCTATCAGGCTCCGGGCGGAGGATGGTGGTGGGGGGCCGGCGTGCTGGGCGCGTTATTGACCGGGCTCTACAGCTTCCGGCTGGTGTTCGTGGCGTTCTTCGGGCGCGAAAATACGGCCGCCGAACGGGAGCATCTGGGCATCGCGATGGGGGTGCCGCTGATCGTGCTATGTGCGCTGGCGCTGCTGGGCGGCCTGGCCGCGATGCCGCTCGCTTCCGTGTTCCCGGTCCCGTCGCACCATCCGGACACGAGCCTGGGGATCCAGATCGTCACCACCGTGACGCCGTTCATCGGTATCGGCCTGGCGGCGGTGTTCTATTTGACGCGCACCTGGTCTCCGGCCGCCGTGTTGGCGCAACCCTGGTGCAGCGGCGTGTACCGCTTCTGGTTCAGCGGGTGGGGCCTGGACGGTCTGTATCGGGCGCTGTTCATCCTGCCGTTCACCGGGCTCGCTGCGCTGAACCGCCGGGACGGCGTCGATTTCCTCTACCAGGGTCTGGTGCTGGCCAGCCGATTCGGCTACCGGATCGCTTCCGCGATACAAACCGGGCGGCTGCGCTGGTATGCCGGGGGCGTGGTCACAGGCGCGGTCGTGGTGATGGCGTTGGGGTTCCTGAAATGATGTTGCCGGCGTTGATCGGCATTCTGGCGGCCGGGGGGCTCATCGCCTGGCCGGCCGAGCGGTTCGGCCGCGATCTGCCGCGGTGGATCGCGCTGGCGGCCCTGCTGATCGCCGGCGTGCTGATCGTTTCGATGATGCCGGACAGCACGATGTTGCTGGACGGTACCTGGCTGGCGGATGTCCGCTGGTCTTGGATCCCTCGGTTCGGGATCGGAGTCCATCTGGCGATGGATGGCCTCAGTCTGCTGCTGGTGGCGCTGACCGTGTTGCTGGGAGTTGGGGCGGTGGCGATTTCCTGGGTCGAGATCGACCAGCGGGTCGGCTTCTTTCACTTCAACCTGCTGTGGACGCTGGCCGGTGTACTGGGCGTGTTTCTGGCTCTGGACCTGTTTCTGTTCTTCTTTTTCTGGGAAGTCATGATCGTTCCGATGTACTTCCTGATCGCGATCTGGGGACATGAGGAGCGGGCGTACGCGGCAACCAAATTCTTCATCTTTACCCAGGTCAGCGGGCTGCTGATGCTGTTGGCGATGATCGTGCTGGTGCTGCTGCATCAGCACTCCAGCGGGGTCTACAGTTTCGACTATTTCGACCTGTTGAAGACGCCGCTCGGCGCACCGTCCGCATTCTGGCTGATGCTGGGGTTCTTCGTCGCGTTTACCGTGAAGCTGCCCGGCGTGCCGTTTCACACCTGGCTGCCGGACGCCCATACCCAGGCGCCGACTGGCGGCAGTGTGATCCTGGCCGGTGTGTTGCTGAAAACCGGCGCTTACGGTTTGATCCGGTTCGTCGTGCCGCTGTTTCCGGAGGCGGCCCTGAATTTCGCTCCGGTGGCCATGACGCTCGGCGTGATCAGCATCCTGTACGGCGGCAAACTGGCGTTCGCCCAGACCGACATGAAGCGGTTGATCGCCTATACCAGCATCAGCCACATGGGATTCGTACTGATCGGCGTGTTTGCCTGGAACCTGTTCGCCCTGCAGGGAGCCGTGATGACGATGCTGGCCCATGGCATCAGCGCCAGTGCGTTGTTCATGCTGGCCGGAAGCTTGCAGCAGCGGTTGCATACGCGCGACATGGGTCGGATGGGCCGCCTGTGGGCGGACGTGCCGCGCATCGCAGCGATCGGGCTGTTTTTCTCGGTCGCTGCTCTCGGTATGCCCGGACTCGGCAACTTCATCGGGGAGTTTCTGGTGTTGCAAGGCGTCTTCCGGGTCGATCCGACGCTCGCCGCGTTTGCAGCGCTGGGCCTGATCATCGCACCGGTCTACTCGTTGATCCTGGTGCAGAAGGTGTTCCAAGGAGATCGCCGCGAGACGCACACGCTGGGCGATTACGGGGTCCGCGAATTGGCGACGCTGGGCATTCTGATCCTATCCACGCTGTGGCTCGGCTTGTATCCGCAGCCGCTGTTGACGCTGTCGGAGACCGCGTTGGCGCCGGCGCTGGTCCGAACGCAGGCTGCCGAGGGGGAGAGCCTGTGATCGCGACGGTCCACCTGCAGGCACTTCTTCCGATCATCGTGCTGGCTGCATCGGCGACCGGCCTGATGCTGGCGATCGCGTTCCGGCGCGATCATCGGATGGCATGCGCATTGACTGCAGCCGGTTTGCTGGCGGCTCTGGCGGCTAGCGTGATCGCGGCAAGGGTGGCCCCGATTGCCGTCACATCGCTGTTGACGATCGACCGCTATGCGCTGTTCTTCACCGCGCTGAGCAGCGCGGTCGGGCTGGTCGTGACCGTATTGAGTCGGGATTATCTGGCGCGGCGCGAGGATCGGCCCGAAGAGTTCTATCTGCTATTGCTGACGACCATCCTGGGTGCGGCCGTGCTGTCGTCCAGCAGTCATTTCGCGACGTTCTTTCTGGGACTCGAGACGCTCAGCGTGTCACTGTTTCCGCTAATCGCCTATTCGCGCGACGATCCGCGCGGCCTGGAGGCCGCGATGAAGTACTTGGTGCTGTCCGGGATGGCGTCCGGATTCCTGTTGTTCGGCATGGCGCTGATCTATGCCGAGACCGGGGTCCTGGAGTTTGCCGCCATGGCCGTCCCGGCGATGACGGTGTCGGTGATCAGCGGAACGGTGTTGATCGTCGTCGCGCTTGCCTTCAAGCTTTCGCTCGCGCCGTTTCACCTGTGGACCGCGGACGTCTATCAGGGGGCTCCGGCTCCGGTCACCGCGCTGCTCGCGACCGTCTCCAAAGGTGCGATGCTCGCAGTGTTGTTGCGCTATGGCATGGCGGCCGGCGCACTGCGACATCCGGCGTTGCTGAATGTCCTGAGTCTGCTCGCGGTGGCGTCGATCCTGATCGGCAACCTCGCGGCACTCCGGCAGGATAATCTGAAGCGGTTGCTCGGCTTCTCGTCGGTCGCACACATGGGTTACCTGTTTGTTGCGCTGGTGGCGGTGCCGCGTCTCGGTACCGCGATGGCCGCCGAGACGATGACCGTGTACCTGGTTGCCTACTTCGTGACGATACTCGCGGCGCTCGGTATCGTAGCGTTGTTGAATCCGCATCGGGAGGTCGATTCACTCGAGGATTACACCGGCTTGTTCTGGAACCGGCCGGGACCCGCGGCGGTCATGACGATCGCATTGCTGTCGCTGGCCGGTATTCCCCTGACCGCCGGATTCATCGGCAAGTTCTACATCTTTGCCGCCGGCGGCCAGGCTGCACTGTGGCTGTTGCTTTCGGCCGTGGTGGTCGGGAGCGGATTGGGTCTGTTCTACTATCTTCGTATCGTCTTCCAGATGACGCGCCCGGTATCGGAGCCGCCCGGGTTCGAATCGCCCGCAATCGGTTCGCGTATCACGCTGGGTTTGCTCGGCCTCGCGGTATTGGTCTTGGGCATCCTGCCGTCGCGATTGATCGAGCTGCTCGAAGCCCTGGGCGAATCGTTCCGCCATCAATAGATGCTCCCGCCAGAGGGATGCCTCACTGGTCGCCACGGCGATTCTGATGCACACGCCCCTATGGCAGGACCAGCCGCTCGTGCTCGGTCCCGCATCTCGGCGGCACGCCACCTGACCCGCGCACCCGGCAAAGTTTGGTTGACACGGTCTGCCGCAAGCAATATGTTGCGCCGCTGTTACTTACTGGGACGCGCTGATGCCTGTGTTGCCTGCTGATGTGTCGTCAGCTTATGAGTGGCTGCTCGGCCGCAAGCCTTCGCCGGAAGAGGTGAAACTGTGGCTCCCGGTGGAATCGGTTCCGGAGCTGCGGCGCATGTTCCTAGACTCCGCCGAATTCAAGGCGGTCCTGGCCTATTCCGGTGCCAATGCGCTGGAACCGTTACCCCGAATGCCTCTCAACCAGCCGCGGGCCGATATCGAGTGGCAAACGGATGCCGAGACCGAAGCGCGTCTGCTGGCTCATGTCACCAGCACCTGGACGATGTTGGGGCGCGATCGTCCGCACTGGTCAGTTCTCTCATCCGATGCCTTCCTGCCGGAGAGGATCGAGGATAATGCGGCCTGGTTTTACGCCTCGGGCGCTGACGATGTGCAGCATATCCTGAGTGCCTTGGACCGACATGGAATCGCGCGGTCGGACATCAAGCAGGCGGCCGAATACGGCTGCGGCGTGGGGCGCGTCACACCCCACCTGGCCGCGGCATTCACCGCTGTGACCGCCTGCGATATCTCCGAGAGTCATCTGAGCATGGCGCGCGAAACGGTCCGGCAATGTGGGCATCGGAATGTGCGCTTCCGCTTGGCGCGCGCTCCCGAGTTCGGGCTGACCGAACGCTTTGACCTCTGGTTCAGTCATATCGTGCTGCAGCATAATCCGCCACCGGTGATCGCGATGATCCTACGCCGCGCGTTCGCCGTGTTGGCCCCGCGGGGAATCGCGATGTTTCAGGTGCCGACTCATGCTTTGGGGTACCAGTTTGCGACGAAGGCCTATCTTGCAGAGCCCACGGATATGGGCACGATCGAGGTCCACTGCCTGCCGCAATCGGTGGTGTTCCTGCTCGCCCAGGAGGCCGGCTGCATACCGCTGGAAGTGCGTGAAGACGACGCGATGGGGCCGCCTTCGGCGTGGCTGTCCAATACTTTCATTTTTCAGAAGGCGCCGTGATGGAAGCGCTCGCGGCTGCCCGCAGGCGAGTACTCGGGAACCGTTTACGCCGGAGGGCTTATCGCGACCCCGCGTTCATCACGAGAGGATGGAGTGTGGGGTTGGGTGTGGCGGGGTCGTGGCGCTCTGCGCTCGCGCCGTGAACAGATAGTACCCGATCGAGCCCAGCAGGTTCCCGTCGGCCCGCAGTCGGGCGAGTCCCGTTAGCCATGCGCCGAGTTGTTCCTCGTCGAGTATGCCGTCGGCCTGCGCCCGGCGGCCGACTCCGGCAAAATACTCCTCGGCGAGCGCCGGCGGGAATAACAGCACGCGGGTGTCGACGGCAATTTCGGACAGGTCGAGCGTCCGCAGTGAGGAAAGCAGTGGACCGGGCAGCCAGCTCATGGTCACCGCGGTGTCCGCTTCGTGGGCGAGCGCGCGCCGGACTACCGCACGGTCCGGTAGATTGACGTTGATCGTGGTCATGTCCGGCTCGATCAGCGATAGCATGCCGTCGTGGCGAACCACACGTCGCATTTCTTCCAGCGCCCGTTCCCAGTTTTCCAGGTAGATCAGCAGCCGCTCGGCCCGAACGCGATCAAAGGTCCGGTCCGGGTAGGGTAATGCTTGGGCATCGCCGACGTGGAAATCGATCGAAAGACCCGCCGCTGCGGCGCGGCGCCGCGCTTCGGCGATGAAGCGGGCGCTCTTGTCCAGGCCCGTCGTCCGTCCAGAGGGTCCGGCCCGCTTCGCCAGCCGCAGCGTTTCGAGTCCGAATCCGCATCCGATGTCGAGAACTGCGCAACCCGTCACCCGGCCGCTGCGTCGGCGCTCGATCCGTTTGAGATCCTGCAACTGTCCGATTGCGTCGAAGGCTTCGAGTGCAGCGACATATCGGGCGGTGTCCTCGCTCTCATCGATCGCGGCGAACCGCTGGAGAGACAAATCATCGGTCGTCACGGTGAGATGATCTCCTCTCCGGGTACAGCGCCGATCGCGGGCTGCCGATATCGGCCCCGTCCTGGCGGCAGAAGTGGATGGCCGAGCCGTGTCATTCCGACTCCCGACATGAGCGTAGCATAACGATGCAACATACTCACTCGGTGGAGCGGGCGGTGCAAGACCTGGCGAGCCGGCCGGCCCGGAGTGGCGGAACTCGGGTCGGTCACTTATGATCCCGGCTGTGATGTCGGACACGGGAGGTGTCCGGTCGCATCACTCGACCAATCTGATCAAACGCTGGGCACTTTCCAATGCACACTCAACATTTCTACACGCTGGTGGCTGCCAGCCCCGATCGTGTCGGTATCGTTGCACGCGTCGCCGGCTTCATCGCCGAGCATCGAGGCTGGATCCTGGAAACCAGTCACTATGCGGATGCCGATACCGGGCGTTATTTCATGCGCATCGACATCAAGGCGGATTCGCTGCCGTTTCATCTGGCCGAATTTCGCAGTCGCTTCGCGCCGATCGCCGAGGAACTGCAGATGGAGTGGCGCATCAGCGATTCGGCGGTCCGCAAGCGCGTCGTGATCCTGGTCTCCCGCCAGGAGCACTGCCTGTACGATCTGCTGGCGCGCTGGCAAAGCAAGGAACTGCCCATCGAGATCCCGTGCGTGATCTCGAATCATCTGGATTTCAAGAGCTTCGTCGAATGGCACGGGATCCCTTTTCACCACATCCCGGTCACGCCTGACAGCAAGACGGAGGCCTATGCCGAAATTCGGCGCCTGTTCGACGAGGTGAAAGGCGATGTGATGGTGCTGGCCCGCTATATGCAGATCATCCCGCCGGACCTCTGCGAGGCCTACCCGGGCCAGATCATCAACATCCACCACAGCTTTCTGCCCTCGTTCATCGGTGCGCGGCCGTACCATCAGGCCTACCAGCGCGGCGTGAAACTGATCGGTGCCACCTGTCATTACGTGACCGCGGAGCTGGATGCAGGGCCCATCATCGAGCAGGACATCGTGCGCATCGACCACGGCGATTCGGTGCAGGATCTGGTGCGATACGGCAAGGACATCGAAAAGACCGTGCTGGCGCATGGCCTGCGTTACCACGTGGAGGATCGCGTTCTGGTCAACGGCAACCGGACCGTCGTGTTTCGGTGATCGCTGGCGGCCGGCCGCCGCTGCCATGGGCCCGGTGCGGTCGGCAATCTGACCACCAGGCCTCGGGTCACCGCTGTCGTCGCCAGAACCCGAACCGGCCTTTGGGCGGGCGCCATCAGACCGGGCAACGGCGCGGTCTTCAGCGGTGCGTGGAATCACCGCCGACGGAGGAGGCTCCGGGCCGCTGCCGCCGTTCCCGGAAAATCGGAAAACACGCCGTCGATGCCGAGGCGGAAATATTCGAGGTATTCCGCGATCGGATCACCGTGGTGGCGGTCGGCGAGATAGCGGGGTTCGTCGCGGAAGGTCCAGGGATGCACGATGAGTCCTGCGCGATGGGCGTCGGCGACTCGGAGGCACGGTGCGCCGGACGTCGCCTGGGTCCGGCTCTCGTCGGACGAGCGGGATGCGGCACAGTCGGTCAGGTAGTTCTTCCACGGGCCGATGCCATCGGCGTAACTCGCGATTTCGCGAAGCCCCGGCAGGCCGATCAGGTCCGCATAGGTGCGGACGTCGCCCCGCAGCGTGAAGTCGTAGGGCCGGTTCGGCAGCGCGACGCCGTTGCGCTTGATCGCATCGGCGTCGATCAGTTGCACCAGGCGAACCGGCGTCCGGCGGCGCAGGGATTGGAGGTTGCCGACCTCGAACGACTGGATCATCACCGGTGCATCGCGATGGTTCAGCCCGTATTTCGCCAGGATCGCGATCAGGCGTTCCTCCAGCGCTAAACCGGCGTCGGCGTGATAGGTCGGGTGCTTGGTTTCCGGGTAAACCCCGATCGCACGGCGGGCCTTGCGGCTTTCATCCCTGACCAGGCGAACGACTTCCTCGAACGTCGGGATTTCGTATCGATCATCGAATTCCTTCGGGCGGAACGACAGTGGCTGCCGGGCGCGCAGCGTCTTGATCTCGGTCAGCGTGAAATCGTCCGCGAACCAGTCCTCGATCCGGACGCCGTCGATCGTCTTGGCGGTCTTGCGGCTTGCGAATTGCGGGCGGTCGGCGACGTCGGTCGTGGTGCCGAGGTCGATGTCATGCCGAGCGATCAGGATGCCGTCCTTGGTCGCGACCAGATCCGGTTCGATGTAGTCGGCGCCGAGCGCGATCGCACGCCGGTAGGACTCGAGCGTATGCTCCGGCAGGTGTCCGGGAGCCCCGCGGTGGCCGATGATCAACGGCGGTTTCCCGTCCAGCGTCGCAAACGTCCGTTCGGCCGCCACCCCGGGTGAACCGCTCGCGGCAAGGCCGAGGGCCGCCATCAGGACCGCCGAAGCCGAGCGCATCGGGGTCGGTCGGGTGGAGTCACGGTATCGGGGCGGCAGGAAGGGATGCATAGTCGGTATCCGGCTGCAGAATCGTGATCGATCGAATGCGGACCACTGCGCGGGTGCCGTCCTGCATCTGGTTGCGTAATACCAGAACGTCCCGTTCGTCTGCCTCGCGCGCGGTGACGCTGACCTGGACGGGCCGGTGGGTCTGCGCCGCCGGATTCTCCTGCAGTACCCGATCGGGGGCGCCGCGGCGGATCAAGGCCAGCGAGGCGCGACCCTCCAGCACCTGCAGCGTGACGCTCACGGTGACCGGCAGCCCCGGACGGATCACGTCATCCAGATCCATCGTCGCGTCCCAGTTGCGAATGACCTTGCCGGTCATCAATATTGCGCCGTCCGCATCGTAGCGCATCACCGCATCCGGGTGCGGGCGCAACGCGGTGGCCGGCAGCTCGGCGACCGTCGGATCGGTCCGATGTTCAAGGATCAATTGGGCCATTTCCAGCGCGTAGCGTTTCGAACCGAGCCGCCGCCGCTGGGCCAGGCGATACGGGATGTGGGCGACATTCAGCGCTTGCAATGCCAGTTCGACCCGCTCGTGCGAGAAATCGAGAATCACCAGATGTGCCAACTGCGGATTGTGCAGCGGCTCCAGATCGATCGAGCGGAGCGGGCCGAGTTCGACCGGCGAGCGATCCGCGTGTTGCAAGCGGCTGAACGGCAGGTAGGCCGACTGCACCATCCGGATTCGGCGGTCGGCAACGGACGAATACCAGAACGCCAGTTCTTTCCCGTCCTCGGCCACGCGCGGCAGCACTTCGATCAGATCGAGCGCGGCCCGCACCGTTTCGCGATCATCGCTCGCCGGGTCACCGAGCATGGTGCGATAAACCGGGCTTCCGGTTTGAAGCAGCACGGACGCGGCGATCAGAGCGATCAAGCCGTAGGGTCGCCAGAGTTCGCTGCGGAGGCTCAACAGCCAGCCGGCGGCGGCTGCCATCGCTCCGGCCAGCCAGCCGAATGCCGGCGGTTGGATCTCGGTGTGGGCAAACAGCAGCGGCGGGCCGACCAGCGCCCCGATCAGCCACCCGGCGATGGCCCTGGACCGGGTCGCACCACCGCCCCCCCGCAGCACCTGCGCGCAGACGACGCCGACGCCCAGCATCAACGGTGCCTGCCAATAGGAAAAGTACGGATAGAACGATAGCGAGTAGCCGTCCAACACCAGGTCGCTGAACCAATAGAACAGCAGGAACAGCGACAGATAGCCGGCGGCTGCCAGCGCCAGTTGGTCGCGTCGCCAGCGCCAGACCGTCAATGTTGCGAGCAGGATCAGGAACGGCGCATAAATGTGCGGTGAATCCAATAGCCATTGCTGAGCCGGACGGGTCCACTGCTTGGCGTCGCCGCCCGCCAGTCGCAACGTGACATCGATCGCCGGCTGCAGCAACGAGGTGGCCCCGAACAGGTGATCATAGAGGCCGGTGAACAGCAGCAACGGTAGAGCCGCTCCGGCGAAGGCGGCCAGCAGATCGGATGCGATCGATTGCAGCCGGCGATGGCGGTTGAGTCCGACATAGGCCGGCAGCGCGAACGCGATCATCACGCCGGCATAGACGTTGCCGCTGACCCCGGCGCACAACAGCACGCCGGCCGCAAAGCTGCGCTGCAGCGAACGGCGCCAGTCGCGCAGCAGCATCAGCAGACCCATCAACGTGAACGGGACCACGGTCGAATCGACGTAGGTCGACAGCAGCACGCGTGCGGTCACCGGATTGAAGCTCCAGGCAAGCACTCCGAGCAGCGCGGCCCGCTTGCCGTAGCGTTCGGCGAGCACCGCGTGCAATTGCCAGGCGACGCCGACCGACAGCAGATAGCGCAACAGATGAAAACCGGTCGTCGCACCGAACAGGTGCGAGAACGTCATTTCGGAGAAGATCGGCCCGAAGCGGACCGCGTAGTAAACGAAGCCGTAACGGTCGACCAGGTCGACGAAATTCCTGGAGTAGCCCAGGTAATACATCGCATCGGTGAAGTTGTTCTGGGAAATCGCCGGGAGCCGCAGCAACAGAAACGCCAGCACCGGGGCGAGCAGGATTAGCAGCGACGGGGTGAACGGCGAATCGGCGATGCGGGCTAGGGCCATCCCGATCCGTTGACCCGATATCCCGGTTTGACGGGTGGAGCGTCCGGTGGCAAACGGCGTTTTCATGGTTGTAGCATCGTCAGGGCACGCGTGATCCGTCGCTCGGCAATCCGGCGGCGCTGATCCTGCGATCATCGCACAGTGGCGAAACAGTATATCCTTGATCTCCTCAAGAGGAGCCTGGGGCGAAAGCCGCGCGGGTCGGCTCGGAGGCGAGATCGGGCAGCCGGCCGTCCCGCCCGATCATTCAGCCCGGACACCAGGTTCGCGATTGAACCTCGGCCAAGCCGATTCTCGCTTCGGGCTAAAGAGCGGGGGTGCTCTTTTCCCGGGCAATGGCAGTGAGGTGCCTCACAAAACGCGGACCGCGGGCTCGACGCGTCACGCGCGGAACCGACGATCGCGGAACATTTCCAACCGT